>JAAURJ010000026.1 GCA_012032285.1 Sphingomonadales bacterium
TCGCTGAACCCGGCGTGAATAATGTAAAATTATCCATCAGGGCAGCGGCTTGTTATAGCATATATTTCATCTTCACCGCCTGTGTCACATTGCTGTTGCCGACGGTAAAAGATGCGCTTTTGAACTTGGGCGGCCCAACTGTGATTGTGGGGTTACGCGAAAATCCAAAACCTTCGCGCGGGATGAATATCCGCAAGTCCATTTTATTGTTGCTATTTTCATCATGCACTATGGCAATGGCATAAGTGCCCGCCTCAACCGAGGTGAACACAATATTCCCCGCATTTCCGGCAGGCACCAGTTTTTTCAGCGCTGCGGAATCCTTGCTGCAATCCGGAAAAGCCTTTGGGTTTTTGGTCAGACAGACCATCAACTGCCCTTTTGCATTGCGCAAATTGCTGACACTAACGGTCACATTCGCCTTTGCCTCAGCCGCACCCGCCGGACTTGGCACGACGGGAAGCAGCAGCGCCGAAATCTCCAAGCCCAATATCAGTGCCGCAAACCTTGTCCCAGAAACGGAAATATAACCCATAATTGCCCCTATATGCCTCATGATGTTTTTGATGATGTGTCGCTGTTATCAGGCCGTATCCTAATGGTCCATGAACGATCCAGCGCGGGAACATCTCCCACCCCATATGATTGCCGATGCCCATAATCGTCATAATCGTCAGCACCGACGCCACCACAGCGATATGTGCAGGAATGATAAAAACCAGCAGCGGAATGACAACAGCCCCGGTCAACGCTTCCCATGGGTGAAAACTCATCGCGGCCCATGCGGTGGGCGGGCGGCTTTCATGATGGACAGCATGGGCAATTTTGAACCACCATGGCCGGTGCATAAGCCTGTGCGTCCAATAAAACCATGTGTCATGCGCAAACAGATAGAGGAAAAGCGATACCGGCAAATACCAAAGCGGATAGGCGGAAATGTCGGTATATATCCGGGTCCAGCCGAAATTATCCCACCCCCAAGCGACCACACCAGCCGGAACGCCGTATATAGCCGCGCTGAGCAGCGACCAATATATCTCCCGCTTTATCTGCGGCCGCAGCAGGTCATAGAGACCGGGCCTTACCCGCCGCGTAAGCCAGGCAAAAAGCCGCTGGTTGCAAGATAGCGCAGCGCCACAATCGCCGACATGGCGAGCGCAGAGAGGGTGATTGCGGTGATGTGCGAGCCCATATTTATCGCATAACCGATCAGCCGGTGCCGCGCTATCCCCTATATCTTTACCGGCACCCCGCCCTTATCGGCGCTTTCATAAAGCGCGGTAATGATCCGCATATCGCGCAGGCCCATTTCCCCCGGCGTGCGGTGCGGCTGTCTGCTGCGCACCGCTTCGCTAAAGCCATCCACTTGCGCGGCAAATTGCTGAATGGCGGGCGCGGTGTTAATATGCCTTCTGGGTCCACCGCCATCAAGGATAAGCGCATTTTCATAATAAGTGGTGGCGGGCATCATTTCTATCGACGCCTTTTCACCAAGATAATGCTGGCGGCTGGTATAGGGGCTATAGCAATAGGAACTGGAGCCGCTGATATTCGCGCCGCTTGCCATGGTCACCCGCCAGTCGATACCGCCCTCCACTTCCTGAACCGGGGATCATCCTTGGGGTAGACATAGACGGCGGACGCCGCAACCGGACGGTCATCCGGGGTCATCATCAACGATGTGTTCAGCCCGTATATGCCGACATCATACATCGAACCGCCGCCGCCCAACGCTTTTTCCAACCGCCATTTATGCGGCCGCCAAGCCTCTGGATTAGCATTAAAGCCATGGTCGCATTGAATATGGCGAATGGTGCCGATCTCGCCTGCCTGTATCCGGCGCAGCGCCTCGATATTGGCAGGCTCGAAATGCACGCGATAAGCGACGCCCAATTGCCTGTCCGCTGTCTTTGCCGCTGCAATCATCGCTTCGCATTCGGCCGGAGTGGAGGCCATCGGCTTTTCACACAAAACATTCTTTCCGGCTTTTAATGCGCGGATCGTATATTCGGCGTGAAGCCCCACGGGCAAGACAATGTAAACGCAGTCAATATCGGGATTGCCTGCGATGCTGTCAAAATTATCATAGTTATAGAAACGCGATACGCCGTAGCGTTGCCCGATCATTGCTGCCTTTTCCGCATTGCCCGACACAAAGGCCGCCATGCGGGATTTTTGGGCGCTGACAAAGCCGGGAATAACTTGCCCCACGCCAAAACTGCCCAACCCGACAATGGCCCAGCCCATGCGCTTGTCCGCTGGTTCGGGCAGGCTTGGATTGCCGATCACAGGCTGCCCTTGCGCCGTTTGCGCCGCCGCCCCGCCCGCCGACAGAGCAAAGGGCAACAAAGCTGCGCCGCCGATCATCTGGCGGCGGTTGGGTTTGCTATCATTGGGCATCATTATCTCCTTCACCAACCGCTATGGCGAAGGATCAAAGCTTATACAACTGCCCGTGACAATCGGTTATCCATGGATGAAAGCAGAATATTGAGGACGCGGCTGCCGTTAATGAGGGATATCCTCGGCACCTTGCCGCGTCCTCAAATCCGGGGTTGGGGCTTCCCCGGAAAAAGGGTGCGAAGAAGAAACGCTTTATCCCATCAGGAAGCTTTTCAACTCTGTCTTCGACACATTGTCGCTTTTGTCGCTATCTGCCTTGGCAAAGGCGTTTTTGGTCCATTCCGCCATTTCATTTTCGGGCACTGGGGGACGGCCTTGTGCCTCCAGCGATTTTTGCCGTAAGCTGCTAACCCATTTGGCGAATTCGTCCTTATCTAATGCGCCGCTTTGGTCGGCATCATAGCTGGGGAATTCGGCCTCAACCACTTGTTCCACTTGCTCTTCACGGCTGGTGGGTGGGGTCGGCCCGGATGGCGCTGCTTCTGCGGGTGCTGGCTCAGCTGGGGCAGGCTCGGCTGGCGCAGGCTCAGCTGCCGGATCCGATGGCGGAGCGTCTGCGGGGGTTTCACTTCCTGGCGGCGGTATTTGCTGTTCGATTGTTTCCTGCGCCATGACCGGCGCGGAAAAAGCAATAACACACAGCGCAGCGGGGGCGGCAAGCTGTTTCAAGCGTAACATTTCATTCTCCTAATTTTGCGACCCGGGGCAATGTTGCCCTTTCGGGAAATTGTGCCAAGGATATGGGGGCACGTCCTTGGCACCGCCTTAAAAGACTCGATTTTCCCTTAACAATCTATAACCATGCGGCGAGTGACTTCAACCAGTCTATGGTAAATACCCATTCATCCCGAAGCTGTTGTTATTTTCAGATGACCTTTATTCATAAGCTTTATTTTTTACTTGAACGTAACATTAACAGCGCAGTTTTTGGCCGCATCTGCGCCCCTGTTCACCGGCCGACTCACAGACAGTGAAAATCACCCTTTCCCTGCCCCGCCTGCCGCGCTAGGGCATCAGCAATGGAACATATCAAATGCGATTTGGCAATTGTCGGCGGCGGTCTTTCGGGCGGCCTGATCGCACTTGCGCTTGCCCGGCAAAGGCCGGAGCTGCGCACCGTGTTGATTGAGGCGGAAACGCATTTTGGCGGCAATCATATATGGAGCTTTTTCGCCAGCGACATCGCCGCTGAAAACCGCTGGCTCACCGCGCCTTTGGTCACCTATGGCTGGTCGGGCAATGAAGTCCGTTTTCCCGCGCATGAACGGGTTTTGGACGGTATTTACTATTCCGTGGAATCGGAACGATTGGACGAAGTGATCCGCAGCTCCATTCCGGCGGAAAACCTGCTAACCGGCAAGATGGTAAAGGCGGTTAGCCCGCGTTTGGTGGTGATGGAGGGCGGACAAAGGATCAACGCAGGCGGGGTGATTGATTGCCGTGGCCCCGGCGATCTTCACCATCTTGATTGCGGGTGGCAGAAATTTACCGGACAATTGCTGCAACTGGCCGAACCGCACGATATGACCCGTCCGGTCATCATGGACGCTACGGTGGACCAGCATGACGGTTACCGCTTTGTCTATGTCCTGCCATTTGGCATGGATAAGCTGTTTATTGAAGACACTTATTATTCCGACAGGCCGGATCATGACCGCAGCCGTTATTCGCAGCGTGTTGCCGAATATGCCGACACGCATGGCTGGCAGGTGGAACGGGTGCTGCGCGAGGAATCGGGCGTGCTTCCCGTGGTGATGGGCGGCGATCTGGACAGCTATTGGGCCAGCGGATCGGGCCGGGTGGCAAAAGCGGGGGCAAGGGGCGGTTTTTTTCAACCGGTAACCAGCTACTCCCTGCCCGATGCGGTGCGCACCGCCGCCTTTATCTCCGCGCAGGATGATTTGGATGGCGACCGGTTGCATATGGTGATGAAACGCCGCGCCGATGCCCATTGGGCAAATGGCAAATATTACCGGATGCTCAACCGTATGATGTTCCGCGCCAGCGCGACAGGGGAACGGTATAAGATATTAGAGCGTTTCTACCGTATGGACGCCGACCTGATTTCCCGCTTTTACGCTGGCCAAAGCACTGCGTTGGACAAATTGCGGATCGTATCGGGTAAACCGCCTGTGCCGATGGGCAAAGCCCTTCGCGCGATCAGGAGCAAGAAATAATGACATCAGCCGTAATTATCGGTGCAGGTTTTGGCGGGCTGGCGCTCGGTATTCGCCTGCAATCGGCGGGGATACAAACCACCATAATCGAGGCACGCGACAAGCCAGGCGGGCGCGGTTATTACTGGGAACGGCAGGGATTTGTATTTGATGCAGGACCAACGGTCGTTACCGACCCGCCCTGTCTTGAAGAATTATGGGCGCTGTCTGGGGCGAAGCTGTCCGACGATGTTGATTTAATGCCCGTTAAGCCCTTTTACCGGCTGAACTGGCCCGATGGCACGCAATATGATTATAGCAATAACGAAGAAGAACTGCGCGCTGAGATATTGAAATTATCGCCCGATGACCTGCCCGGATATGAAAAGTTTCAGGAATATTCAAAAGGTGTTGAGCGTGAGGGTTATCAAAAACTTGGTTCAGCAGCATTCCTTAATTTTACCGATATGGTTAAAGCTGCGCCTGCCCTTGCCCGGTATCAGGCATGGCGCAGCGTTTATTCCATTGCGTCCAAATATGTGAAAAACGAAAAACTGCGGCAGGCTTTATCGTTCCAAACCTTGCTGGTTGGCGGCAATCCCATGACGACGAGCAGCATCTATGCCTTGATCCACACTATTGAAAAACGCGGCGGTGTTTGGTTTGCAAAAGGCGGGACAAACCGTCTGGTCGCGGGCATGGTGACCCATTTCGAACGGCTGGGCGGAACATTGCGGCTGGATGATGCGGTCGCAGAAATTGAAACAGCGGGCAACCGCAGCGTCGCCGTTCGCACAGCAAGCGGCCTTCGTTTAGAGGCCGATGCGGTTGCGACCAATGGCGATTTGCTGCACACCTATGAAAAGCTGCTCACCGGGCATAAAAGGGGCGCTTCTCAAACCAAATCATTGAAACGCAAACGGTGGTCGCCGTCGCTTTTTGTGGTGCATTTCGGCGTTAAGGGTCAATATCCCGACATTGCCCATCATTCTATCCTCTTTGGTCCGCGCTATAAAGGTTTGCTCGACGATATATATAAAAATGGCCGCGTTCCCGATGATTTCAGCCTTTATCTTCACCACCCCACCGCGACCGATCCAAATATGGCCCCCGACGGCTATTCCACCTTTTACTGCCTCGCGCCCGTTGCCCATTTGGGCAAAGCCGATGTGGACTGGGACGGTGCATTTGGCGAACGGTTTAAAGATGCCATATTGGAAGAGTTGGAACGCCGCGTTATGCCCGGCCTGCGCAAGAATATCGCCACCTGCTTTTATTATGCACCGACCGATTTTGCCCGCGATCTGGGCGCCCATCATGGCAGCGCATTCAGCCTGGAGCCGGTATTGTGGCAAAGCGCCTATTTCCGGGCGCATAACCGCGATGATGTGATCAATAATCTCTATTTTGTCGGCGCAGGAACGCATCCCGGTGCCGGTATACCCGGCGTTGTCGGCAGCGCGAAGGCAACGGCCAAATTGATGTTGGAGGATATGGATATTGGATAAAATGAAAGCCCTTGCCGTCTATTGCGGATCGGCAACGCCCGCTGACCCTATCTATATCGAGGCCGCCCGTCATATCGGACACACGCTAGCGCAGCGCGGGATCACTGTGGTTTATGGCGGCGGCAGGCTGGGCCTGATGGGTGCGGTGGCGGATAGTGCGCTGGCGGCGGGGGGAAAGGTGATAGGCGTCATCCCCGAAGCGCTTGTTGGCAGCGAAGTTGCGCATAAGGGCTGCACAGAGCTGCATATCGTGCCCGGAATGCATGAACGCAAACGGATGTTCACCGACCTGTCCGACGGTTTCATCAACCTGCCCGGCGGCGTGGGGACGATGGACGAGCTGTGGGAAGCGGTCAGCTGGGCGCAACTTGGCTATCATAACAAGCCGGTCGGCGTGCTGAATGTCGCGGGCTATTACGACCATCTGATCGCTTTTAACGCGCATATGGCGGATGTCGGTTTTGTGCGGGAGGCGCATAGGGGCATATTGGTGGTCGCGGACGCGATTGACGATCTGCTGAACCAAATGGCCGCCTATGTCCCGCATAAGAATATATTCCAGATGAAGGCAGAGGATTTGTGACGAACCGCCCGGCGCTCGTCGCCTTTGCCCGCGCGTCCATTGTCAAGGGCAGCAAAAGCTTCGCCGCCGCCAGCAAATTATTTGATCGCACAACACGGGAACGGGTTTGGATGCTCTATGCCTGGTGCCGCAAATGCGATGATATGGCCGATGGTCAGGATCATGGCGGGGCAATGGCGGCGGTGGATAATGCCTCTGCCCGGCTCAATATAATCCGCGATTTGACGGCCAAAGCGATGCGCGGGGAGCATACGGGGGAAGCTGCCTTTGACTGTTTGTCGGTGGTTGCCGCCGAATGCGGCCTGACACAGGCCATGGCCGACGCGGTGATAGATGGGTTTGCGCTCGATGCCGCCGATTGGCGCCCGCGCAGCGAGGATGATTTGTATCAATATTGCTATCATGTCGCGGGCGCCGTCGGCGTGATGATGGCGGTGGTGATGGGGGTTGCTGCGGATGATGAGGCGGTGCTGGACCGCGCCTGCGACCTTGGCCTTGCCTTTCAACTCGCCAATATCGCCCGCGATCAGGAGGAGGATGATGCGGCGGGCCGGTGCTATCTTCCCATCCTATGGATTGCCGAAATGGATATTCCGCCGGGCCAGCATATGAAACCGCATTACCGGCCGCGGCTGACGCAATGGTAAAAAGGCTGTGCGATGCAAGCGAACGCTATGAGGCATCGGCGCGAGTCGGTGCGGCAAAGCTGCCCTTTCGCGCCCGCTGGGCGGTGCTGGCGGCGGCGGGCATTTATGGGGATATTGCGCGACAGGTCCGGGCCGCTGGCGATCATGCCTGGGATCACCGGATATTTGTCGGCAAGGGCGCAAAGGCCAAACGTGTCGCCACCGCCTTTGCCGATGCATGGCGCAATAAGCCCAAACTGGTTAGCCGTGAAGGATTATGGACGCGGGCTTAAACCCCATCCCACAACGCATCGGCCCGCTCGCTTAAACGTTCCACCGCCGCTTCATGGATTGCAGGAGCGCAGCAGATCAGACCAAAGTCGGCAGGGCGCGGTTTATTATATAATAACGCCCCGCCCCTTGCATCGGTGACCTTGGCCCCGGCCTCTTGCGCCACCAGATGCGCAGCGGCCACATCCCATTCATTGCCCCAGCGCAAGGTCGCCACAAGATCGGCACGGTCGCACGCGACCATTGTCATGCGCATTGCAATGCTATTAGGTTTTTCGACCATGACAAGATCAGCATCGACCTTCATCAATTGATCAGTGGGCACTCGTGCGCCGGAAAATTCATGCCTTTGACTGGCGCATAGAATTTTGCCGTTGCAGTTAACGCCCTCTCCGGCCTTGGCAATCCAAAGCTGCTGCGTGGCGGGCGCTGCCATGACTGCGAAATAGGGGTGGCCGTCCGCGACCAATGCCACAGAAACGCACCAGCCGGAACGCCCGCGCACATAATCGCGGGTGCCGTCAATCGGATCCACACACCATAGCAACCGTTCCTTAAGCCGTAATGGATTGTCCGCCGTTTCCTCCGACAACCATCCCGCGCCCGGCAATATCGCGGCGAGCCGCTGTTTAAGCAAGGCATCGACGGCCATATCGGCATCGCACACCGGATGCCCTTTGGTTTTTTCCCACACTTTCGCATTGGGGGCGCCGCCCTCGCGCCAATGGGAAAAAGCCAAGGCGGCGGCTTCTTGGGCGGCGGCCACTATGCGGGCGGTGTCAATACCCTTTTCAGGCACCAGCCACCATCATCCCGTCCACGCGCAAGGTCGGCACATTGACACTGCGGATAAATTCCACGTCATCCGCCGCGCGCAATTGCCGGAACATATCTTTCAAATTGCCGGCTATGGTAAATTCGCTGACCGCGCCTGCCACTTCGCCGTCCATTATCAAAAATCCCGCTGCGCCCCGGCTATAGTCGCCGGTGACCATATTGACCCCTTGGCCGGATAATTCCGTTATATAAATGCCCTGCTTAATATCAGCCATCAACTCCGCGGCACTGCCGCTGCCGCCTTCCAAATGGACGTTGGATGCGCCGACGCCGGGCGCTCCGCTAACCCCGCGAGAGGCATGACCAGTGGGCTGCATCCCCAATTGCCGGGCCGATGCGCTTTCCATCATCCATCCGGTCAACACGCCTTTATCGATCAGGGCGCTGCGCGATGTGGGCAGTCCCTCGGCATCAAAGGAACGGCTATTAAGCCCGCGTTTGCGCAGCGGATCGTCAATCACCGACAGGTTGCTGTCAAAAATCTCCTGACCCAATTGTTCGAGCAGAAAACTAGTCCGCCGGGCAATCGCCGCGCCGCTGATCCCGCCCAGCAAATGTCCGATCAGCGAGCTACCCACGCGCGGATCAAACAGGATCGGCATCGTCCCGCTTTTGACGTTTTGGGGGTTGAGCCGTTTGACCGTGCGCTCCCCTGCATTTTTGCCAATGCTTTCGGCTGATGGCAAATCGCCTTCATAACGGGCGCTGCGATAGTCATAATCGCGTTCCTTGCCCTCTCCGCTGCCCGCCAGCACGCTGGCATGGACGCCATAGCCCGATGCGCTGTTGGCGGCGGCAAATCCATGGCTTGTGGCAATGGCAAAGATTGAACGGCCCGCACTTGCCCCTCCGCCTTCGCTATTGGTTACGCCCGGCACGGCCCGTGCTGCATCTTCGCAGGCTAGCGCCCGCTGCTTTAGCGCCGCCGGATCGGGATCGCCGCCATCATCGCTATCAATATCGGGGACTGCACCTTTCATAAGCAATTCTTCGGGCGCAAGCCCGGCATATTTGTCATCAGGTGCCTCCCGCGCCATATCCAGTGCACGCGACACAAGCCCTGCCAATAATTCGGGATTCATATTGGAAGATGAAATGGTTGCCGATTTCTGCCCCAGAAAAACGCGAAGGCCAATATCCTCGCCTTCATTGCGCGACACATCTTCCAACAGCCCCAGACGCACCTGAACATCGGTGGATGCATCGCAGCTATAAACAGCATCGGCGGCATCCGCGCCCGCCTTGATGGCTTTTTCGACAAGGGACGTTGCGCGATCCAGCGCTTCTTTTTTTGATAACATAGCCCCCCGCTTAGGCGCAGGCAGGATAAGCGTCAATTGCTCTTAAAAGATCGATTTTAATCCGGCACAGGCGAGCGATATTAAAAACGGGATACCAAGGGCCAAAACCCATAATTTCGTCCGGTCAATGGCAAAACGGTGGTTGAGGCCGCTGTCGCTAAGCTCGCTATTTTCCAGCTTGGCCCAGCGATGTTCAAAACGTCTGAAAAGCGGGATCATCATACCCACTAACAGGACCAGCAAAAAATAGGGAAAAATCGAAACGCCCTCGGTTTCAATCGATGGTGTTACCATGAATATTAAAAGCAATGTATAAACCACCAATGCAATTGCGATATTGTCGCTCATCCTTTTGGTATAGCCTTTGCCGGACTGTCCTTTGCGTCCATGCGTTGGCCCTGCACTGCTTACCCGTGCCATAACCGCTCTCCTCTCATCTCTCCGGCCAATAATGTGACATTTTGGCAGGCAGGAGTCAAAGGGGTTACCGCAAAGCTTTGATAGGGTTAGCGATTATCGATCATGGTAAGCCCAGAATTTTGTGATTCTGTAGCGATAAACGCCATAGCGGGTTATCCTGAACAAATTGCATTGCGGCCTGTATATTGGCGGCATTGTCCATATCGTTGCCGCCGTCCATGGGCTGGATCAAAAAATAGGTGAAATCCCAAGCCTGCATAGCGTCCACATCGCTGCCCGGTTGCGGCCATACCAGTTTCAATTCATCGCCGCTGTGCTGCACGACCTCGCTACCGGCTTTCGGGCTGATGCAGACCCAGTCAATATCCGCCTGCGCCGCGATGGTGCCATTGCTTTCCATCGCCACTTCAAAACCATGGCCGTGCAAGGCGGCGACAAGCGCATCATCAACCTGCAACATCGGTTCACCGCCGGTCATCACGACATAGCGGCGATCCAGCCGATCCCCCCATAATGCCGAAACCTGATCGGCCAATTGGGCGGCATCGCCATAACGGCCGCCATTTTCTCCGTCCATACCGACAAAATCGGTATCGCAAAACTGACAGATGGCGGACAGCCGGTCGCGTTCCAGACCGCTCCATAAATTGCATCCGGCAAAGCGCAGAAACACCGCGCGTCGGCCCGCCTGAACCCCCTCCCCCTGAAGCGTCAGGAAAATCTCCTTAACCGCATAGCTCATGCGTAAACAGTGGGATCGCTAAGACCGGCTTCGGCAAAGCCTTTTTGCCGCAGGCGGCAGCTATCGCATTGGCCGCAAGCGCGGTATTGACCGCTATAATCGCCGGGCGCGGGATCATAGCAGCTCCAGCTCATCCCCGCATCCAGCCCCAGCCTTGCCGCGGCACGGGCAATATCCGCCTTGCTCATCTGCAACAACGGGGTATGCACCGTAAATCCGTCACCTTCTACGCCCGCTTTAGTGGCAAGATTGGCCATCAATTCAAAACTGCGGATAAAATCCGGGCGGCAATCAGGGTAGCCCGAATAATCAAGCGCGTTCACACCAATCCACAGATCGCGTGCGCCCCGCGCCTCGGCCAGACCAAGGCAGAGCGATAGGAAAATGGTGTTGCGAGCAGGCACATAGGTGACGGGAATCGCGTTTTCCTCCACACCGTCCTTTGGCACATCAATGTCCGCTGTCAGGGCGCTGCCGCCAAATTGGCGCAGGTCAAGGGGCAAGATGATATGTTCCGCAGCATCCAGATGCGCAGCAATCCGGGTGGCGGCTTGCAATTCGATCCGGTGACGCTGGTTATAATCTATGGTCAGCGCGATCAGATCAAAGCCCTGATCCTTTGCCATTGCGGCGACCACCATGGAATCAAGTCCGCCAGACAAAAGGACAATAGCGGATTTTTGGGATATGGTCATGGCGATATCAGGCTCTCAACATCGGCGAGAGGAAAATGGTGCACCCGGAGCGATTCGAACGCCCGGCCCCCAGATTCGTAGTCTGGTGCTCTATCCAGCTGAGCTACGGGTGCACTGGAAGGCCGCTATTAGGGGCGGATTGGCTGCGGCGCAAGGGCTTTTTTCGGCTTTTTTGCCTTCGCCTTGCGCTGCACCCGCGCTCATTTCGCTAAAGCCGCCTGTGCCGCCGCCAGCCGTGCAATCGGAACGCGGTAGGGTGATGCACTGACATAGTCGAGGCCCACACTCTCACAAAAATGGATGCTTGCAGGATCGCCGCCATGCTCCCCGCAAATGCCCAGTTTTATATCGCCCCTTGTCTGGCGGCCCCGTTCAGCGGCAATCTCTATAAGCTGCCCAACGCCCTCGACATCCAGGCTGACAAAAGGATCGCGTTCATAAATCCCCTTGTCGACATAATGCGTCAGGAAACGGGCGGCATCATCGCGGCTGACACCCAATGTTGTCTGCGTCAGATCATTGGTGCCAAAGGAGAAAAAAGCACCGCATTCAGCTATTTTGCCGGCCATAAGCGCGGCACGCGGCAGCTCTATCATCGTGCCGACCAGATAGTCGATCCGTTTGCCCTGTTCGGCAAAAACCATCTCCGCCGCCTTATCCACCACCTCTTTCATCAGCTCCAGCTCGCGTTTGGTGCCAACGAGCGGGATCATGATTCGGGAACCGGCGCTTCGGATTGAGAACACGCTGCTTCAAATATCGCCCGGGCCTGCATCTCGTATATTTCGGGGAAAGTAACGCCCAGACGGCAGCCGCGATGACCCAGCATCGGGTTGAATTCATGCAGTTCATTGGCCCGTTGTTTCAGCAATTCTATGCCTACTCCCGCCGCTTCGGCGACTTCGGCAAATTCGCTTTCCTGATGCGGCAGAAATTCGTGCAGCGGCGGATCGAGCAAACGAATGGTGACCGGCAGCCCCGCCATAACTTCGAATATTGCGGAAAAGTCGCTGCGTTGTTCGGGCAGCAGCTTATCGAGTGCGGCGCGGCGTCCCGTTTCGCTATCGGCCAATATCATCTGTCGCACAGCGGTAATCCTTGCGGCGTCGAAGAACATATGCTCGGTACGGCACAGTCCGATGCCCTCGGCCCCGAAATCGCGGGCGGTTTTTGCATCCTGCGGTGTTTCGGCATTGCTGCGCACCTTCATCCGCCGCGCCTTGTCCGCCCACACCATCAAAGTGCCGAAATCGCCGACCAGTTCGGGCTGCAATGTTGGCACCAAACCCGCCATAACTTCGCCTGTTGAACCATCGAGCGTAATCACATCGCCTTCGCCAAAGCTGCGTCCGCCGGTGCGCAATATCTTTTCCCGCGCATCGATAGCAATACCGCCTGCGCCCGATACACAGGGCCGGCCCATCCCGCGGGCAACCACGGCGGCATGGCTCGTCATCCCGCCCCGCGCAGTCAATATCCCTTTTGCTGCGTGCATCCCGTGAATATCCTCCGGGCTTGTTTCCACGCGCACCAAGATCACCGCCTCGCCCATTTGCGCAAATTGCTCCGCAGTATCGGCGTCAAAAACAATCTTGCCCGATGCCGCGCCGGGCGAGGCCGGCAGCCCTTTGGTCAACACATCGCGCGGCGCTTGCGGATCAAGCGTCGGGTGCAGCAATTGATCGAGCACCATTGGATCGACGCGCAATACGGCTTCTTCCTCGCTGATCAATCCTTCGGCCGTCATATCGACCGCGATTTTCAGCGCCGCCTTTGCCGTGCGTTTGCCGGACCGTGTTTGCAGCATCCACAGCGTGCCGCGCTCCACGGTGAATTCAATGTCCTGCATATCGCGGTAGTGGCTTTCGAGTATGCCAAAAACCCGTGCCAGTTCGGCATAAACCTCCGGCATCGCCTCTTCCATGCTGAGCGGTTTGGCGCCGGCCCGTTCGCGTGCGGCGGTGGTCAAATATTGCGGCGTGCGGATACCGGCCACCACATCCTCGCCCTGCGCATTGATCAGATATTCGCCATAATAGGCATTTTCACCGGTTGCCGGATCGCGGGTAAAGGCCACACCGGTCGCCGATGTCTCGCCCATATTGCCGAACACCATCGCCTGCACATTGACTGCGGTGCCCCAATCGGACGGAATATTATTGAGCCGCCTATATACTTTCGCCCGCTCGCTTTCCCAGCTGCCAAACACCGCGCCGACCGCGCCCCAAAGCTGCTCGGCCACATCCTGCGGGAACGGCTTGCCCCATTCCGCCTCGACCAGCGCCTTATATTCGCTAACCAGCGCCTTCAAATCATCGGCGGTCAAATCGGTGTCGAGATAATAGCCCTGGTCCTCTTTTGCTATTTCCAGCGCCTCTTCAAAAGCCCCATGATCAAGCTGCAATACCACATCAGCATACATTTGGATGAAACGGCGATAGCTGTCCCAGGCAAAACGCGCGTCGCCGGACGTCGCCGTCAGCCCGTCCACCGTTGCGTCATTCAGGCCAAGGTTCAATACCGTATCCATCATCCCCGGCATTGACACCCGTGCGCCGGAACGGACGGAAACGAGCAGCGGGTTTGCGGCATCGCCAAAGCTTTTGCCTGTCACGGATTCAATATGTGCTATTCCGCCCGCAACCTCGGCCCGAACGCTATCGGGGAAGCTTTGGCCGTTCGCATAATAAGCGGTGCACATTTCTGTGGTGATGGTGAATCCTGGAGGAACCGGCAATCCGATAGAAGCCATGCCATCCAGATTGGCCCCTTTTCCGCCGAGCAAGTTTTTATTGCCGCGTACGCTATCATCGCCGTCCGAAACGCCGCCACCGAAACGAAATATATATTGGGTCATGCTAATTCCTTTTGTCTGTCAGCAATCCCGGGGAGAATGTTGCTATCCTTCTATCTTCGAAAAATCCGCAACGCGGTGAACCGCATTACGGAAACGGGTGAGCAGGCCCATACGAAACGCCCGTTTATCCGGGTCTGGATCGTTGACCATAACATTATCGAAAAACGCATCAATCGGCCCACGCAGACTGGCAAGCGCGGCCATCGCGTCCTCAAACCGTTCGGCCTCAATCGCGGCGGCAGCCTTAGGCTCGGCAGCGTCGAGCGCGGCAAGCAAATCAAGCTCTGTCTTGTCCATATCGTCATGCTGAACTTGTTTCAGCATCCATTCGCCGCCGATGGACCCTGAAACAAGTTCAGGGTGACGGGCATTTTGGTCAGACACATCCGCCTGTTTCAATATATTCGCCGCGCGCTTATATCCGGCGAGCAGGTTTGCGCCGTCCTCGCTGTCCATAAAGCTCTGCAGCGCCTTTACGCGGGCGAGCAGACGGACGAGATCATCTTCGCCGCCGAGCGCGAACACCGCGTCGATCAGGTCATGCCGAACGCCCGCCTCACGCTGCTGCACCTTTAGGCGATCGGCGAAGAAGTTGAGTATATCTATGGCTGAGCCATCAAGACGGTGAATATCAGCATCTGTCATTGACTGCGAACTGCGGATGGCAAGAGCGCCTCTCACTGCTTCTGTCAAAGGCAGTCGCATGGATGATTTCACAACCAGTTCCATCACACCCAGCGCCGCTCGCCTTAAAGCAAATGGATCTTTCGAACCGGTGGGTCTAAGATCAATACCAAAAAACTGAGCAATGTTATCCAGCTTGTCCGCCAAACTCACCGCTACCGTCACCGGAGCAGTGGGGACTTCGTCGCCCTGCCCCACGGGCTTATAGTGATCGCGGATCGCTTCGGCGACTTGCGGGTCGAGCCCTTCCTTCGCGGCATAATATCCGCCCATCAGGCCCTGCAATTCAGGAAATTCGCCGACCATTTCGGTGACCAGATCGGTCTTGCACAGACGCGCAGCCTTTTCGGCGAGATTGGCATCGCCTTTGACAATCCCCTCTTCACACAGCCAACGCGCCAGCTTCGCTACGCGCTCGACCTTGTCGGCGACGGTGCCCAGTTTTTCGTGGAAAGTAATGCGCTCCAGCTTTGCCGCATGACCGGCAAGCGGTGTTTTCTGGTCCAATTCCCAGAAGAATTTTGCATCCGACAAACGCGCGGCCAGTACTTTTTCATTGCCCGCAACAATCGCCTTGCCGCCGTCGCTTGCATCTATATTGGCGGTGCAGACAAAGGCGTTGGCGAGCATTCCGCTGGCCTGTTCGCAGACAAAATATTTCTGATTCACTCGTGCGGTCAGCTGAATGACTTCGGGCGGAACATCCAAAAAGCCCGCGTCAAAACGGCCGAGCAGCGGCACCGGCCATTCGGTCAGGCCCGCATTTTCAATCACCAGCCCTTCATCCGCAATCAGGGTCAGGCCCGCCGCATCCGCCGCAGCCTTTGCGCCGATGCGGATCATGTCCTGCCGCTCTGCATGATCGACAATCACATGGGCAGCACGCAGCTTTGCGGCATAATCATCCGCATTGCCAATGGTGATCGGGCCGGAGTGATGGAAACGGTGACCCATAGTTTCCCGCCCCGATGCAATTCCGCCGATTTCAAAAGCCACCACTTCCCCGCCCAATAGCGCAATAATCCCCGACAAGGGCCGCACCCAGCGCAGGCTTTCGGTTGAGATACTGTCCACGCCCCAGCGCTGCGACTTGGGCCATGGGAAGGCACGGATAATGGCAGGCATGGCTTCGGCGAGCACATCCGCCGTGCTGCGCCCCGGACGGTTGATGACAGCGAACCATGTCATCCGCCCCTTCACATCGCGCAGTTCCAGATCACTGCGCTCAACAGCATTTTTGCGGCAAAAACCGTCAATTGCTGTATCGGGGGCGCCTTCGGGTGGGCCTTTGGCTTCCTCGCTGACCGCTTCTGTTTGATCGGGTAAATCCCGCGCAATCAGGATCAAGCGACGCGGCGTTGAATAAACCATGATAGCGCCCGTTTTCACCCCCGCATCTGCCAGATGCTGCACAAACAGCTTCTCCAGATCCGCCCGCGCCCCGGCCTGCATCCGCGCGGGGATTTCTTCACTGCGCAGTTCAAGCAGGAAATCGGTCATGCCGCGCCTCCTTCGGCCCAACCATTTTTGTCCATCCAGGAAGCGCAAGCGCCTTTGGCAAGGTCGCGCACACGGCCCATATAAGCGGCGCGTTCCTGCACGCTGATTACGCCGCGGGCTTGCAGTAGGTTAAAGATATGGCTGGCCTTGATCGCCTGTTCATAGGCCGGAATGGGCAGTTTTTCATTCAAGCAGTTTTCGCATTCCGCCGTCGCCATTTTGAATGCTTCAAACAGCCGCGCGGTATCGGCCTTTTCAAAATTCCACGTGCTTTGCTGCACCTCGTTTTCGTGAAAGACATCGCCGTAGGATACACCCCCTGCTCCCTTTGGGCGCCCGTTGAAATCAAGGTCATAAACGCTGTCGACGCCCTGAATATACATGGCCAGCCGTTCAAGGCCATAGGTCAGCTCTCCGGCAACCGGCTTACAATCATATCCGCCCATTTGCTGAAAATAGGTGAACTGCGTCACCTCCATCCCGTCGCACCACACTTCCCAACCAAGCCCCCATGCGCCCAAGGTGGGGCTTTCCCAGTCATCTTCAACAAAGCGAATATCGTGCAGCATCGGATCAATACCAATCGCGACAAGGCTGTTTAGATAAAGCTGTTGTATGTCGCCGGGGGACGGTTTCATTATCACCTGATATTGATAATAATGCTGCAGCCGGTTCGGGTTTTCGCCATAGCGGCCATCGGTCGGGCGGCGGCATGGCTGCACAAAGGCGGCGTTCCAAGGATCAGGGCCAAGCGCCCGCAGCGTCGTTGCGGTGTGAAAAGTCCCTGCCCCCATCTCCATGTCATAGGGTTGCAGGATGACACAGCCCTGATCCGCCCAAAAGCGGTGAAGGGTCAGGATGATGTCCTGAAAGCTCATCGCTTTTTGAGATCCGGCTGATTCGCTTTTCTGATCCATTGTCGCGTCCATAAGCCATGCCATTGGCGTATCGCAGATGCGAAATCAAGCGCCTTTGCCTCCCCCTTTTTTGCAAAGGGGCTTCGCAAAAAGCCCTGATTTCTGTCATTTTGTCAGCTTTACAAAACTTTTTGTAAGGTGTTATTGACATAGTCAGCGAATCATTCCATAAAGTAATGGTAGCATGACACAACGTCAGCCACACCTCACCAAACCACCCTCTCCCAAGGGACATTAAAAAGGAAATAAGATGTTTAAGAAAACCGGCCTCTCCCTCGCCGCAGCAATCACCATTCTGGTTCCTGCTGCTGCCCACGCGCAGAATGACAGCATCCGCATCTCCGTTCAAACCGGCGATCTGGACCTGCGCAATGCCAAAGACCAAATGCGCCTGACCAGCCGTATCAAAACCGCAGCAAAGCAAATTTGCGGCAGCACCGGCCGTTCCCTAATCGACCGGCAGGCCGAGTTTCAGTGCCGTGATGTCATCACCAAGGCCGTCCAATCGCAAGTCGTTATGGCCGCAACGGGCACCGCAGCGCGTCAGGCCATGAATATGCGCAATGGCGCCGCACCCAAAGCATGACCATTGATTAAGCAGGGCCGCATCCTGACCCGCGGCCCTGCTAGGGACGTAAACCGGGGATAGAATATGAAAGAAAAATTCCGCTACAGGCTTTTTTACAGGCTGATCGACTTCGCCTTCGCGATGAATATCCTGCTGCTATTGGATATGCTTTATGAAGTTTTTGTCGATTCCAATATGGACTATGGGGTCTTTGCACCTGTGGCTCTAGGCATAGTTGTTTTGGCCATATGTATTCCGTCTTTTCTGATTTTTGCCCGCTTCATGCATGACGAATATATTCGTTTATTGTGGCAAAAACCTCTCAAACCGTTGTCCGCGCCTTGATCATACTCCCATTGCCGATATTGATTTTTTATGGCGCAGCAATGGGTGTTTCTGGCAGAGAGATTATTGAGTTAGAAAGCGATATGACAGCCAAAGAAGCCAGTTTGAAAGGGCTGATCACCGGCATTGTGTCTCTTTGGATTTTAACACCTATGTTTTTCACCTTTGCCTTTCAATGGCACCGGTGGCGGGGAGTATAAGCGTTGAAAAACAAACTGAAAGTCCTTCGCGCAATGCGGGATTGGAGCCAAGCGCAGCTTGGCGAGGAGCTGGATGTTTCGCGTCAGGCGGTGAATGCCATTGAAACCGGCAAATATGATCCTTCCCTGCCGCTGGCGTTCAAAATCGCCCGGTTGTTTGAGATGCCGATAGAAGAAATTTTTAACGATGAATTTGAAGGATGAATATGATGGATAAGGCAAAGCTTATGAATTCCGCGCTTTCAAAAATCATTGTCATTACCTTGCTTTCCCTTGCCACACTGTTCGGTGTGGGTGTGCTGACCGGAATGTGGGTCGCGCATATGGAGGAAGGCGGCGGCGTTCCGAATGGTAAATTCATTGCCCTAGCGCTTTTATTCGCAGCCATCACGCTTGCTTGTATCTGGCTTGTATCTGGGGCATTTACAGGATGCTGCAAACAACAAACACCGATGCTGAACCGTTAACAAAGAAAGAAGCGCTCAACCGCAATATCATGCTCTCCTGCCTCTTTCTGGGCGGCGTTATTGGTGCTGGCGGTGCGATAATGAGCAATGGGGAGCCATTTGACCTATTTGGCGACAGCCCGGTTCCCGTCACGGCCGCTATTATCTTTGCACTGCTTTGGGGTATTGTCGTTCCTGTAATAGCCATATTCTGGCACCGCCGTGCCGTGGATGAACAAGAAGCCCATGCTTATAAAGAGGGGGCATTTTACGCCCTATATTTCTATGCCATCATCTGGCCCATATGGTCGATATTATGGCGCGGCGGTTTGTTGCCGGAACCCGGTGATGGCGAAATTTACTTTGCCACCTTGACCATATGGCTCGTCATATGGGGTTGGAAAAATATGCCTGATCAACACCGAATATTAAGGAAAAAGACAATGAAACGCCTATTGGAAAATATACTGCTGACTGCGACCGCTTTATGGTTTTCGGCATGGGGTGCCGATGGACCGGCTATGGCCTTGGCTCAGGACAGGCAAGCGGGAGAGCAGATTGACAATCTAGAACCTGTCACCCCAGAAAATGTTAAAACTGTGGATGCTGATCCAGCGCTTTGGTTGGTGCAAGATGAAGATACCAAAATCTATCTTTTCGGGACCGTCCATGTTCTCAAACCAGGTCTGGGCTGGTTTGACGAGGCTGTGAAAACTGCGTTTGACAAATCCGATATGCTGATCATGGAATTGCCCGAAGACGGCGATACCGATGCCGCGCAGATTTTTGGCAAATATGGCATAGACCAAAGCGGGAAAACCCTGCGCAGCAAGTTATCGGACGAAGACCGGCCGGTTTATGAAGATGCGTTGAAAAAATTGGGTATCCCTGAAAACGCTTTTGATCCGCTTGATCCATGGGCGGCCGGTGTGACTATGCAGGTTTTGGCGCTGACCAATGCAGGTTACCAGCCGGGTAGCGGCGCAGAAACTATCTTAAAATCAGCGGCAAAGCTTGCAAAAAACCAATCATGGGGTTGGAAACCGCCGAATATCAGCTGGGTTTATTTGATGGTTTGCCCGAAGAAACGCAAATCCGTTTCCTGATGGAATCGGCGCGTGATCTCGATGCTTCTATTGCTGCGCTTGATGATCTAGTCACGGCATGGGCGGCGGGCGATCCAGAATCATTGGCGCAATTGATGAATGAAGGTTTGAATGACCCTTTGATCTATGACAAGTTACTGACACAGCGCAATGCCAATTGGGCGCATTGGATTGCAGGCAGGATGCAAAAGCCGGGAATCATATTCATCGCAGTGGGCGCAGGGCATCTATCCGGGCCAACAAGCGTGCCCTATTTAATGACCGCTTATGGCTTAAAGGCGGAAAGGGTGAATTATTGATCATCCGTTGGGACCGCCCTCTATGCGAAACCGCACAGCCATGACGCTTTATCGCTTATTTCTGCTTATCCCGCTCTTGCTTATTGGGGCTTGCTCTCAGGCAGAGCGGGAAGCGCTGGTGACTATACCGGGACCAGGAAAGCCAGCCTTGTGGAAAGTCACGTCGGATAAGCCGGGGTCTGGAACCGCCTATATTTTCGGAACCGTCCATGCCCTGCCCCCCGGCACCGACTGGCAAGGGCCGGTTTTGGACAAAGCCATTGCCGATTCGCACAGTTTGATTACCGAAGTCACCGGGCTGGATGACAAAAACGCAACGGCAGCAATATTTACGCAAATGGGGATTAGCAAGGGCCTGCCTGCTCTCGATAAAAGGATCGCAGCCGACCTGCTCGATGAATTCGAACTGGCCACCGGTAAAATTGCAGCGCCTGCCCATGCTATGAACACAATGGAAACATGGGCGGCGGCGTTGACCATAGCGCGGTCGATGGGCGGCGATCTTGGGCTGAACAGCGCCTTTGGAGTCGAAGCAGTGCTGGCGCAGCGCTTTCGCGCTATGGACCGCCCACATGGGGGGTTAGAAACAATCACGCAGCAATTTGGCTATTTCGATAGCTTGCCGGAAGCAGAACAGCGGATAATGCTGTCGGCGATATTGCGTGATTATAATGATGCCCGTGCGGATATGCAGTTGCTGCTCGACCGGTGGATGCGGGGCGATACCGACGGCCTATTGGAAAGCACGCAAGAGGGGATCATGGCGTCGCCAAAGTTGCGCGCCGTGCTGCTCGACAACCGGAACAGACGCTGGGCTGATCAAGCGGCGGCGATGATTGATTCAGGACGCAAAGTTTTCATCGCAGTGGGCGCGGCCCATGTGGCAGGCAAAGATGGCCTGCCTGCCTTACTCGCCACCAAAGGGTATCGCGCCGAAAGAATCCAATAAAGACTAAGAAAGAAGACGAAAGAATAAGGCAGCGCTTGCATTTCCCGCCCGCTGCGCCTAATGGGCAGCGCTTGCGCATGATGGTCATCCCTGGAGGCATCATGGCATTGTTAACTTTATTGGAGATTTATTATGAGCGATCAGCTGACATTGTCGGCCGAACTGCGCGAACGGGCGGGCAAGGGAGCCTCCCGTGCATTGCGCCGTGAAGGCCGCGTTCCTGCCGTTATTTACGGCGACAAAAAAGAACCCATTGCCATCCATGTGGAAGCAAAAGAACTGGTCAAATTGTTGATGACCGGTTCTTTCACCAACAGCACGGTTGAATTAACCGTGGGTAAGGACAAACAAATTGTCTTGCCAAAGGATGTGGCATTCCACCCCGTCACTGATCGCCCGGTTCATGTCGATTTCTTCCGCATTGCCAAAGGCGCGAAGCTGGATGTTGAGATACCAGTACATTTCATCAACGAAGAAAAATCGCCTGGCCTGAAACGCGGCGGCGTTTTGAATATTGTGCGTCATGAATTGGAACTGATTTGCGATGCAACCATGATCCCGGAACATATTGAAATTGATGTTACCGGTTATGATGTTGGTGATTCGATCCACATTTCTGCCGTCACGCTTCCTGCTGGCAGCGAAAGCGCAATCACCGACCGCGACTTTACCATTGCAACCATCGTTGCTCCTTCATCGCTGAAATCGGGTGAAGGCGATAACAGCAAGTCGAACGATGCGGCAGAAACAGCAAAAGAATCCGGTGAAAACAGCGGCGAATAAACGCTAAACCAAATGCTATAGAATTGGGGCCGGACGCGATTTTGCACTCCGGCCTTTTCTTTTGCCGCTTGGGAAGGGTAACCGATAGTCATGCAGATATGGGCAGGCCTTGGAAATCCCGGACCGCGCTATGCGCTCAACCGGCATAATGTCGGCTTCATGGTGATTGACGCCATTGCCGAAATGGAAAACCTGCCCGCGCCGCAGAAAAAATTCAAAGGCTGGGCGCAGGAAACGGTGATCGCGCGTGAGAAAATATTATTGCTAAAACCTGCTACCTTTATGAATGAAAGCGGGCAGTCTATTCGCGCCGCGATGGATTTTTATAAATTATCCCAAAGCGATGTGACTGTTTTCTATGATGAACTCGACCTTGCCCCCTTTAAGGTAAAGGTAAAACAAGGGGGCGGCGCTGCGGGTCATAATGGTATCCGTTCCACAATTAAACATATTGGTGAAGATTTCCGCCGCGTTCGCATAGGCATCGGCCATCCGGGGCATAAGGACCGCGTGCAGGCCCATGTCCTTGGCAATTATGCCAAGGCGGAAATGGACGACCTTGCCGATTTGCTCGGCGCAATCGGTGCAGAAGCCCATTGGCTGGCGCAGGGCGATGATGTGCGTTTCATGAATGATGTGGCGCTGCGACTGGCGAAATAGGCTGCCTGCCGCTTGAACAAAGCCGTTTCGCAAGATAGTCTCCTGCATAAGGAGAAAGCCATGGCACAATCCACCCCCAATCGCCGCCAGATTATCGCCGGCGCTGGTTTGATCGGCGCGGTCAGCATAGCGCCCAAAATAGCCGCGAAAGAACCGCCCCCTCTGGCTGGAAAAGCGGTGCTTATTACCGGTTGTTCCTCCGGCTTTGGTTTGCTCTCTGCCAAACTTTTTGCCGAGCTTGGAGCAAAGGTTTTTGCCACCATGCGCAATATCCAGCGGCCAGAAGCCAGCGAGCTTGCTGCTTGGGGCGCGGCGGATGCTGTAAAAGGAGACATTGATCTCACTGTGCTCGAAATCGATGTCACATCGGACGAACAGGTTGCCAAAGGCGTAGCCGAGGCGGAGCGGCTCGCGGGCGGGCCGATGGATATCCTGATCAACAATGCAGGGATTGGCTACGCCGGACCGATTGAGCTTCAGGATATGGAGGCGACCAAGCTGATATTCGACACCAATGTTTATGGCCCGCACCGTATGGCGCGCGCCATCCTTCCCGGAATGCGGGGGGCAAAACGCGGATTGATCTTTAATGTCTCATCACAGCTGGGCCGGGTAATCGTGCCGTCTGCGGGCCATTATTCACCAACCAAATTTGCGCTGGAGGCGATGAGCGAAGCGATGGCTTATGAGCTTGTCCCGCATAATATCGAAGTCTGCGTGATCCAGCCCGGCGGATATCCAACAAAAGTTTGGGTGAACCGCAACAAGCTGGCCGCCGAATTGAAGGATCGCCTGTCCGAAGAGGAAGCCGCCGCCTATCCCGCATTGGTATCGCGCATGGGCGAAGAAGATGGATCGGGCCGCAGCGCCGATCCGATGGACGTGCCCCGCGCCATGGCGGAAATTGCAATGATGGAAGCCGGAAAACGCCCCCTGCGCCGCGCGGTGCATCCGGGCAGCAAGCCGCAACTTGCCATCAATGAGGTGAGCGAAAAGGTTCAGGTGGACTGGCTTGGCAGCTCGCCGTTCGGACCGTGGATAAAGGCTGTGCATGATTGAGGGGGAAGAGTTGCAGGGGCTCTTCCTTCGCCCAATAACAGAAGCGGATTTGCCAATAATCATAAAGCGAAAGCAATGGGCTAATTTCGCCAGTTGGTTTATCTTTATCATATTGGCGGGTTGCGGAATTACGCTCATTCAGTTGGCACCTAGTGCCAAGTCATGGGGTGTGCATCTGTTATACGCCATGGGAGGCATATTTTGCAATCATTCCGTCTATAATCAGCAAAGTGGGTGGTTACACGTTGAAAATCACAATGGATGGCGTCCAGGTGAGCAACCGGTTTATAAAACGATTTTTCGATTGGCAGGAAATTGAGGGCGTCAGGATATGGACCTACCGCAACGGCATAGGAGACTTAATTCCCGCAGCTGTTCTGCATGTAGATGGCAGCAGAAACCGCCGCCGCCCTCTTGAAAACCTGTTCCTGTACTGCGGATATTATTTGCCGCCATTCCTAGAACTTGATGCATTCGAATTTGAGAAATTGTTGATTAAAGCCAGAAGACAGTTAAAGCGCCCTAAACCATCAGGTGCAGCCAAGCGCCCTAGCAAAGACGGATAGAATAAAATGGGTTTCAAATGCGGTATCGTTGGCTTGCCCAACGTCGGTAAATCAACATTGTTCAATGCGCTGACCGAGACGCAGGCGGCGCAGGCGGCGAATTATCCTTTCTGCACGATCGAACCCAATGAAGGGATCGTTGCCGTCCCTGACCCCCGGCTTGATAAACTGGCGGGGGATAGCCGGTAGCGCGAAGATTATCGCTACGCAGCTGACCTTTGTGGATATTGCGGGCCTTGTGCGCGGCGCGTCCAAGGGGGAGGGGCTGGGCAACCAGTTTCTGGGCAATATCCGCGAAGTCGACGCGATTGTCCATGTGCTACGCTGCTTTGAAAATGCCGATGTCGGCGATGAGATTCAGCACGTTGATGACCGCATCGACCCTGTTTCCGATGCCGAAACGGTGGAAACCGAACTGATGCTCTCTGATCTCGAAAGTTTGGAAAAACGTGTCCCTGCCCTGCAAAAACGCGCGACCAATGATAAGGAGTTGAAGGTGCAGGCGGAATTTCTGGGCCGCGTCCTGGAATTGCTGCGTGAAGGGCGTCCGGCGCGTGCGTTGGAACTTGATAATGCCGATGAACGGCGCCTGATGGCGCAGGCGCAGCTTTTGACATCAAAGCCAGTCCTTTATGTCTGCAATGTAGGCGAAGCACAGGCAAAGGACGGCAACGCCCATAGCGCCGCCGTTTTCAAAATGGCCGAAGAGCAAGGCGCGAATGCCGTGGTCGTATCCGCCCGTATCGAAAGCGAGCTGGTCGGCATGGACATGGAGGAACGCATGGAGTTTCTGGGCGAGCTTGGCCTTGAAGAAACCGGCCTCGCCCGCGTGATCCGCGCCGGATATGATCTGCTGCACCTTATCACCTTTTTCACCGTTGGTCCCAAGGAAGCGCGGGCATGGACGGTCGAAACCGGCAGCAAAGCGCCAAAGGCCGCTGGCGAAATCCACAGCGATTTCGAACGCGGCTTCATCCGCGCCGAAACCATTGCTTATGACGATTATGTCACTCTGGGCGGTGAGGCCAAGGCGCGTGATGCCGGGAAGCTGCGCCAAGAGGGCAAGGAATATGTGGTGAAGGACGGCGATGTCCTGCATTTCAAATTTAACGTTTAGGATCAGCACCAAATCGTAAAAAATGGGGGTATTCATGATCTATTGGGAAGACATAGAAATCGGCAAGATCAACCGCTTTGGCAAATATCCTGTTACCCGCGATGAGGTGATCGACTTTGCCGGCAAATATGATCCGCAGCCTTTTCATTTGGATGACGAAGCCGCGGCCAAGACGCATTTCGGACGTCTTTCGGCCAGCGGATGGCACACCGCAGCGATGACTATGCGGATGATGGTTGATAATATGAAGGAGAACCAGCAGGCGGGACTGGGTTCCCCCGGCCTCGACAAGCTCTCTTGGAAAAAACCTGTCTATCCAGGCGACACGCTGCGCTGCGAGAGTGAAGTATTATCCAAACGTCGCAGCAAAAACCGGCCCGAAATGGGCATCTTCAAAGGCGTAACCCGCGTTTATAATCAGCATGACGAATTGGTGATGGAAATGGAAAGCAACGGGTTGATCATGGTGCGCGACCCATCGGCCCCTATGCAATAGCGAATAAATTTTACCTCCGGCCTTGATCCAGAGGCGGCTTAATGCAAACAAAGACTTTCCCCATAAGCAACTGGAGATCAAATATGCCCCGCCCCGCTTCAATAATTGGTAGCGCTATCATAGCTGTTATGCTTAGCGCCTGTCAAAGCTATGGCGACGCAGATAAGGGCAAACCGGCTGCGGCAAAGGGCAATTATCTGGCGCAGCCGCTGGTCAGCGAAATTTACACCGCCGATCCCAGCGCCCATGTTTGGCAAGATGGCCGCATATACATCTATCCCAGTCATGATATTGAAAGCGGAGTGGCAGCGGACGATAAGGGCAATCATTTTGCCATGCGCGATTACCGCGTTCTGTCCATGGACAAGGTGGGCGGCAAGGTCACCGTCCATGATGTCGCGCTCGATATAAAGGATGTGCCATGGGCGGGGCGGCAAATGTGGGCGCCCGATGCAGCCTATAAGGATGGCCGGTATTATCTCTATTTCCCGGTGAAGGATAAGGCCGATATTTTCCGTATCGGCGTTGCCACCTCCCAAAGCCCGACCGGACCGTTTAAAGCACAGCCATCCCCCATTAAAAACAGCTTTTCCATCGACCCTGCGGTTTTCCGCGATGATGACGGGGTGCATTATATATATTTTGGCGGAATTTGGGGCGGGCAACTGCAAAAATGGTCAAACGGCGTGTTTAATCCTGATGGCTCCGAAAGTGATCTTGGGAAACCGGATGCCCCTGCACTTGCCCCAAAAATCGCGAAGCTGCGCGGCGATATGCTGGAATTTGATGAAGCCCCGCGCGATATTTTAATCGTCGATGAATCCGGAAAACCCTTAACTGGCGGCGACACAGGCCGCCGCTTTTTCGAGGGCGCATGGGTGTTTAAGCGTGACGGGCTTTACTATTTCACCTATTCGACCGGCGAAACCCATTATCTGGTTTATGCCACCGGCACATCGCCCTATGGCCCTTTCACCTATCGTGCCGGATATTGGAACCGGTGGAAGGGTGGACGACGCATCATTCTGTCACACAGCAAGATGGTGAATGGTATCTTTTCTACCACGACACGCAATTATCGGGCCAAACCCATTTGCGCAATGTAAAGGTTGCGCCGCTGGAATTTGATGCAAATGGCCTGATCAAAACATTGGATCCCGGACGAAAATAAGGCCAACCCGGCCATGCCATCATTTTACTGTTTCGAATGATTGCAAATAGATATAAAGGCGCAATCTTTGGGCGATTCTTTGAGATCGTTCTTTTCAGGATCATGATATTTTGAGCCATCCGAGCGAAAAAGACCAAAAAATGCTGCCGCTAACCTTGGGGGCGCTGGGCATTGTTTTTGGCGATATTGGCACCAGCCCGCTTTATGCATTCCGTGAAAGCTTTTTGGGGCTTGCCCATCTTGACGTGACGCATGCCCATGTGTTCGGCGTGTTGTCGATGATAACATGGTCATTGATCCTTGTTATATCCATCAAATATATTTTGGTTGTGATGCGCGCCGACAATGGCGGCGAAGGCGGGATTATCGCACTGGTTTCCCTGCTTAAAAAGAAAAGCTATGATCATAGCAATTTCAAAAAATGGCTGATCATTGCCGGGTTGTTTGGTTCGGCCCTGCTTTATGGTGATGGCGCAATTACGCCTGCTATTACGGTTTTGGGCGCGATCGAAGGTTTGGAACTGGTCAGCAACCGTTTTGAACCTTTCATCATTCCGATTACCATCGGTATCATTATCGCGCTATTTTCAATCCAGCGGTTCGGCACTGGCAAAATTGGTAAGGTGTTTGGACCATTTTTGCTCATTTGGTTTACGACATTGGCGCTGCTTGGAATACGCGGGATTTTCATGAATCCCGGTGTTTTAGTAGCGCTTAGCCCGCATTATGCCATTGCATTCCTGTTCAGCGAACCGGGTACCGCCCTTATGGTTTTGGGAACCGTATTTCTTGTGGTGACAGGCGGTGAGACACTTTATGCCGACATGGGCCATTTTGGAGCCCCCGCCATTCGCCGCGCCTGGTTTTTCCTTGTGCTGCCGGCGTTGCTGCTCAATTATTTCGGACAGGGCGGGCTGGTGCTATCCAACGCACAAGATGTTGCCAATCCATTCTACAATCTGGCCCCTGAATGGGGGTTAATCCCATTGATTATCCTTGCCACATTGGCGGCGAGTGTAGCGTCGCAGGCGGTTATTTCCGGGGTATTTTCGCTCACCCGGCAAGCGATGCAGCTGGGCCAATTGCCGCGCATGCAAGTGGTGCAAACCGATGGCCAAGCCTTTGGCCAGATTTATATTCCGCTGGTCAACTGGATGCTGCTGGTGGCGACCGTGCTGCTGGTGCTGATGTTCCGTTCTTCCGGCAATTTGGCAGCGGCCTATGGTATTGCGATTGCGCTCGATATGGTAATTACAACGATAATTGTTCTATTCGTACTATATGGATGGGGCTGGCGGCGGCCATTGCTTCTGCTACTCGCGCTGATATTCCTGCCGCTCGACATTGCTTATTTGGGCGCCAATATCATTAAATTTTTCGATGGTGGCTGGTTCCCGGTTATCGTTGCGCTGACCATATTTGCGCTGATGAGCATCTGGGCCAGCGGACGCAAAAGGCTTCGCACTGCGACACAGGAAGGGTTGATGCCTGCAACGCTTTTTGCCAAACGCCTTCCCGAAAGCTCGGTCCTGCGCACGCCGGGAACCGCAATTTTCCTGACCTCGCTCGACAATGGCATCCCAACCGCTCTGCTCCACCATTTGAAGCATAATAAGGCGCTTCATGAAAAAGTCATCCTGCTCCATGTTGAGGTGTTGCCAACCGCCCGGATACCGCAGGATAAGAAGATTTTGATTGAGGAGCTTGGTCCAAGCTTTCACCGTATCACATTCCATTATGGCTTTAACGAGCGGATCGACGTTCCCCGCCGTTTGCGCCAATGCAAATCCATGGGTGCTGATATTGATGTGGCGCAGGCCAGCTATTATCTCGGCCGTGAAACGATTACATTCAAATCAAGCGGCAGCCTGATCCGCAAGCTGAGCAATTCGGTTTTCGCCTTTTTGAACCGCAATGCGGGCCGCGCCACTATATTCTTCCGCATCCCGCCCAACCGCGTCGTTGAAATGGGCGCCCAAGTGGAGATTTAACGGAGGCTATTTCCTGCCGAATAGCTTTTCAACGTCATCCAAAGCCAGCTTGACCCATGTCGGGCGGCCATGATTGCATTGGCCGCTGTGCGGTGTGACCTCCATTTCGCGCAACAGCGCGTTCATTTCATCAACCTTTAGCACGCGGCCTGCCCGCACGCTGCCATGGCAGGCCATGGTGGAGGCAACCAGATCAATGCGCTCCTTCAGCGACAATGCCTCATCATAAACGGCCAGATCGTCGGCCAAATCCTCAATCAGTGCCCGCGCATCCCCCCCGCCCAGCACCGCAGGAACCGCGCGCACCAATATCGCCGAGGGGCCGAACCGTTCCATATCCAGCCCAAATTCGGATAGCTCCCCTATCCGCGCCTCCAGCCGGTCGCACGCCGGTTCATCCAGCTCCACCACCTGCGGCATCAACAGCGCCTGTGATGGCACCGCCCCGCCCGCCTCCGCCATGGCGCGGCGCATTCGTTCGAGCACCAGCCGTTCATGCGCCGCGTGTTGATCCACGATCACCAACCCATCCGTGGCCTCTGCTACAATATAGGTATTGGCGACCTGTCCCCTGGCAATGCCAAGCGGATGGCGGGCGGCGGGCGGAACAGGTTCATGCGCTTCGGCGGCGCGGCCCATGATAGGGGCCAGATCCTCACCCGCTATCCCGGTCATATCGGCAAAGCTGCTCCGGCTTTCAGCGAACGCGGGAAAGGCGCTGCGCGATACGCCTACCTGATAATGGCGGGATTGATAATGGCCGGACGGTTCATAGTTTATCGGGGCGGGATAGGAGGTTTCCCTTTGCGATGAAAAAATATCGGTTTGGCGGTCCGGCGCGGGACCGTCGCCTTCGCGCTGCCAATTTACCTCTGCGGCGCGTTGCACAGAGCGAAAGCCGGATTGATCGAGCGCATGGCGCAGGCCCGACACAATCATACCGCGGATAAGGTTCGGTTCCCGAAAACGCACCTCGGTCTTTGCCGGATGGACATTCACATCGACCTCGCTTGTCGGCAGATCAAGGAACAGCGCGACCACCGCATGACGATCCCGCGCCAGCATTTCGGCATAAGCCCCGCGCACTGCACCGATCAGCAAACGGTCCTTTACCGGGCGGCCATTAACGAACAGAAATTGATGGTCGGATATGCCCCGGTTAAATGTCGGCACGCTGGCGATACCGCCCAGCCGCACGCCTTCACGCTCATAATCCAGCGCCACGCTATTTTGCGCCAGATCATTCGAAGTCAGCGCGGCGACGCGGGCGGGCCGGTCCATGCCGGCTTGCACCTGCAACGCCCGCCTGCCATCATGTTCCAGCGTGAAACCAATATCGGGCCGCGACATGGCAAGCCGTTTGACAACATCCATTGCTGCGCCATATTCGCTGCGTGCAGACCGCAGGAATTTACGCCGCGCCGGGATTTTGGCGAACAGATTTTCTACACGGATCTTTGTTCCCGGCGGGATAGCCGATGGCCCTTCCCCAGACAAAATACCGTGATCGACCACCCGCCGCCAGCCATCAAAGCCGCGCACCCGGCTTTCCATCGTCATCATTGATACGCTGGCGATGGAGGGCAAAGCTTCACCGCGAAAGCCCAATGTTTCCACACGCTCAATTGCTTCGTCCGGCAATTTCGATGTCGCATGGCGTTCCAGCGCCAATGCCATTTCGTCGCTGCGCATCCCGCAGCCATCATCAATAACCTCAATCAGGTCCAAACCGCCCGCTGACAGGCGGATTGCGATATTGGTCGCCCCTGAATCAATAGAATTTTCGATCAGTTCCTTCAACGCACTGGCCGGTCTTTCTACCACTTCACCGGCTGCGATACGGTTGATTAGTGTCTCTGGGAGTCTTCTTATTGACATATGAACAATCCTAACCCAAGTGGGCGGCGCACGCGACTCCTAATCGCCCTGTCTTGCTAGGTTTGATCCGACAAATATCTGTTTCGAAAAACAGCAATTTCCGCTAGGACAGCGCGATTGGACGGCGCTTAGTTTGACCAAGCCCTGACAGAAGCTGACCGTTTCTGCATAAATTGATGGATTTTATATGTTTAACAAGTTTTTCCGCTTTGCTTCCCAAGATATGGCAATCGACCTCGGCACCGCAAACACCGTTGTGTATGTGCGTGGTCAGGGAATTGTCCTGAATGAACCGAGCGTTGTTGCAATTGAAACGCTCAACGGCATTAAACGGGTAAAGGCCGTGGGCGATGATGCAAAGTTGATGATGGGAAAAACCCCCGACAGCATCGAAGCTATCCGCCCGTTACGCGATGGGGTGATCGCCGATATTGATGTCGCCGAACAAATGATCAAGCATTTTATTCATAAAGTTCACGGGAAACGCCGGATGTTCAGCTATCCCGAAATTGTGATCTGTGTGCCGTCGGGTTCGACCAGTGTTGAACGCCGCGCCATCCGCGACGCCGCATCCAATGCGGGCGCATCCGAAGTGTTCCTGATTGAAGAACCCATGGCGGCGGCCATTGGTGCGGATATGCCAGTGACCGAACCTATTGGTTCATGGTGGTTGATATTGGCGGCGGCACCACTGAGGTCGCCGTGCTATCGCTGCGCGGTCTGGCCTATACGACCTCCGTGCGTACCGGCGGGGACAAGATGGACGAGGCCATTGTGTCTTATGTCCGCCGTCACCACAATCTGCTGATCGGCGAATCGACGGCAGAACGGATCAAAAAGGATTTCGGCACGGCGCAGGCACCCAGCGACGGCATTGGCCATACCATCCATATCAAAGGCCGCGACCTTGTGAACGGCGTGCCCAAGGAAATTTCGATCAACCAGGGTCAAATTGCCGAAGCCTTAAGCGAACCTATTGGCACCATTATCGAAGGCGTCCGCATTGCGCTTGAAAATACCGCGCCCGAACTGGCCGCCGATATTGTGGATCAAGGCATTGTCCTGACCGGCGGCGGCGCGTTGATGGCGGGTCTAGACGAATTTATGCGCGATGAAACCGGTTTGCCCGTTACGGTAGCAGAAGACCCGCTGACCTGCGTCGCCATTGGCACAGGCAGGGCGATGGAAGACGAAGTCTTCCGGGGCGTCCTGCTGACCGCTTAACCGGCGCTGCGCCCGGTGGCGGCGTCCAAAAACCGGCCTTCGGGATTTTCCCGTAAAGCGCAATATAGCCTGTTCGCGGCCTATGTGCTGACGATTGCGGGGGCGGTTTTTGCTGGCCTGTTACTGGTGATTTCGGTGATCGATCCCACCGGCTTTGCGGCGCTGCGAAAAATTGGTGCAGAAGTAACTGCGCCCGTTGCCAGGGCTTTTGACAGCCTGCGCCGTTCGGTCAATGATTTGGGCGGCAACACATCGGCCTATTTCGATGCGGCGGCGAAAAATGCGAAGCTAACCAAGGAGGTGAAAGCCAATCGCACCAAAATTATCGAAGCGCGAGCGATCAAACTGGAAAATAAACGGCTGCGCAACTTGCTAGCGCTCAAGCAAGCGGAAACCGGGCATATCGCTATCGGCCGTTTGATCAGCAGCACCGCCAGCAGCAGCAGGCGGCTTGCGACCCTTTCAATCGGTTCCAACTACAATATCGAGAACGGTCAACCGGTGCGCGGACCAGAAGGCCTGATTGGCCGGATAATTGAGGTTGGACCGACTACCGCGCGGGTTCTGCTGATCACTGATCCGGGCAATCCGGTGCCGGTCATGCGCGTCGCCGACGGCGTTGCGGCATCGGGAGAGGGGACCGCCAACGGTATGGTCATGGTGCGCCCTGTCAATCTGGGCATCAACCCGTTCAAGATCGGCGATATCATTGTTACATCGGGCAATGGCGGTCTATTCCGCCCCAATATCCCCTATGCAAAAGTGGTGAAGATAATCCCTGATGGCGCATTGGCACGGCCGCTGGCCAACCCCGCCTTCACCCCCTATGCCATGGTGCTTCCTATATATGAGCAGGAGGCGATGGAAACGCTTGCAATTCCGGCGGACGAGCCCATTGCCCCCGCGCAAGCAGCGGAGCCGCAGGAATGAAGCGGGCGGGCGGCGGTTTCAAAACAAGACAAGCGGGTCCGCTGAAAAAAAGCCCCATGGCTGTATTCAAACGCCCATCGCGCACCTATGAATCGCGATTGAATCGCGAACAATCGCGCCTGTCGATGATCGCTATACCGGTTGCTTCGGTGCTGTTGGGATCAATGGTTACCGCTATGCCGATCATTGAAACACAGCCGGTTTTGCCGCCACTAGGGCTGATGATATTCCTCGCTTGGCGGTTGCTGCGCCCTGGCCTTTGGCCAATGTGGGCGGGCCTGCCGTTCGGGATGTTTGACGATATGTTCAGCGGGCAGCCCTTTGGCAGCGCGGCGTTAATCTGGTCCTTGATCATGATTGCGCTCGAAATCATTGATATGCGAGCGATTTGGCGTGATCATTTGCAGGATTGGTTAATCGCTTCCTTCATGATTGTCATTGCCTTATTTGGCGGACTGATCTGCGCTGGGCTGGTTTACAAGGCGCGGGCAGAAGCGATTGTGCTATTGCCGCAAATCTTGCTGTCCTTACTGCTTTACCCGATTACCGTGCGGATGGTGGCGCGGCTTGACAGGTGGCGGCTGTCGACATGATAATGGCTCTGTCATGAAATCTCCCAAACCGGTTTCGTCTGCCCAGCAAAACTTCACCTTCACCCGCCGGTCCATGTTCGTCGGCGGCGTGCAGGCGGCGCTTGGCCTCGTGCTGGCAGGACGCATGGCCTATATTGCCGTGGCGGAGAATGAAAAATATAAGCTGCTATCGGAAAGCAACCGTGTCAATTTGACGCTGATCCCCCCGCGCCGCGGCTGGTTCATTGATCGTTATGGCAAACCTATCGCCACCAACCGCGCCGATTTCCGGGTTGATTTAATCCCCGAAAGGGTTGTGAATAAAGAACAAACTGTCGCTACTCTCAGCAAGCTGCTCGCTCTGTCGCAGGATGCGAGCGAACGGGTCAGCCGTGAGCTGAAAAAAGCAAAAGGGTTTCAGCCAATTCAGGTCGCCGACGGGCTTGATTATGACAGCTATGCCAAGGTTAGCGTGCGTCTTCCCGAATTGCCCGGCGTATCCCCGCGTCAGGGTTTTTCCCGCTATTATCCAAGCGGGCCAGCTGTCGGCCATTTAATAGGTTATGTAGGTGTGGTTTCGGCTGAGGAATATCAGGAACGGCGCGATCCGTTATTGATTACGCCCGGTTTCAAAATTGGCAAGGCAGGGCTGGAAAAAAGCTTTGAAGACCAATTAAAAGGAACGCCTGGTGCCAAAAGGGTAGAGGTAACCGCAAGGGGCAAAATTGTCCGCGACCTTAGCACCAAGGGCGATATTCCCGGCAATCCGTTGCAACTGACCATCGACATTGATCTCCATAATTATGCCGCTCGTCGTTTGGGACAGGAATCGGGTTCGGTGGTCATTTTCGATTGTTGGACAGGGGACATATTATGCATGGTTTCCATGCCCTGTTTTGATCCCAATAGCTTTTCGGACGGCATTGGCTCGCTGGAGTATAAATGGCTGCGTGAGGATGATCATATCCCGTTGCTTAACAAAAGCTTGCAGGGGCTTTATCCACCCGGATCGACATTGAAGCCCATGGCAGCGATAGCGTTTCAGAAAGAAGGCATTGATCCCGATGAAACCGTTTTCTGCGGCGGGGGGTATAGGCTGGGCAACCGCGTTTTCAAATGTCTGGGCCGTCACGGCACGATGAATATGCGCAGCGCCATTATGAAAAGCTGCAACACCTATTTCTATTCGATGGGTAACCGGGTGGGATATGATGCTATTGCACCTGTGGCCCGCGAATTTGGGCTGGGTCAGGAATTCGACCTGCCATTCCAATCACAATATTATGGCACCATCCCCGACAGCGCATGGATGAAGCGCAAATATGATAAGGAATGGAGCCGATCAGACACCCTTAATGCGGTCATCGGTCAGGGTTATGTGCTGACCAGCCCGCTGCAATTGGCGGTGATGTCTGCGCGGATTGCATCTGGGCTGAAGGTCGATCCACATATTCTCTATAAAAACCGCAAGGCGGCCGCCCATTTACCCTTCCCCGAAGAGCATCTTGCCGTCGCCCGCGAAGGCATGGACCTGGTCGTTAATGGCGCCGGGACGGCGGTGCGCAGCCGTCTGGATATTCCCAATGTGAAGCTGGCCGGGAAAACCGGCACGGCGCAGGTCCGCGCTATTTCCGGCAGCTATAGAGGCAAGGGCGGCCTTTGGAAGCACCGCGATCACGGTCTTTTCGTTTGCTTCGCACCCGTCGATCAACCGCGCTATGGCGCTGCAGTTGTCATTGAACATGGCATGGGAGGGGCGCGTGCGGCGGCTCCGGTGGCAAAGGATGTTCTCACTTTCCTCTATGACCGGGAACAAGCGATGGCGACGCTGGAATCGCTGGAGGCCGGATGGGGCGGCACACCCGAACAGCGCATGGCCCGCTCGCTTGCCGCCTTTACCGCCGCCAGCAACGGTCCTAGCAAAGCCGACAGCGACGCCGCCCAGAAAAAAGAAGCGGATCCCGAATGACGCGCGGTATTATCCCCGCTCCGATTGCGGCGCTGCCTTGGCGGTTGATCCTGTTACTGTTCACCATGACCAGCTTTGGCACCATGGTGCTATATTCGGCGGCAGGCGGAAACCTGCAACCTTGGGCAGGGCAGCATATGATCCGTTTTTTGGTCTTTTTGGCCATGGCCATTGTCATGTCGCGCTTTCCGCTGGATTTCTGGAAGAAAATGACATGGCCGGTTTACGGCATAACACTCGCCCTGTTGTTCATTGTGGAGATGATCGGACAGGTTGGCGGGGGCAGCCAGCGTTGGATCAACATCGGCTTTATGACCATACAACCGTCGGAGCTTATGAAACCGGCGGTGGTGCTGGCCGCAGCATGGTTTTTTGACCGCCTGCCCGCGACCAAGATCAACAGTTTCGATGCCATCTGGCCGCTTGGCGTTATTATCGCCTTGCCCAGCGCTTTGGTGATTTTACAGCCCGATCTCGATTCCTCCATCGCCTATATTTTTGGGGTGGCCGTCATCGGCTTTTTGGCTGGTTTACCGCTCATCTATTTTATCGGCGCGGGCGGAGCGCTCGCCATTTTAGCTCCACTGATCTATTTTTCGGGATGAAGGAATATCAACAAAACCGCGTGCTAATCTTCCTTGATCCCGAAAGCGATCCTTTGGGGGCGGGCTATCACATCACCCAATCGAAAATCGCCATTGGTTCAGGCGGCATCTTTGGCAAAGGTTTCGGCAATGGCACGCAAAGCCATTTGGACTATTTACCCGAAGGCCATACCGATTTCGTATTTGCAACCATGTCCGAAGAATGGGGCCTGATGGGTGGGCTGTTTACGCTGTTTTGCTTGTTCCTTTTATTCCGCTGGGGCCTGCGCGTCGCCATGGCGAGCCGGTCACGCTATGGGCAATTGGTGGCGGCGGGGCTTACCTGCACGATATTCTTCTATGCCGCGATCAACCTCCTCATGGTCGTGGGTTTTGCGCCGGTCGCCGGCCTGCCACTGCCGTTTATGAGCCATGGCGGCAATAATATGCTCACCATGATGCTGTGCATCGGCATTATCATGTCGATCGAAAGGCACCCGGGATCCCGGCAAGGCAAATTCGCCTGACCGCGCGGACGGCGATCCCGCCTCTTGACAACAGGCGGCGAAAGGACCAAATCGCCCTCGCAAACGATTATCCCATGCCGATATATCGCACAGCAAAAATGTGGACGCTTAGCTCAGTTGGTAGAGCAGCTGACTCTTAATCAGCGGGTCGTGGGTTCGAACCCTCAGCGTCTACCATTTTTGGCATTTCCTGTGATGACTTGCTCTCAAATTCAAATGACGTAACATCATTTCACGGGTCTACAAATCCTGCTCCTATATTAACTCCATTTTAACCATCAAACGCCATTATAAGCTTTGAAAACCACTTACTTGATGGGCAAACAGGACCAGTTTATGGACAATATGCGGGGAATCGATCCTACAGGCTCGGATAATGAAACCAACGAAGCAGGCTATGTCAGCTTTGAATCCGAAGAAAATGAAGATGCTGCTATTGAAGCGCCGCCCGCCATTGGCACGGATGAGCGCCGTATGCAGGTGCGCGCCTATAATTTCTGGACGTCGCATCTATATGACAAAAACTATCCCAGCATAGAGGAATTACAGCCCGAAACGGTTGAGGATTTCCGCGATTACAGCGTGCTGCTTGATTTCACATCGGGCATTGAAAACCCCTCGATTGAATATCTGGGCGATACGCTGCGCACCGAATGCGGCTTGGATGAAAATGTCAGCTATCTGGATGAAGTGCCAAGCGGTTCATTATTGTCGCGTATTACCGATCATTATCTGCAAATCATTGCCAACCGTGCGCCCATTGGTTTTGAGGCCGAATTTGTCAATAATCAAGGCCTGACCATCATGTATCGCGGCATATTGCTGCCTTATTCATCGGATGACGATACAATTGATTTCATTTATGGCGTTATCAATTGGAAAGAAGCCGCGCCGCGTGACGAAAACGCTGCGCTGGTCCAAGAAGTCAATGCCGCGCTCAATAATATTACGCCGCGCAAGGAACAGGTTCCCGTCTGGGCCGATGGTCCAGCCAATCATGATCTGGATATGCAACCATTGGAGCTGACCGGAGCCGATGCGTTTGACTTGACCGCTGATTATGAAGAAAGTTCTGAGCCGGATGAAGACAGCTCGCTTGCCGATTGGCTGGTAGCCGCCCGCAGCATTGCCGATACGGCCAAAGACGAAGATGCACGTAGCCGTGAAACATTGTATAAAGCCATTGGCCGCGCTTATGATTTCTCTCTGGTCGCGGAAAAATATCCCGAAGATTATAATGAATTGCTTACCGATTCCGGTGTGAAGGTGCAGGAACGAGCGCCGATGACGCCCGTTGCAAAACTGGTTTTCGGAACCCAATATGACAAAACCCGGCTAACCGAATTTGCCACCGCGCTCAATTATGCGCACCGCAATGCTGTGCCGATGGGCGGTCTGTCCGAATGATTTCCAAGCATGAAGGCGGCCTGAAGGGCATTGTGAAAGCCGAGCGTCAGGCGCGTAAAGTGGCCAAGGGTGAGCATGTCAAGCAAGTGGCCGACCCGCGGACATTGCTTCGCGGCGCCCCTGCCCGTGACATCAGCGAATTTTCAGGCGAAGGCGATGAGTTCATCGTGCTGGTTGCCCGGCGAGCAGCCGATGGCAGCGTCGCCATTGTCGCCCATATGGACGGCGACAAGGGACTGACCGAACGGGTATTGGGCAAGGCCGTAACAGGTTGAGAATAGGGTCTCGTCGCGCCGGCGGCTGCCCTGCGCCCTAAACGCGCCCTAACCACATTGTGCGCGGTGGAGCAGTTTCTGATCCGCCAGCACCAGTGCCATCATCGCTTCCACCACCGGAGCGCCGCGTATGCCCACGCAAGGGTCGTGACGGCCTTTGGTAACGATTTCGGTCGCCTCCCCGCTGCGGGTGATGGTTTCAACCGGTGTCAGGATTGAGCTGGTTGGCTTAAAAGCCACGCGGCAGATAACCGGCTGTCCGGTGGAAATGCCGCCTGCGATACCGCCTGCATTATTGGCTAGGAATTCCGGGTGATTGCTGCCTGCGATCGCCGGACGCATCCGATCGGCATTTTCCTCCCCCGATAGCCGCGCCGCATCAAATCCAGCTCCTATTTCCACGCCTTTGACCGCATTGATGCTCATCATTGCCGCGGCCAGTTCGCTGTCAAGCTTGGCATAAACAGGTGCGCCCCATCCGGCCGGAACGCCGTTTGCCACACATTCGACGACAGCGCCCAAGGAGCTGCCCGATTTGCGGGCATCATCGACCAACTTCTCCCATCTTTTCGCCGCAGCTTCATCGGGGCAGAAAAACGGGTTCTGATCAATCTGCGCAAATTCGAAATTATCGGGATTGATCCTGTCGCCGCCGATTTCGCTGACATAGGCGGTGATTTCCACCTCCGGAATTACCGCCCGTGCTACCGCACCTGCCGCCACCCTTGCCGCCGTTTCACGGGCGCTTGACCGCCCACCGCCACGATAATCGCGAAAGCCATATTTGGCATCATAGGTGAAGTCCGCATGGCCGGGACGATAGGCTTTGGCCACATCGCCATAATCCTTGCTGCGTTGATCGACATTTTCGATCATCAGCGATATTGGCGTGCCCGTCGTGCGCCCTTCAAACACGCCGGACAGGATGCGCACTTGATCCGGCTCCTGCCGCTGCGTGGTGAATTTGCTTGTCCCCGGTCGGCGTTTATCCAGAAACGGCTGTATATCCACTTCTGACAAGGCAATGCCGGGCGGGCAGCCATCAACCACCGCGCCCAAAGCAGGCCCGTGGCTTTCCCCCCAGCTGGTAAAGCGAAATACACGTCCGAATGTGTTAAAACTCATATTCTCTCTCTTGGACTGATAAATTCGATCCGGTTGCCAAAGGGATCTTCGCTAAAAAATCGTTCCCGCCCTTCGCTTGGCCTAAAAAGCGTTATCGAAAAGCCTTTCTCAGCTATCCGGGCGCGAAGACCGTCCAGATCATCAATAACAAAGGCGGGATGAGCACGTTTTGTAGGAGAAAATGCCTCATCAATCAACAAATGCAGCTGCTGATCCCCAAGGTCAAACCAGCACCCATCCGGACGGTTGCCATCGTCGGATTTTGCTATTTCACTCAATCCAAGCAAATCCGAAAAATAGGCGCGAGCCTCGGCTTCCCCGCCCACTGGCATAGCCAATGATATATGATCAAGAGCGGTTATATAGATCATGTCAACGCAATATCGGGGGCGTCTTCCTGTTTCATGCCTACGGTATGATAGCCCGCATCGACATGATGGGTCTCACCAGTAACGCCTGCCGACAGATCGGATAGGAGATAAAGCGCGGCGCCGCCGACATCATCAATCGTGACATTACGGCGCAGCGGGGCGTTATATTCATTCCATTTCAATATATAGCGGAAATCGCCAATGCCTGATGCCGCCAGCGTCTTGATCGGTCCAGCGGAAATGGCATTAACGCGAATGCCCTGCGGTCCGACATCATTGGCGA
>JAAURJ010000004.1 GCA_012032285.1 Sphingomonadales bacterium
GCCCGCCGCATGGGCCGCAAACAATGTCAATCCGCGAACCATTCATAGGGCGGCGTATATCGGCCATCCTCTTCGCGCGATGTTGCTGCGCCAATCGCGGCGGGCAAATCCTCCGCGCCCCCAACTGACCGCAAGCAAATGTTCGGCTACGTCGCGCAAGCTGCCCAGTTCAAACACGCCGCCCGGCGTTTCGGTGGCAATGGGCAATATGGGCGGGGCATCGCCGCCCGGCACATCGGCGCTGCCCGCCGCCAAGGCGCAAAGCCAGGCCACGGACCGCGCTCCTTCCGCCTTGGGCAGCATGATTGCATCGGGCAAATAAGGCAGGATAGCCGCCAGATCATCCTGCGTCCTATGGCTGTCTTGCGGGTTTACGCGCACCAATGTGCGTATATTGCGGTCCCCCGACAACCATTCAGCGGCGCAATCCCGCGCCTTTACCTTATTATCCAGACCAACCGAATCTTCCAAATCGATGATCATCGCATCCGCACCCGACGCCGCCGCCTTGGCAAAGCGTTCGGGCCGGTCGCCCGGCACAAAGAGCAGAGAGCGAAGATTCATGACGGCTTTCCTTTGATTAAGGCCGCCCGTTCGCATTGGCATACCACTTCATCGCGCTGGTTCAGGCATCGATGCAGGAAAGTGACAATGCCCGCACCGGGCCGCGACTTGCTCTCTTTCAGGGCGATCACCTCTGTCTCCGCCCGCAAAGTATCGCCCAGGAAAACCGGTTTCGGCATGACGAGCTTGTCATAGCCCAGATTGGCCACCAACGTGCCCAGCGTCGTATCGCCCACCGACAGCCCGACCATCAGGCTGAAGGTAAAAGTGCCGTTGACGAGGATCTGCCCAAACTCACTGGCCTTCGCCGCCTCCACGTCCAGATGCAGCGGCTGCGGATTATGCGTCATCGTGCTGAATAGCAGATTGTCCGTCTCGGTCACCGTGCGGCGGATGTCATGGGCTATCGTTTCACCGATTTGCCATTGGTTGAAGAAACGTCCCGCCATCCTCTATTCCTTATAATGAACCGTCATCCTGACCGTGTTTCAGTTTCTATTTATCCGCCTAGATCGCTTATTTGTAAGTCAAGATGGACCCTGAAACAAGTTCAGGGTGACGTTGGTTATGCTTGCACCCTGCCTCCCGTACGTCATGCTGAACTTGTTTCAGCATCCATTTATCAGCGTAGACCATCGGTTCGTGAGGAGGGGGACCGGCGTGAGGGTGCGGCTGGCTTAGAGGACGAGCAAGCCAGTCTCACTTCTTGGGTTCAATCCGCCACCTCAATCCGCCACCTCAATTCGGGCCAGCAATGCTTCCACTTGCACCTGCGCTCCTGCTTCGGCGTTCAACTCCGCAACCACCCCATCAAAAGGCGCGGTCAGGCTATGCTCCATCTTCATTGCCTCCAGCGTGAGCAGCTTCTGCCCCTTGGTGACGGTATCGCCAGTTGCGACGTCCACCGCGATTATCCGCCCCGGCATGGGGGAGAGGATGGCGCCGTCATTCAACTGTGAACCAGCAGAAACTGGCGGTCTTAATGAAACACGGTGCGGGTTCCCATTTTCAAAGAGTATTATAGCATTTTCGGATCGAACTAATGCCGTTTCAACCCAATCGTCCACCCCTGGTCCAATCAATTTGAATTCTGGGAAAGCAATGGTGTAGCGCTTGTCATTAACAAAAACATGGCCTTGATCTTTCTTATCAGAATTAAGACGAAATTTATTCAAACCACTTGTGCCAGTATTTTTTTCAATGTCATCCCTCAGGAGGCCAAGACCTAGGCTTGCGTTTCTGTCTGACAAGGGCGTTGGCTGAAGAATATCCTCACCCAGACTGCCTATAAAAGCAGTTGTCATTTCGCCCGTCTTAAAAGAAGTTTCGCAGAGCAATCGCGAGAGAAACGAAGCATTTGTTCTAACAGGCCATATTTCTGCCTCACTGCATTTATTCGCAAGCTCACTGATTGCAGTCATTCGATCAGCGGCGCGCACCACTAATTTGGCAATCATTGGATCATAATGAGGCGATACTTCATCGCCCTGTTCAACGCCAGATTCAACACGCAAGGATGGTATATCTGTATCCCATCCAGCTTCATGTCCTACAAACCCGGCATCAAAATACATATTCAGTGTAGGCATTATCTGGTTGTCTAAACGAGACAGTCTGAGATGGTCCAACCGCCCCGTGCTTGGCAAAAACCCTTTTGCCGGATCCTCCGCATACAGCCTTGCCTCAATCGCGTGGCCGTTGATCGATAGCTCTTCCTGCTTCAGCGGGATCGGTTCGCCGCTCGCCACGCGCAATTGCCATTCGACCAGATCGACGCCGGTGATCTCCTCGGTCACCGGATGTTCGACCTGCAGCCTTGTGTTCATTTCCATAAACCAGATACGATCCGCGCGCAGGCCTTCGCTGGCATCGGCGATGAACTCGATGGTGCCGGCATTTTCGTAATTTACGGCCTTGGCTGCCTTCACCGCCGCTGCACACACGGCCTGCCGCGTTTCCGCATCCATTCCCGGCGCCGTGCCTCCTCGATCACTTTTTGATGGCGGCGCTGAAGGCTACAGTCACGCTCGAACAGATGCACGACATTGCCGTGGCTATCACCAAATATCTGCACCTCAATATGGCGCGGGCTTTCGATCCATTTTTCGATCAGAACAATATCGTTGCCAAAACTTGCCTTCGCCTCGCGCTGGCAGGAGGTAAGGCTATTGGCAAAATCCGCCGCATCCTCCACCTTGCGCATTCCCTTACCGCCGCCGCCGGCCACCGCCTTGATAAGCACGGGATAGCCGATCTCTGCGGCCTGCCTTGCCAGAAAATCAGCCTCCTGATTACCGCCCATATAGCCCGGCGTCACGGGAACACCCGCCTCCGCCATCAAGGCTTTGGCCGCGTCTTTCAGGCCCATCGCGCGGATACTGTCCGGCTTCGGCCCGACCCAGATCAGGCCCGCGTCAATCACGGCCTGCGCAAATTCCGCATTTTCGGAGAGGAAGCCGTAGCCCGGATGAATAGCCTCCGCGCCCGTGGCCGTGGCAGCAGCGATGATCTTCTCGCCGACCAAATAGCTCTCCCGCGCCGGAGACGCCCCAATATGCACCGCCTCATCCGCCTGCCGCACATGCAACGCCTTGGCATCGGCATCCGAATACACCGCGACAGTGCGAATGCCGAGGCTCCGTACGGTGCGGATAATCCGGCAAGCAATTTCGCCGCGGTTGGCGATTAAAAGCGATCTTATCATTCAATCCCTCCGTCACCCTGAACTTGTTTCAGGGTCTATGGCGAAACTTGCGGCGATAGCAACCACGTTGGCGATGAGGGCAATCCTCGGTCCATGGATGCTGAAACAAGTTCAGCATGACGTGGGTGCGGGGTGCAAGCATAATCACCGTCACCCTGAACTTGTTTCAGGGTCCATAGCGAAACGGCTCTGCTAGCCCCCAATCCACCGCAAGGTCGCGCCAATCGGGATTGCTTTCCTCGATCAAATTTATCTTCCATTGCCGGTGCCAGCGTTTCAGCTGCTTCTCGCGTGCGATGGCATCGGGCATCATCTCGAAAAACTCGGCATGGACTAGCCGGTAAACCCTGTAACGCGCCGTAAAGCCGTGAGTCTCTCCATTGCGATGCTGCCAGATACGCTGCGCGAGATCGGACGTCACGCCTATATACAATGTCCCGCGCTTCTGGCTGGCGAGGATATAAACGCACGGGCTTCGCTGTCGCATGAATATTCATATGCCAGCCCATGGATGCTGAAACAAGTTCAGCATGACGGGGATTCGAAGATTGATATTGGGAAGCAAAATATCGTCACCGTGTCGAATAAGGCAGGCAGCTTGACACCCCTCTGCGTCACCCTGAACTCGTTTCAGGGTCCACGGCGAAACGCTGCGGCAGGCAATTTCGCCGCGGTTGGCGATGAGGAGGGATTGGATCATTCTACGGCTTCTTTTCTCCAGCCATAGGTATTCTTTACCCTTTTGAAATCATTAGATACAACGTCCATAATGAAGCACTTGCAGTCGTTTTTACTATTGCAACGGAAACGGAACCATCAAATTCCAACCCGCTATCCCAAACAATAAATATTGAAAGTATCGGCCCCATTAGCCACAGCAAAGTTATCACCGCTGTAACAGCCCAAGGTTTACGTGCGATCAGCAGAAGAAGTCCAGCAATTACGCTAAGAATTGCACCCAAGCCCCAGGCTACCCAGGCAGCGCCCTGGATATCAAACCATTCCTCAGTTCCTTCCAGCGCTTGTTGTCCAGCGAGCACTGCCTCCAATTCAGAATGCACGCCCAAAGCGCCTAGCAATGGTCCTATTAAAATTAGGACTAAAACAAGAAACAGCAGCCAGCCTTTAACTCCTCGCAGTTCAGTGCCTCTTTCCATATTCTCTCCTCACATCCGAAACACCCCAAAACCGGGCGCTCCCTTGTCCTCAATCGGCGCCCCAGCGCACGCCGCGAACGCCAGCCCTAGCACATCGTGGGTCTGCGCCGGATCGATAATCCCGTCATCCCACAGCCGCGCAGTGGCGTAATAGGGGCCCCCTTCATCCTCATATTTCTGCCGCACAGGGGCCTTGAACGCTTCGGCTTCCTCCGGCGTCCATTTGTCGGCATCGCGGTGGACGGTTGCCAGCACGCTGGCTGCTTGCTCCCCGCCCATCACGCTGATCCGCGCATTGGGCCAGGTGAAGAGGAAGCGCGGGGAGTAAGCACGGCCGCACATCCCGTAATTGCCCGCACCGAAGCTGCCGCCAATGATGACGGTGACCTTGGGAACGGTCGCGGTGGCCACCGCCGTCACCAGCTTCGCGCCATGCTTGGCGATCCCCTCTGCCTCATATTTGCCGCCGACCATGAAGCCGCTGATATTTTGCAGGAACAGCAAGGGCACACCGCGTTGCTGCGCGAGTTGGATGAAGTGAGCGCCCTTGACCGCGCTTTCACTGAACAGCACGCCATTATTCGCAAGGATCGCAACCGGCATCCCCCAAATATGGGCAAAGCCGCAGACGAGCGTGGTGCCATAATGCGCCTTGAATTCCTGAAATTCGCTTGCATCGACGATGCGGGCGATCACGTCATGCACATCATAAGGAGCGCGGACATCATCGGGGATTATACCATATAGCTCCTCCGCATCATATCGGGGCGGGCGGGGTTTTTTGGTTTCGCCCATGAAACTCTCCGTCCCGCCAAGGTGGCTGACTATATCTCTTACGATCGTCAATGCGTGTTCGTCATTTTCGGCGAGATGATCGACCACACCCGATTTTTTGGCGTGCAGGTCACCGCCGCCCAGATCCTCGGCGCTAATCTCTTCGCCTGTTGCCGCCTTCACCAGCGGCGGACCGGCGAGGAAGATCGTGCCCTGCCCGCGCACGATGATGCTTTCGTCGCTCATAGCCGGAACATAGGCCCCGCCCGCGGTGCAGCTGCCCATCACACAGGCGATTTGCGGGATGGCCCGCGCCGACATATTCGCCTGATTAAAGAAAATCCGCCCGAAATGGTCGCGGTCGGGAAACACCTCATCCTGATGCGGAAGGTTCGCGCCGCCGCTATCGACCAGATAGATGCAGGGCAGCCGGTTTTGCTGCGCAATTTCCTGCGCCCGCAAATGTTTCTTCACCGTCATTGGATAGTAAGTGCCGCCCTTTACCGTTGCATCATTGCACACAATCATGCATTGCCGCCCCGACACCCGGCCGATTCCGGCGATCAATCCAGCGCCCGGAACCTCATCATCATACAGGCCGTTTGCCGCAAGCTGTCCAATCTCCAAAAAAGGTGATCCCGGATCAAGCAACCGTTCCACCCGGTCGCGCGGCAGCAGCTTTCCGCGGGCGACATGACGATCACGCGCCGCGTCACTGCCCCCTTTTGCTGCCTTGGCCACCTTGGCCCAAAGCTCTTTTTTCAGCGCAATATTGTGCGCAGCATTTTTGCGGAAATTTTCGCTGTCGCTGTTGACAGCGCGGCTTAGGGTCGGTGCGGTCATCCCCCTTTATAACGCGCAATTTGGCGAATGGAATGCGCGAGTAATATTATGCAAACCTCTCCCGCAAATCGAGCAGCGCCAACGCAGCCTTTGCTGCTTCGCCGCCTTTGTCCTTTTGCGATGGATCGGCCCTGACAATGGCTTGTTGTTCATTCTCCACGGTCAATATGCCGTTGCCAATCGCCATGCCGTCCATGGTCAGCGCCATAATGCCCCGTGCGCTTTCGCCGGCAACAATTTCGAAATGATAGGTTTCACCGCGGATAACAACGCCAATGGCGACATAGCCATCATAAAGACGGCTTTCCTCCGCCAGCATGATTGCGCCTGGAATTTCAAGGGCGCCGGGCACGGTGACGACATCAACATCATGCCCTGCCGCTGTCAACGTCGCCTTTGCCCCAGCAATCAGCATATCGTTCAAATGATCGTAAAACCGTGCCTCAATAATCAGGAATTTTGCCATGATAATTCTCCCAAAAAATATTATTCCGGTATCGCCTGTTCGCCGGTGACGCGCAGGCCGTACCCTTCAAGGCCCACCGGATTTTGCTTACTATTGCTGAGCAAGACCATGTCGCTCACGCCCAGATCGACCAATATCTGTGCGCCAATACCATAATCGCGCAGCTCACCAGCGGCCGGTTTTTCCTTTGCAATTTCACTTTGCAGCCGCTGCGCACTATTGGGCATCAACACCACGATCAACCCGCTGCCCTTGCGGCCGATTTCGGCCATGGAGCGTTGCAACGTTCGCTTGCGCGGGCCGCTTTGGCCCAATATGTCGTCAAAAATTGATATGGCGTGCATCCGCACCAGCGTCGGTTCATCCTGTGTCACCTGCCCTTTTTGCAGGACGACGTTGGCCGATCCGTCAATCTTGTTGCGATAGGTCATCGCTTTCCATTCGCCGCCATAATCGGAGGTAAAGCGGCTCTCGCTTGCCTTTTCCACCAGATGGTCATGCTTCATCCGATATTCGATCAAATCGCGGATTGTTCCCATTTTTAAGCCGTGATGGCGGGCAAAGGCGATCAAATCATCCATCCGCGCCATCGTGCCATCATCCTTCATAATCTCGCAGATCACGCTGGACGGGTTCAGCCCCGCAAGCCGGCTAATATCCACCCCGGCCTCTGTATGCCCGGCGCGGACCAGCACGCCGCCGTCACGGGCGATCAGGGGGAAAACATGGCCCGGCGTGGTAATGTCATCGCGGCTTTTGGATGTATCAATGGCGACCGAAACGGTGCGGGCGCGGTCGGCGGCGCTAATCCCTGTGGTCACGCCTTCGCGTGCCTCGATGCTGGTGGTAAAGGCGGTTTCGTGCCGCGTACCATTGGCCCTGCTCATCAACTCCAGCCCCAAATCCTCCACCCGCTTTCTGGTTAGCGTCAGGCAGATCAGGCCGCGGCCATGGGTCGCCATGAAATTGATCGCATCGGGCGTTTGCCATTTGCGCAGGGATGACCAAATCACCTTCATTTTCGCGGTCTTCATCATCGACCAAAATGAACATCCGGCCATTGCGTGCCTCCTCAATAATCTCCTCAATCGGGACGAGGGCCGGGCTGTCATCATTTTCGAACAGATAGCTTTCCAACTTGCGCAACGTATCGGCGGTCGGGTTCCAATCGGGCGCCTCCAAATCGCGCAGCGTATTGGCGTGAAGCCCCGCCGCACGGGCAAGGCCGGATTTGGACAGGCCGCCTTCGGTTACCAGTTTGCGGAGCTTTTCGATCAATTGGGTGGACATAATCCCTCCTAAGCTTCAAAGTTGGCGAAAGTGCAGCGCAGTACACTATTAGGACTGTATTTTCACACTGCAATGTGATTGTCAATATATGTATCACATTGTAGTCACATTTCAGGAGAGAAACATGGCCGAAGCCGTCTGGATCAACCGCAGCGACCTAACCGACATGATGATCAATGAAGAGGCGATGCCCCTGCTTGCCGATAATGCCATCCGGTTGCGTATTGAAAGTTTTTCGGTCACCGCCAATAACGTCACCTATGCGGTTGCTGGCGACGCTTTTGGCTATTGGAATTTCTTTCCGGCGGGCGATGGTTTCGGCGTCGTCCCCATGTGGGGCCATGCGGTTGTGGAAGCATCCAACCATGCGGAATTTGCCAAAGGAGAGCGCATCTATGGCTATTTGCCCATGGGAACGCATCTTGATGTCATTCCAGACAGGGTCAGCCCGGGCGGCTTTATTGATGCGTCGCCGCACCGGCAGCCCATGTCGCCCATCTATAATCAATATAGCCGCCTTGCCGCCGACCCGGAACATGATCCCGCGCGGGAGGATGAACGGATGATCTTTGCCCCCTTGTTCAAAACCGGCTGGCTGATTGAATATATGTTTCGCAGCCAGGACTGGTTCGGCGCAGAAAATCTTATCATGACCAGCGCCTCATCCAAAACCAGCATGGGTCTGGCCAGCTGCGCCGCGCAAAGCGCCCCGCATATCCGCAGGATCGGCATGACATCGCCCGCCAATGTCGAATTTGTAACCGCATCGGGCCTGTATGACGATGTTATCGCCTATGACAATGTCGCCGCCCTGCCCCAGTTGCCAAGCGTTTCGGTTGACTTTGCCGGCAATGCCGCGCTGCTCGCTGCCATTCATTCGGCGCTGGGCGAATATTTGAAATATAGCTGCCTTGTCGGTGCCACCCATGTTGATGCCAGAGGCGGCGGCGGTGGTTCAGGTGGCGGCACAGGCGGCGGCACTCGGAATTTAACGAACCCCGCTCCGATATTATTCTTTGCCCCCGACCATGCGGTCGCCGCGATTAAGGAATTGGGACCAAAATCCTTTGGCGAAGCCGTGGCAAAAAGCTGGCACGGATTTCTGTCCGCATTGAAAGGCAGCGTGACTATCGACCAACGCCCCGGCCTGGATGCCGCCGCTCAGGCGTTTCAGTCGATCTATAAAAACACCGCCGACCCATCAGTTGGGATTGTTGTGCGGCCATAGCAAAGCGCCCGGCGACACAGCTTACGATCCTCGCATTCCCTTTACGAACAATTGATCCGGCAACGGCGGGCAAAAACAGGCGGCAGTATAAATGCCGAATACATTGATCCTGAAACAGGATGGGGGTGATGGTTTTCCGATATAAAACCGATCGGCCAAGTCGCGCATTAAGGTATGGATTTCACGTCAGCATCTATTGCCAAAATCCCGCTAAGCCAAGTTGCAACCAATGCGATCAATCTCGGTGAATTGGCGTTACCCCCAAGGGTGGCATTTTCCTGCGCCGATCCTGTGACCGCTCCCTCTACGAACCAGTGGCTTAAGCCATCAAGCATAACAACCTTTGACTTTGGATTATGCGCCAAAAGTTTGCTGGCCTCTACGGCAAAATATTTGGATGCGACAATGGGATCGAGCGAGCCAAAAACCTGCAAAACCGGCATAGCGACTGACTTTAATTGCGTGCCAAGTCGCAGCTGTGCAATTTGTTGAAGATCATCATTATCAATTTTGGCTAATGCTCCTTTTGCATCCTCTGCAGAAAAATCATTTGCGATAAAACCATTCACAACCTCAGTGCGAAGTATAGTTAAAATTTGATCGTTTGCTTTTGCGGTTTTTGCTTCAACAAGCTTGGTTACGGCGTTCACAAGAGTCTCAATTGCTTCCGGTTTTTTGCCAGCGTCCAAGAGCGTCTGACGCATTCCGCCGCTTACAATGTCGATACCATCGCCAACGCCCCCTGCCAAATTGACGATGGCCGCAATTTGCGGATTTTCAAAGGCAAGTGCAGGGGCGATAATGGCACCTTGGCTGTGCCCGATAATTGTGATTTTGCGCTGGTCAATATCAGTGCGCTTCATCATCGCGGCCAAAACCATGCGTGCATCAGCGATCAGCTTGTCATTATTTTCTTCATATTTGCCCGTCGAAACGCCTGTGCCCCGTTTGTCATATTCCAGTGTCGCTATACCTTCAGATGATAAGCGGTCAATTAACTCGACAAAGCTGCCGCGCAGGTTTGGGCCCGTCCCCTGAATCAAGATTGAAAGCGGATATGGACCCTTACCCACTGGCAAGCGCAATGTTCCCGCTATTCGCACACCGGGTTCAGAATCAAAATAGAGCGATTGGGCACTCCTGTCCGGTCTATAGCCGGAAAACGGGTTGGCATGAGTTTTGGAAACCGCCATATTTTTTCAAATGCCAACGGACCAAGGGAGATTGGAGAGCGAATTTCCCCCAATTGCAAAGATATAAGCTGCGATCCTGCTTCATAGCTTTCTGATGCAAGAGCATGATATTGGAACAATTTCCATCGGTGATCAAACACAGCCTCTTCGCGCATAAATGGCGTGTAAGGCTCAACCCTTTTTTGTAATGTAACAGGAATTGTTTGGCTAACATCTGATTTCGCATAAAAGCTTACAGTTATAACCTCCCCTTTCCGAACCGCAAAAGGAACTGGCGAAACCGCTGCTGCCGACCAAGGTTCTCCTGCGCTGCGGGGTTGCAACGCCGTTAAACTGCCTGCACCAGCGACCTCTGGATCTGACTGCAAAGAAACACCTGTTCCATAAACAATCCAGCTATCAGCAGGCGTGATTGCAAGATCATTTACTAGCGGAGCGGAGCTTAGCGTGTCGTGTGTATCGGCATAAGCAGCCGAAGAGATAAAGAGCAATCCCGCCATGAATAGCTGCAAGGATAATGTTTTAGGCTTAACCATACACTCTCTCGATCCGCGTGACGATGTAACATTACTAGCTGTTATCGCGTTATTTTGTCAATTCCTATCATCGTTACAACTGTCGCTGCCCCGTTTTGTGAAGGGGTAATGCAATACACCCGTGCGCCCGGAAATGGGCGGGCGCACGGGTTTATGGTTTTGGGTTACAGCCCGTCGACGCTTTTGCTGACCAAAATATTGACCGATACGCGGCGGTTTTGCGCTTTTCCTTCGGTGGTGCCGTTATCGGCCACCGGATCGGCTTCGGCCATGCCGGTGGGGGTCAGCATCCGATAGGGTTTCCAACCGCACGCCTGTTGCAAATGGTTGACGACGCGGCTTGCCCGCCGTTCGCTTAAGGTCTGATTATAATCATAATCACCAACAGAATCGGTATATCCCACAACCAACAGCAGGGCATTATCCATCGCGCCAGCCTGATTAGCGGCACCGCATAGCTCAGCCTCCGCCTGCGGGGTCAAACGCCATTTGCCAGTGTCAAAATAGACATTGGTGGTGCCTTTCAGATTATATTGGTCAATATCGGCCACACGTCCGCGCAGCGCTTCTGTCGCGGCGGTTTGCTCGGCAAAACCCTGCGCAGTGCCGGTGCGGATCATGCTGGCCGTTTTCAGATCCTTGTCCCTCAGGTCGATTTTGCTGGCGACCAGATTATCGCTCCATTGCACGGTTTTGATCTTCACCGGCAGGCCGTTGAGCAATTGATCGGCGGCAAGCTTGCTGCGGTCCAGTCCAAACAGGCCCTTGCTCGATTTGATTTTTGTCGCCTCGCTAAGGAACACGACCGTGTTGGTGCCGTCGGCGGTCGTAATCTGCATTTTATCATCTTTGCGGGCGGAGATCATGCCCTCCACCTCCGGCCCTTCGGTCAGGCCAGTCAAGTCAGCGGGCGGCGTGCCGTATACGACAACATCGGGATTTTCCGCTGCTTGTGCAGGCAAATCTGTATCCTGTGCAGGCAAAATAGCGGGCGTCAGGATCGCTGCCGTGCCAAGCAGCAGAGCGGCGGGCACATATACGGGACGGTTTTTCATTATATTACTCCTTCAATCAATGGAAGGTCCAGCCTGTTTTCCGGACTTACCGTTGACCGGATGTGGTCCACATCCAGCTTTGTCAGAGCCCCCAAACGACTTTATGCCATGAACATGGCCTGCTCCTAATTGTTCAGATGATCCTTGCTGGCAGATGAATGGACGGTGCAAAATGCCCCTTGGCTGGGTTAATGCGAGCCTGTCACGGGATGAGCAGTGTCATCGGAGATAGAGAATGGGTGTGTGTGGCGGCCAGATAGGCTTGGAATCGGCCTGCGCTAAACCTCTGAAATTATGGATTCGGCCTTCTTAAGGTGTGGCGGTGAAGCTGATTTTGCAGGCCGGGAAACAGGGTTCAAACCTCCCACCCTTCGACAAGCTCAGGCTGAGCGCACGGGGCCGCGTCTTCAAAATGCGCTCAGGCTGAGCCTGTCGAAGCCGGATTGCAGCAAAGCTGTGCGCCCCTTCCCCATGACACCGAATAAATGCCCGGCAATATCACCGCCCCTGCCCATCCTTTTCCTGCCAATATTCAAAAGCGCTTTGCTGCACCTCTTTTAAGTAGCGCCGCGCGGCGTGGCTTTCAAATTCGCCGACAAAATCATGGCGGGCAAGCCACCATCCCTGCCCCGGAAGGCCGTCCTCTTCCCGCACCACCAAACAGGCCAGCTCCGGCTCACCTGCGCCGCGGGCGGCGGCATCAACCGCGTCCAGCACCTTACACAGGTTGCGCATTTTGGGCCGCGAAAAACTATAGCCCAGCAGCATCAGCATTTCGGAATAGCTGAAAACCTGTCCTTTTTGCGCAGCCTCCTGTAATAATGAGCGCACGGCATCCACATTCATACGCGATGGCGCGGGCGCAGGGCTTGCATCCTTTGTCATATCAGGCGGCGATACCGGAAAGGCGTTTGTGGATAATTTCTTCGGCCTGCGCCATGATCCGGTCGATCAGCTCCTTACAGGTCGGAATATCATTGATCAGCCCGGCGACCATACCGCATGACCATGCGCCCGCGTCCATATCTCCCTCGGTCATGATGCGCGGATAAACGCCCGCCACTTGTTCGATAATATCTTCAAACTTCAAATCCGCGCCTTTTTGCTTTTCGATTTCCAGCAAGCGTTCGACCGCATCATTGGTCATCACCCGCTCTGTATTGCGCAGCGGGCGCATGACGAGCCTTGTGTCCAACTCGCTCGCCGCAACAATCGCCGCCTTCACATTGTCATCACCGGTGCTTCTTTTGTGGCGATAAAGCGTGTGCCCATATTCATGCCCTCTGCCCCCATCGCCATCGCGGCGACCAGGCTGCGGCCATCGGCCATGCCGCCCGATGCGACAAAAGGAATGTCAAGTTCATCAGCGGCGCGGGGCAACAGGATCATATTGGGTATATCATCTTCGCCCGGATGGCCGCCGCATTCAAAACCATCGACGCTGACCGCATCGCATCCGATCGACTGCGCCTTCAAACTATGCCGAACGCTGGTGCATTTATGGATTACCTTAATCCCTGCATCCTTCAAATAGGGCAGCACCTGCAAGGGATTATTGCCCGCCGTTTCCACAGCTTTGACCCCGCCATCAATAATCGCCTTGATAATCGCAGGATAATCGGGCGCGTTGACGGTCGGCAAAAAAGTGACATTCACGCCAAAGGGTTTGTCGGTCATATCCCTGCACCGGGCAATTTCATTGGCAAGGTCCGCAGGCGTTTTTTGCGTCAGCGCGGTAATGATGCCCAGCCCGCCCGCATTGGATACGGCGGCCGCCATTTCGGCAAAGCCGACATAATGCATTCCGCCCTGAATAATCGGATGCTGGATGCCGAACATTTCGGTGATACGTGTTTTCATCTCTCTTACTCCCTATTCGATTGTCACGCCTGCGCCGCCATGGCTTTCATGACGCTGTTAAATTCGGTGATGATTTCGTCAACAATGGTTTTGATCGGCTTCACCGCGTCAATACGCCCCGCCACTTGCCCCGATAGCGCAATCGCGGCGTTCATATCGCCGCCAAAATACAGGTCGAGCGCGTTTGCCATCTCCATCATGATATGGTCGGGCGGGTTGGCCTCAATCGCCGCCGTCCGATCGGTTTTCAATGCGCGCAATGCCGGGCCTTGCCCATGCCGGTTCAGGAACACGGTGCCGGTTTCGGCGGCATCCAATATCGCCTGTTTCCAATTGTCATGCACCGGGCTTTCCGCCGCGCTGACGATGCGCGTGCCCATTTGTATGCCTTCGGCACCCAGCGCAAAGGCGGCCGCCATCGTCCGGCCGCAGGTCATTCCGCCCGCCGCGATAATCGGCACATCCACCTTCTCCCGGATCAGCGGGAGCAGCACCATCAACGCGACATCATCCTTATTCTTAAATCCGCCGCCCTCGCCGCCTTCGACCACCAGCCCGTCGCGCCCGCTGCAATGGCCTTGAGCGCGCCCGCCAGATTGGGCACAACATGAAACACCGTCAGTCCCGCCTCCTTCAACGGCCCGCAATAACGGTTCGGGTCGCCGGCGGATGTGGTGACAAATTTAATCCCTTGCGCAGCGACAAAATCAACGATCGAAGGATCGCGGACAAACGCCTGTGCAATGTTTACGCCAAAGGGTTTGTCGGTCAGGTCGCGCATCTTCGCAATTTCTTCGCGGATCGTTTCCAATTCCCCCGACGATGTTTCGATTATCCCCATGCCGCCCGCATTGGACATGGCCGATGCCACTTTTGAACGCGCAATCCAGCCCATGGGGGCCTGCACAATCGGATATTCCACACCCAGCATTTGGGTGATACGATTTGGGGTCATTGGCTCTCTCTTCGGGTTTGAGTCGTTTTTTGCAACCTTTCGGAGATTTACGTTTACGTCAAGCGGTCAATATGTTTTAATTCTCTTAACAAGACTCGCTTGAGGAGAGAAATGATGGCGACCGCAGCGAAAGAAACGCACAGCGCAATGAACACCAGCCCGGGTTTTAACATACCCGATCCGGCCAACATCGACCGGCAGGAGGGCAAGGTTTCCGACGCCGAATGGCGGCTGCGTTGCGATCTGGCCGCCACTTACCGCCTATGTGCGCTGCATGGATGGACAGACATGGTTTTCACCCATATTTCCGCACGGCTGCCCGATGAAGACGGCGAGGAACGGTTTTTGATCAACCCCTATGGCGTGCTGTTTGACGAGATGACGGCGTCGTCGCTGGTAAAAATTGACCTTAATGGTGCCATTAAGCAGGAGACACCTTATTTCATCAATCCGGCCGGCTTTACCATCCATAGCGCGGTGCATAGCGCCCGGCATGATGCGGGCTGTGTCATCCATGTCCACACACCCTATGGCATTGCAGTGTCGATTCAGAAAGACGGCCTGCGCCGTTATTCGCAATTTTCGATGCAGGTGCAGGAGGATCTGGCCTATCATGATTATGAAGGTATCGCGCTGGATCTGGACGAACGCGAACGGTTAATCGCTGACCTTGGCAGCCATAGCTTGCTGATGCTGCGCAATCACGGGACGCTAACGGTGGGGCATAATTGCGCCATCGCGTTTTTGCGTATGTATTTCCTCGAAAACGCCTGCAAGACGCAGATTTTGGCACAGGCGGTTGGGGATGAGGAGAAGCTGAACGAAGAACCCAAGGCGATGGGCGAACGTGTCTATCAACAAGGTGCAAGCGCTTTTGTCCCCGGCCTGGGCGATAATCTGATCTGGCCGGGATTGATACGCAAGCTGAACCGGAGCAATCCGGGCTATGATTATTAAGGTGGTAATTGGGGGGGGTCAGGATTCTAAGACACCACCCGCATCGCCCTTTCGCTTTCCGCCGAAAGCGCGGCGTTCAGCCCGGCAAAAATGGTTCCGATAATGATCGCCAATTTTTCCTCCGACAAATTATGGCGCAGCTGGATCATCACGTCGGGGCTGCAATAAGGATTGACCATTTGATTGATCAGCGAAACGCACTGGTCAAATCGAATAGCCTTTGAAATAGCCTTCCTCCATCGCATCAGCGACCACCATGGCGAGATAATGATCGCCCAAGTCAACATAGCCCTTTACCACTTCAAAATGCTGGTTACCAAGCAGGCAATAGCTTTCGAACAGGCCCGGATCCTCGTCATAGCGTGCCCGCATCATCACGAAACGGCGAGCGAAAAAAGCCAACATTTTTTCCCGCGCGGGCATATCGGCGGCGGTCACCTCTTCCATCACAGCAACCTTATCGGCGAACCAGGCTTCGGCCACAGATTCCAACAAAGCCTCTTTGCTGTCAAAAAAGCGGTAGATATTGGACGGCGACATACCCGCTTCGGCGGCAAGTTCGGTCATCGAAATATCCATCGCACCGCGCTTGCCAATCATTTTTTCAACGGTATCAAGCAGCAAGGTGCGACCAGCCTCTATATCAGTTTGCGGACGTGCCATAAATCGCCTGTGTTATAAGAATAGATCACTTTTATGATATATGAATAATATCTTCATCTTTCAATATCGTCAAAAACAAAATGCGCCTGCCCGTGACTTGCCCCTTCTTTATCCTCCGTCCCGGCTAGGTTCGACAGGGTTAACCCAAGCAGGCGAATGCCCCTGTTAACGGGCAAAATGCTGTCCAGTAATTGATGGCCGATGGCGGTAAATTCGGCCCGGTCGCGGATCATATGTCCGGTGCTTTGCGAACGGGTCAGCGTTTGGAAATCGGCATAGCGCAGCTTCAATGTCACGGTTCGCCCCGCCGTATCATGGCGTTCAATCCGGTCCCATACCATCAGGATGATTTCATCCAGTGCATGGCGCAATTCGGCTTCGCTTTGTTTGTCTTCGAAATAAGTGCGTTCGCCGCCAATGGATTTGCGGGTGCGGTCGGGGTTGACGGGCCGGTCATCGACGCCGCGGGCCGCATTATACAGATATTCGCCCCAGCTGCCGAAATGGCGGGTCAGCCATAGCGAATCTTTTTCGCGCAGGTCCGCGCCGGTTTCAATCCCCAGCTTTGCCATTTTTTCCGCCGTGCGCGGGCCAACGCCGTGGAAACGCCGCACCGGCAATCCGGCAACAAAATCCGCCCCCTGATCGGGTAATATCACGCATAGTCCGTCGGGCTTATTCTGGTCACTGGCTATTTTGGCGATGAATTTGTTATAGCTGACCCCGGCGCTGGCGGTCAGTCCGGTTTCGGCGGCAATGGCGGCGCGTATGGCACGGGCGATTTTGATCGCGCTGCCGATACCCTGTTTATCATGGGTGACATCCAGATAGGCTTCATCCAGTGATAAGGGCTGGATCAAATCGGTGTGGCGGGCGAATATCTCCCGTATTTGCCGTGATACCTCCCGGTAAGCATCAAAACGGGATGGCACGAATATCAGATCGGGGCATAGCCGCATCGCGCGCGAGGATGGCATGGCCGATTTCACGCCATAGCGCCGCGCCTCATAGCTGGCGGCGGCGACCACGCCGCGTTTGGACGATCCGCCGACCGCAACAGGCTTTCCGCGCAGCGCGGGGTTATCCCGCTGTTCCACGCTGGCAAAAATGCATCCATATCGACATGGATGATTTTGCGCACCGGCGGGCCGGAATCGCTATGCGGATGGTGGTTGCTGTCCATAGCCAATAGGTAATCCCATATTTCCCGCTAGCCAATATGGGGATAAGGGAGCATAGCCAAAATATGGCCCGCCAAGACCCCGAACCTGAAGCCGCAATCGGCGAACGAGAGCTGGTGGCAATGATGGCGTCGCTTATGGCAATCAATGCATTGGCCATTGATACCATGTTACCCGCCTTTCCCAGCATGATCGCGGCATTTGCCCTAAAGGATGCCAATCATGTGCAATATATCATCAGCAGCTATTTGTTCGGCATGGCGGCAGGATCGCTTTTTTACGGGCCTCTGTCGGACCGTTTCGGACGCAAGGCGGTGATGCTGCCCGCGATTATCGGCTATGCAATATTCTCCTTTGCCTGCAGCTACGCGCCGTCCTTTGAAATATTGCTGACCCTTCGTATCTGTCAGGGGCTGTGCGGCGCGGCGATGGGCGTGCTGGTCGCCGCGGTGATCCGGGATAAATTTGAAGGCGACGCCATGGCGCGGCGGATGTCGATGATTTTCATGACCTTCATGATCGTGCCGATCATCGCGCCTCTGTTCGGATCGCTGATCCTGAAAATCGCACCATGGCGGTTGATTTTCGATCTGTTGCCGCGCTCGGTCTGGTCCTTGCCCTTTGGGTGTGGCGGCGTTTGCCCGAAACGCTTAACCCGGCCAATGTCATTCCGATTGCGCCGTCCGCCATCGCCCGCACATGGAAAGCCATTGTTACAAACCGGCTCGCCTTGGGCTATGTGCTGGGCAGCGGCATGGGACAGGGCGCTTTATTCGGCTATTTGAATGCGTCCGAACAATTGTTCGGCGATACATTCCAGGCCCGCGATTTTTTCCCCATCGGCTTTGCGATTATCGCCATAGGTATCGCCATAGCCAATTTTACCAACAGCCGCATCGTCGAACGCTTTGGCGCCCGGCGGGTATCGCATAGCGCGGTTTTTGTCTTCATCGCCATGGGCTTGCTTCAGATTCTGGCGGCAAAGCTATGGCCCGCCTCTCTGCCTTTATTCCTGCTTCTGGTGACTATCAACATGGCGATGATCGGTTTTATCGGCAGCAATTTTTCCTCCATCGCCATGCAGCCTTTTGGCGCGATGGCGGGGGCGGCTTCGTCATTCCAGATGATGATCCGCACATTTATGGGCGCTGCGATCGGCGCGCTGATCGGGCAGCAATTTGACGGCACGGTCGTGCCCGTTGCCATCGGGTTTTGCCTGTGCGGGGCTGCTGCGCTGTTGCTGGTTATGTGGTCGGAACGCGGTAAGCTGTTCACCCGTCCTGGAACCGTGGTAAAAAAGACCTAGATTTAGGACCTAGGCCTGCCTGCTACCGCCACGGCACCGCCAACCCCATTGTTGGATTATTCCTACAAATTGAGGCTGAAATGGCCGAAAAAAAGGCTTCCTTGGTGTAAACTTTGTAAACTTAGCAAAGCCGGATACGCCCTTTTCCATCAGCGAAAGTGAGATGGCAGGCACAAAAAAGGAGGCCGAGGCCCCCTTTTCCCGTTATGCTTAGTAATGACCGGCTTATACCACCGGTCCATCCTCAACCGGACGGTGCGGGGCGTCGTCATCAAGGCTATGCACCTCGATAATCCCCTTGCCCACATGGCTATGGCGATAGCCATAGAGGAAATAGATCACCATCCCTATGATCGCCCAACCCGGCAACACCAGCATCGCATCAATGGGCAGGTTGAAATACAGGAACAGGCAACCAAAATGGTTGCAGGCGCGACAAACCAGATGAGCGGCGAGCGGAAGCTGCGTTCCCGGTTCGGTTCCTTCACCCGCAGAATCAGCACCGCAATAGCCACCATCAGGAACGCATAAAGCGTGCCCGCATTGGCGACATCGGCAAGCTTACCCACCGGCAACAGCGCCGCTGCAAAAGCCACCACACCGCCGGTAATTGCGGTCACCACATAGGGCGTGCCCCATTTGGGGTGGATTTTGGACAGGCCTTCGGGAAGCAAACCATCGCGGGCCATCACAAAAAAGATGCGCGTTTGTCCGAACAGCAGAATCAATATCACCGAAGGCAAGGCGATAAAGGCCGCATAGCCGAGCATATTGCCAACCGTGCCAAAGCCGATTTCGCGCAGCACATGGGCCAGCGCTTCGTTCGAACAAACCAGCTTTGCGGAATGTTCGGCCATCGCGCATTGCCGTGCCAGTTCCTCTGAACCAGCCGGGAAAGGTATGCCATTGGGGCCCATAATCGGCTGTCCGCCGATCGTGCCAACCGCACCTGCCGCCACGAGAATATAGAAAACGGTGCAGATTAACAGCGATCCGATCAGGCCGATGGGCACGTTGCGCTGGGGGTTTTTGGTTTCTTCCGCCGCCGTCGATACCGCGTCAAAGCCGACATAGGCAAAGAAGATCGTCGCCGCCGCGCCAACCGCGCCAATCCCTGTGCCAAAGCCGCCAAACACACCGGCAGGCAAAAAGGGGTTGAAATTGGCCATATCGGTTTTGGGAAGGGTCAGCACAATAAAAGCGGTCAGCGCAGTGACCTTAATCGCCACCAGAACCGCGTTTACTCTGGCGGATTCGCTGGTGCCGATCATCAACAGCCATGTCACGAGCAAGGCGATGATAACCGCAGGCAGGTTGATCAATCCGCCTTCAATCCCGCCAAAGGCCAAAGGCGCACCCGCGAGCCAAGAGGGCAATTCTATCCCAAATGTCGCCTTTAATATCGTGCCCGAAAAATAGCCGGACCACCCGACCGACACAGCCGACGCAGCCACCGCATATTCCAGAACCAAGGCCCAACCGACGGTCCAGGCCAATATCTCCCCCATCACCGAATAGGTATAGGTATAGGCCGAACCCGCCACCGGCAGCATAGATGCGATTTCCGCATAGCAAAGCGCCGCCACAATACAGATCAAACCTGCGATCAAAAAGGCGAGCATCAGGCCGGGACCGGCCTTTTGCGCACCCGCAGAGGTGAGCACGAATATCCCCGTACCGATCACACAGCCGACCCCGAATAACGTCAGCTGTAACGCGCCCAATGTGCGCGGCAACGCCTTTTTCTGCGCCGTCGCCAATATGGCGTCGATCGATTTTACACGGCCAAATATCATTGGAATCTCCCTATAAAGCGCAGGCGTAGCCGCCTGTTACCCTGATAAAGACGACACTAGCCGCAAATTGGCATAGCGCAACCGCCTATGAGCGAAATATTGTGAAAAACTGCGGGCTGCCCCATTTGCCCGCCCGAAACCCGCCCCACCAAGCTTAAGCTGAGCCTCCACCCAACGCCCTCAGGCTGAGCCTGTCGAAGCCGGGGTAGCTTTATGCGCACCATCACCGCGCCAACATCGGCCCCAACGGGCGTCCGGCGAAAATATGGACATGGAGATGCGGCACTTCCTGATGCGCATCCATACCGGTATTGGCAAGCAGACGATATCCCGGTTCCACCAGACCCGCCTCCCGCGCGATATGGCCCACGGCGCGGACAAAAGCGGCGATTTCGGCGTCGCTGCCATTTGCGCTGAAATCATCCCAACTGACATAGGCTCCTTTTGGAATGACCAGCACATGATAGGGGGCTTGCGGGTTAATATCATGAAAGGCCAGCACATGATCATCTTCATACACCGTACTATTGGGAATTTCGCCGCGCAGGATTTTGGCGAAGATATTCTGGTCATCATAGGGTGTTGTCGCATCCACCGGCATATCAATTCTCCTTCACTGTGGCCCTTGCTTTAGCCCGAATGGCGTCCAGAAGCTTGATCGTATTCAAACTGTCCTGTCCGCGCGTAGGGACATCTGCGCCCTGTGTAACGGCATCGCGGAACGCTTCCAGCTGATAGCGGAATGTTGGGCGCAGTGTGAATTGTTCGCTAACCGGCTCCTGCCCGTCCCGTTCCAAGATCAGGCTATGGCCCTTTTGCGGGTTAAGCGGGTTATTCACCGTCAGCCTGCCTTTGCTGCCCACCGCAACCATCTGCGCCCGCACGCCGTCTGCCTTCATATTACAGGACAGGACCGCCGATGCACCGCAGGGCAGACGCATTTCGGCCCGCGTCGCCAGATCCGCGCCGCCTGTATGGCGTATCTCGCTTGCCGACAGGACCGCCGGCTCTGCGCCGCTCGCCGACCGGATCCAATAAGCGGCATAGACGCCCAAATCCCATAATGCGCCGCCGCCCATCGCCTCAATAAAGCGGTGCTCGCCCGGCGTTTCGTCCAAATCAGCGTCAAAAATCGCTTCTATATGCTGTAATTGCCCCAGCGCGGTGCCGCCAACAATGTCCCGCATCCGCGCCGATATGGATGATAATGGCTATGCTGCGCCTCCATAATCAACATCCCTGTCCGCGCCTCTGCGGCGATAATTTCCTGAACCTGCGCCGGATCAAGGGTAAATGGTTTTTCGCACAATACCGGTTTGCCCGCCTCAGCTGCGGCAATTGACCAATGCGCATGGGCATCGGGCGGCAGAGCAACATAGACAGCGTCAATATCAGGATCATCAATTAACGCCTGATACCCGCCAATGGCGCGGCCGATACCGTGGTTTTGCGCATAGGTTTGTGCTTTGGCCAGATCGCGTGACGCGACGGCGGCAACCTCCACCCCGTCTACACCATGCGCGGCTTCGATCATCGCATAGACCGCAACCCGCGCCGCGCCCAATATGCCGATGCGCAACGGGGCCTGCGCCATTTGGCGCTGTTTAGCGGTCACGCGCGGCTTTTTCGTCATGCCCCGACACGCCCTCACGCCGTTCCAATTCGGCCAGCACATCATCAAAGCCAAGGCGCTATCATGCAATAGGATCAGCAGGTGAAACAATAAATCCGCCGCTTCCTTGGTCAATTCCCGCTTGTCATCCAATAGGGCGGCAATCACCGTTTCAGTGGCTTCTTCGCCGATTTTCTGGGCAATTTTCGCGCGGCCCTTGGCAAATAGCGACGCCACATAGCTGCTATCGGTATCCGCGCCGCGCCGCGCCGCAATGACCGCTTCCAATTTGGCGATCCTATCGCTCATCTTTCGTCCATCTGTAATGCAGCGACCATCGCCCGCTCTTCTTCGGGGATCAATCCTTCCAATACCCGCCAAAATCCGGTGACGCTATCCTGTCCGGCGCCGGCATAGGCATGGGCGAGCTTGCTGCGCAGCGCATCGAAAAGCTGCGCCTCAAATGCTGCGCCTTCCGCCGTGAGCCGCAGCAGTTTTTGCCGCCGGTCGGTGGTGCCTGCCCGGGTTTCGATATAACCCCTTTTGCTCAGGTCATTGACCACCCGGCCCAGCGATTGTTTGGTAATGGCCAGATAGCTGAGCAGCTCGCTGACGGTCAAATCGGGCTGGCGGGAGATAAAATAAAGCGCCCGGTGGTGCGCCCGGCCAAGGCCATGTTCGGATAGCCCCTCATCAATGCTTTTGGTCAGGCGGGTATAACCGAAATACAGCAGCTCCACCCCGCGCCGCACCTCTCCTTCGCGCAAAAACAGCGCCGATGCGGTGCGCAATAGGGCATCGTGCGCGTGGTTATCATATGGTGAAGAAGATGGGACAGCCATATTGACGTATCTTGCCGTAGAGCATAGGAGAGTTCAAGCATTTCCTTAAACAATTTTGTTATGAACTCGCAAGAATCTTATTCTATTTCGGTGAACTGATGAATTTTTCTATTATTCCCAATGCCAACCCTATTTCGGATACCGCAAGGCAGACAATTTTGTTGAACCCCGGTTTTGGGAATCATTTTACCGACCATATGGCGGTGATCAAATATAGCGAGGATAAAGGCTGGTATGATGCGCAGATTGTGGCGCGCGGTCCGATTATGCTCGATCCGGCGACCGCAGTGCTGCATTATGCGCAGGAGATTTTTGAAGGGTTAAAAGCATATCGGCTTTCCGACGGGGCCATGGCGCTGTTCCGGCCAGATGCCAATGCCGCCCGTTTTAATCAGTCCGCACGGCGGCTCGCCATGCCTGAATTGCCCGAAGCGGTGTTTTTGGAATCGATCAAACGATTGGTCGATATCGACCGCGAATGGTTTCCAGATGTCGAGGGCGGGTCTATTTATCTGCGCCCCTTTATGTTTGCCAGCGAAGCATTTTTGGGCGTTCGGCCTTCTCGTGAATATCTCTATATGGTGATTGCTTCGCCTGCGGGAGTCTATTTCAAAAGCGGAGCACCTGCCATCAAAATTTGGGTGTCGCAGCATTATACCCGCGCCGCGCCCGGCGGAACGGGGGCGGCCAAATGCGGGGGCAATTATGCGGCCAGCCTGACCGCGCAGCAGGAGGCATCGGCGCATGGCTGTGATCAAGTCGTGTTTCTGGATGCAGCGGAGCATAAATGGGTGGAGGAACTGGGCGGTATGAACCTGTTCTTCCTGTTTGAGGGTGGCCATATGCTTACCCCGCCCACCAGCGGCACGATATTGGAGGGCATTACCCGCAAATCAATCATCGAACTGGCCCGTGATCAGGGCCTTGTGGTAGAAGAAAAACCTTATAGCATTGACGAATGGCGCAACGACGCGGAAAGCGGCAAATTAATCGAATGCTTTGCCTGCGGCACGGCGGCGGTGGTCACGCCGGTTGGCACCGTGGCGAGCGAAGCGGGCGATTTTACCATCGGTGCGGGAGGACCGGGACAAATAACGCAGCAACTACGCCAGCAACTGGTGAATATTCAGCGCGGCCTTGCGGCGGACCCACATGGCTGGGTGCAGCGGATTGGGTAAAGGTGCAAATATGTCCCATCAGGTTGAGTTACACATAGCGCTCAAGCTGAGCCTGCCGAAGCCGGCTTAGACGGTGCTCAAGGGCAGCGTAGATCCCGCACCCTTCGACAAGCTCAGGGTAAACGCATTTTAATGATGCGCCCCACCCCCGCGCTCAGGCTGAGCTTGTCGAAGCCGGGTTGAATAAGCGCAGACTTCGCTTTCAGGCATCACCGCAAATTTCCTTCGATTGGGCGATTGCCATCTTGGTTTGAAACGCTATAAGGCCGCCCAGCGGGGTGATTCACCCTGCCAAAAAATGGTAGCCAACGGCTGTGATGGCCGAATTGGTGGGACGTCGCCAAGTGGTAAGGCAGCGGCTTTTGATGCCGCCATTCGCAGGTTCGATCCCTGCCGTCCCAGCCATTTTTATCCTTTGCCCCATGATATTTGAAATCTTTCAGAATATTCACCATTGTAAATGGTTGTAACTCCCCGCCTGTCACTCTGGTATGGATGAAAAAATATCTGTAACCAGTAGTATAAGTTTCATTTCTTGCTATGAAACAAAGAGATAAGATTTGGGTTGAGGGATATGCGGATAGCAATTGCGGATGACGAACGAGATGTCATCGAATTTTTGAAAACTATAATTGAAGAGCTGGGCCATTTACCGGTTGCTTTTTCTGATGGCAATGCCCTTGCGACGGGGCTGAGCCGTGATACATTTGATCTGGTTATTGTCGATTGGATGATGCCGGGTAAGGATGGGCTAGAAATCCTGAAATGGATGGAAACCGCGCTTGAGGAAAAACCGCCGGTGATCATGATGACCAACCGGACGGCAAAGGCCGATATCATGGACGCGCTCAATGCCGGTGCCGCCGATTATATCACCAAGCCGGAGGACAGGGGCGTCATTGCCGCGCGGATCAACGCTATGTTGCGCCGCGGTTCACAGGGATCGGGCGCCTTTGAAACGCAGGCTGTTTACGGCAAATATCATCTCGACCGGATTGAACAGACTGTAACGGTCAATGGCGACACCATCGCCCTGACCGCCAAGGAATTTGAACTCGCCGACCTGTTTTTCCGCAATTCAGACCGCACTTTATCGCGCAATTATATCATGGAAACCATCTGGCGCACCACGGCATCGCTTGCCACGCGCACACTTGATATGCATATTTCGCGGGTACGTTCGAAACTGGATCTGAAACCTGAAAACGGATTTCGGATTTTCACCGTTTTCGGCTATGGTTACCGCTTGGAGTCACTGGGCAAGTAAACAGCAAAGGGGAGAAACGGATGTTGCACATTTGGGGGCGATTTTTGTTTCTCGGCATTTGCGCTGCGATTTCTTTGATAGCCTTACCTGCGGCTGCTGCCGATAGTGATACCATTAGCTATACTGTGAAGCGCGGAGATACCCTGATTGCTTTGGGCAAGAGTTATCTGAACGCACCCGGCCATTACCGCATTGTTCAACGTGACAATGCTATCCGCAATCCGCGTTATTTGCCCATTGGCAAGACCATTCTTATCCGCCGTGATCTGTTGAAATACACGCCCGCCAATGCCCGCATCCTTTCGGTGCGCGGCAATGTGACCCTGCGTTCAGCAACCGGCTCCGGCGCTGCGCAAAATGGGCAGGCGGTTTCTGAAGGTATACGAATCACGACCGGTCCGTCTTCCTTTGTCACGCTTGGGCTTGGCAATGGGTCACGAATATCGCTGCCCTCGAACAGCGATGTGCGCGTCCGTCTGCTGCGCAGTTATGTGCTGGGCGGAAGCATTGATTATGATTTTGACATTATAAAGGGCGGAACCCGCTCCACCGTTGTGCCGCATAAAAATAAGGATGACCGTTACCGCGTCCGCACGCCCAAGGCTGTGTCCGCCGTGCGCGGCACCGATTTCCAATCACGATATGAAGAAGATAGCAGCCGCGACTTTGCCGAAGTGGTTGAAGGCGCGTTGGCGGTCGAAACCAGCGGCAACGCGGCTCGGACCGACCTGCCCGCCGGACAAGGACTGGCGCTGTCAAACGATCGAGGTATGACCCGCGAAAGCCTTCTACCCGAACCCGCGCTGATTGACCCCGGTAAAATGCAGGTCAACCCTGCTATAATGTTCACCGCCAATCCGGGTGCGAATGAAAGCGGTTATCGGTTTACCCTTTCATCCGATGCTGGTTTTGTTGACCAGATTGCTGACATTATCACCCCGGATGTACAGGCGAGTTTTGACGGTCTAGCCAATGGCAATTATTTTATTCGCGCCCGTGCTATCGCGCCCAGTGGCATTCAAGGCCAACCCGTTACCTATGCGTTCAAACGCCGCCTAAATGGTGTTAGTGCCAGCGCGGGAAAGGGCGATGACGGCTATAGCTTCAAATGGCTAAGCGAAGGAGAAGGCAAGAAGAGTTTCCATTTTCAGCTTTTTCCTGGCCAGCCCGGCGGAACGGCCATCGCCGACGAAGCCGCGCTGTCCGCCGGGGAAATCATCATATCGGATCTGCCCCCAGGCACCTATTTCTGGCGCGTCGGCGCGGTGCAATATCTTGATAGTGAAGTAAGCACCAACTGGACCGATTTTGAAAAGCTGAGTATTGCGCCTTGATGCCTGACGAGCGGTGGCGTCGTAATAGGGGCAGTCAGGCTTTATGAATTTACGGCGGCGCCTTGGCATTGAATGGCTGATTATCGGGCTATTTGCCTCGCTGCTTGTTTTTTTTGCTAATCGGTGGGAGGGGACGTCCTCTTTTGACAATCTTTTCTACGACCAATTGAGCGGCCTGTCGCGTCCTGCGGCGGATCCCGGCATATTGCTTGTTAATATTGATGACCGCAGCCTTGCCAAAATCGGCAAATGGCCTTGGCCGCGTTCGGTTCATGCCGGGATGGTGGAGCGGCTGCAAAAAGCGGCTCCGCGTTCGATTACACTCGACATCATCCTAAGCGAAACCGGCGATACAAACGGTGATGCCGCGCTCGCCGCCGCAATGAAAGGAGCCGCACCCGTCATTATGCCGCTCCATTTTATCAGCCCTGGCAGCGACGGCAAAGCCTATGACATTATTCCCCCTGCCCCGATCTTTGCACGCGCGGCAAACCGGATCGGCCATGTCAATCTGGAATTGGATAGCGACGGTGTGGTCCGCCACACACAGCTATGCTTTGACCCCGAAAGCGACCGCAAAAGCTGGCCGCATATGATGGAGCAGGTTTACCGTGCTGATCGCAATGTGCCTTCACGGGCTTATGGATCGGTGCCATGCGGGCGCAGCCTGTTAATCCCCTATGCTGCACGGGGTAGCCATCAGGAGGTCAGCTATAGCGATGTGTTGGACGGGGGTGTGCCCGAAGAGATGATCCGGGGCCGTGATATCATTATCGGGGCGAGCGCGACCGGCCTTGGTGATGCGTATCCTGTGCCTTTCGGCGATGGAGGAATCCTGGCGGGGTCGGAAATTATGGCCAATATGCTGCGTGCGATAAAAGGGAACAGCTTTATCAAATATACGCCCCAATGGGCGAGCGCAGTTTTGTCGCTGCTGCCTATGTGGCTGCTGCTCATCGGCTTTTTATGGTGGACGCCGCGCACGGCGTTAATCGCTTCGCTTTCATTGCTGGGACTGGTTCTTGCAGGAGTTGCTGTGGCGCTTCATTTCGGTCTGTGGTTCCCGCCGGGGGCGGCGGTGCTGGGCCTATTGCTTGTCTATCCGCTTTGGGGTTGGCGGCGTTTACAGGCGATGAGCGATTTCATGGGCAGCGAGCTTATGGAATTGGAACGCGAGGGCGAAATTGTGCCAGTCCCGGTGCGTCAGGCGGATGCCGCCGATCTGGTCGGGCGGCAATCGGCCGCTCTGGCAAGCGCCATTGACCATATGCGGGATTTGCGCCGCTTTGTTTCCGACGCCATGGCCGACCTGCCCGATCCGATGGTGGTCACCGATTTGAAAGCGCGGGTAACGATGACCAATATTCTGGTCGAAAAAAGATTGGGGCGCGGCATCATCGGCCTGATCTTTGATGATGTCATGGCCAGCGTCGTCATCCCCGAACAACGCGATATGGTGCTAAACTATATCCAAAGCCATGACGCCAAAAAAGCACGGCAACTGCTGGCCGAGGCCGAAGGGCCGGTCCCGATTACAAGTGAATTTGTCCGGTTCCAAACCCGTGACGGCAGCACGTTTGTGATGCGCGAATCGCTCGTCCAAAATGCCAGCGGCACGCATTTGGGATATATCTATTATCTTGCCGACATCACCGCATTGGCCACCGCAGAGGCGGAGCGTGAGCGTCTGTTGCAGCTTTTGTCACACGATATGCGGGCGCCGCAGTCGGCCATTATTGCTTCGTTGGAGGGGGCGTTGGACGAAGCTGCGAAGAAACGGATTGAGCGCAACGCCCGGTTGACCATGCAATTGGCACAGGATTTTGTGGAAATAGCCCGCATGGGCGAAACCGAATTTGCTGGTGAGGATGTAATCTTGCCCGACCTGATCCGCGATGTCGCCGATAATTATTGGCCGATGGCCAAAGAGCGCAGCATCCGTATCACCGTCGCCGATCATAGCGACAGCGGCTTTGTTCTGGCGGAGCCAGAGGGGCTGTCGCGGGCCTTTGCCAATTTGATTGACAATGCGATTAAATTTAGCCCGGACAATAGCGCTATCCAAATCAGCATCGATCGGATTATACGGGATGATCGGCCTTATCTGGCGGCCGTCATCACCGATACAGGCGACGGCATTGCGCCTGAAATCCTGCCCCATTTGTTCCAGCGTTTTGCATCAGGCGGTGAGCAACGGGGGCGAAGCAAAGGGACGGGCCTTGGCCTTACCTATGTTCTTGCCGTTACCGAACGCCATGGCGGGATTGTGAAAGGCGGCAATAATGAAAGCGTTGGTGCCTTTTTTACCATAGAATTGCCAGAGGCGTTGGAGGAAAGTTGAACAGCTCGCCTCCATGATCAAACGCCCTAGCGGAACCAGCGATGTTTGATCCAGCGGCTGTTAACATAATCACCTTTTGGATTACCCAGATCGGCAAGCGCCGCACCGACAAGCTGCGGCAGAACCGCCTCAAGCGGCTGCTTACAATGATATTCGCCTGCGGAGCCGCGATAGATTTCGGCTCCATCGGAAATACGGGTCAGCGCTACTGTCAGCCGATATTCCTGATTTTGGCATTTGCCCGCACGCCTTTTCGTGCTGGCCTCTGCCAATAGCTTACCCGATTGACGGAGCGATAAGGAGGCAGGCCGTGCCGCAATGCCGACTTCAAGGTAGAGCGAGCCATCATTCGCCGCTTGATAGCCCTTGGCCGATAATTGCTTGGCGATGAGCGCTTTCGACTGATGATAGGCAGGCGATTCCAGATTTGCAGGTGGAACGACAATATAGCCCGCTGCGGACGGCCCTTGAACGCCGCTGCTCATCACCCTTGTATCAATCTTGGCCGAACAGGATGACAATAAAGCCGCAGCGGCGAGCAGGAAAAATGGGGCTTTCATTTTTCGCAATGTAACGCAAAAGCGAATAGGTGCAATATGGTTCAATTTCGGGTGAGCAAAAAATAACCTACATAAAACCAACTGCAAATTCCGTGAATAATCGCCCATAGCACCGATTTATGCGCTGTATAGCTGATCACCATGGCAAGCGCGCTGCCGAAACCGACACCCGATTTCACCACTTCACGCTTAACAATGACATCAGCCATTTTTCGCTCCGTCAGGCTGCTTTCTTCGCCCGTTCATTAAATTCCTGATTTAGCATTTCAGCCAGCAGGAATGCCATTTCGAGCGACTGCGCCGCGTTCAGCCGCGGATCGCAATGCGTGTGATAACGGTCCGCCAAGCTTTCGTCTGTCACCGCAACCGCGCCGCCGGTGCATTCGGTTACATTCTGCCCGGTCATTTCAATATGGATTCCGCCCGCAAATGTGCCTTCGGCCCGGTGCACCGCAAAAAGCCGCGCACTTCGGCAAGTATCCGTTCAAAGGGGCGGGTTTTATAACCACTTGCCGATTTGATGACATTGCCATGCATCGGATCGCATGACCAGATTACCGGATGGCCCGACGCTTTCACCGCACGCACCAGCGGCGGCAAACCGGCCTCAACCTTATCATGACCAAAACGTGAAATCAGCGTAATCCGTCCCGGTTCATGGTTGGGGTTTAAGGTATCGAGCATTTTGATCAACGCTTCCGGAGCTAGGCTTGGCCCGCATTTCAGGCCGATGGGATTGCCAATTCCGCGCAGAAATTCGACATGAGCGCTGCCTTCAAACCGGGTGCGGTCGCCAATCCACAGGAAATGCGCCGATGTGTCATACCATCCGCCGGTGAGAGAATCCTGCCGCGTCAATGCTTGTTCATAAGGCAACAGCAGCGCTTCATGGCTGGTATAAAATTTAGTGCCCTTAATTTGCGGCACGGTTTCAGGGGTAACCCCGCACGCCTCCATAAAGTCGAGCGCTTCGCCAATACGATCAGCGGTTTCGCTATATTTTTTCGCCCATTCGCTGCGCCCCATATAATCAAGTGTCCAGGCATGGACTGATGCAAATTGGCATAACCTCCGCTGCTGAACGCCCGCAACAGGTTGAGCGTGGCGGCGGCTTGGCTGTAGGCGCGGATCATACGCGAAGGATCCGGTTCGCGCGATTCAGCGTTGAAATTTATATCGTTGATAATATCGCCGCGATAGCTGGGCAATTCGGTGCCGCCTATTTCCTCCATATCGGCCGAGCGCGGCTTGGCAAATTGCCCTGCCATTCGGCCCAGTTTTACCACTGGCACCTTGCCAGAGAAGGTCAGCACAACCGCCATTTGCAGGATGACGCGGAATGTGTCGCGGATATTATTGGGGTGGAATTCGGCAAAGCTTTCGGCGCAGTCGCCGCCTTGAAGCAGAAACGCCTTACCCGCCGAAACCTCTGCCAAGCTATCTTTCAACTCTCGCGCTTCACCTGCAAATACCAGAGGAGGGTAATTGCGCAGCGTTTCTTCGGTTGCCGCCAAAGTGGCTGCGTCGCGGTATGTGGGCATTTGAATGCCCTTATGCTGTCTCCAACTGTCCGGCGTCCATGCTGTCGCCATGATATTTACTCCGATAGATTCGTTCAAAGAGCGGTCTTCTACGGCGAGAAACAGGGAAGGTGCAAGCAAAACAGGGCTTTTGTAACTATGTTATTGCCGCCTATTATTTCATTGCCGAAAACTTCCTTATCTTTTTTCTATCACAACGCCATGCCACCGGCCAAATGACCATTTCCGAACAGGCTGATCGCGCTTTTGATCCATTCTGCTAACCTTATTGAATTCAAAGATTTTATCCAATGGGTTAATATATTGTTCAGCCGCCGTCCCAGCATGGCACAGGGTGAAAATCGCGAATCCATGCCCGGTTTTTCTATTGTATAGGCGGATCAGGACTAGCTGCGAATCCCCTCCCTCTAGCCGTTGACAAAGCGACTAAATGATACAGGAACCTTTCCCCAAAAAAGACCAGTTGCAACGCAGACGTGGTGCGCCCGCGCCGCGTCGCCGTTTGATCGGGGGACGGGAAATCTTGCTTGTGCTTATCGCTTTTGGCCTGCTTGCGCTGGCACCCTCGATAGCCCAAGTGACGGGTCTGGGCGGTGGGGCATCGCCATCCAACACCAAAATCCCGCTTGGATCGGCCGAACGCCCGGAAAGCAATTTTGCCGGTTCTGCTTTTTACTTCGTGGAAGCCGATTATGCGATACCGCCCTCAAATGAGGTGATCGATGCCGCACAAGGCAACAAAAGCGGATTAATTACTACAGATTCGTTCGCTGCGAGCGGTTTGCTGCCCGATGAAGCAGGCATAGGCGGCGCAGCTCAGCCCTTTGTCATGAACGCGGGCAGCGCCGATTATGCACGGGCGCTTAAATGCCTGACCGATGCGATTTACTATGAAGCCGCATCCGAATCAGATAGCGGGCAGAGGGCAGTCGCTCAGGTGATTATCAACAGGATGCGCCATCCCACCTATCCTAATAATATCTGCGGCGTGGTCTACCAAGGCTCAGAACGGCGCACCGGATGCCAATTTAGCTATAGCTGCGATGGATCGATGGCGCGGACACCTTCGCGCTCGCACTGGTTGCGGGCAAGCCGTGTCGCCTCATCGGCTCTGGCAGGTTATGTCCACCGTCCGGTTGGCATGGCGACGCACTACCACACCGTCAACATTTACCCCTATTGGGCGCCAAGCCTGCATTTTATCGGTACAATCGGTATGCACCGTTTCTACCGCTGGAAGGGCAGCGCCGGACGGCCATCGGCATTTTCCGCAGCTATGCCGGCGGCGAACCGTTCCCCGGCCCCAAACCACGTGCTTGGAAAGATTCGCCTGCCCCGACGCTTGATCCAATACAACTGCAAAAACAATATGAGCGCGAATATGCCGCTGCCCGTTTGAAGGCCGAAGAAGAGGCCCGCAAGAATGCTGCTGTTTCGGCCCAAAGCGCCATCACGCCCGCGCCTGCTTATTCGGCGATTGTGCCGCAGCGTCAACGCACCGCCCCTGTTTACTCCGCACCGGATTATTCCCGCGAAGCGTTGAACAAAGGCGGAGACAGGGCTTATGGCGGCGGCAACCTGCCCGCGACTACCAATATTAAGCCCGAATATCAAAATAGTGGCACATGGAAGGCGCAGCCGACCGGTTAAGCCATCACTGCTGCCGCTAACTTGGCCGTTCAGCGCAACGCTCCAAAACGGACTGGCTTTGCTGCGCCGGGTTTACCGCTGTTAACCTTATTTTCCTATCCCCAATAAGCAGGCTGTTTCAAAGCTCGCCTCCTTTTCGAAGACGCATCATTTTTAATGAGCGAAATCCATTTAGGAGAATAAAATGTATATGAGCCGCCATGACAGCAGCTTCCTGCAAGAGGCCGAAATTGCCAAGTTGCCGGATAATATCATCATCGGAGAAAGCAACGCCGCGCATAGCCTGCGCCAAATGGCAGCATTGGCGGCGGGCACGGGCGCACCGCTGCTGCTGACTGGTCCGGCCGGGTCAGGCAAAGAAGTTGCTGCCCGCGCGGTCCATGCAGCATCGCGTCAACGCAATGGTCCCTTTGTCCGGGTCAATTGTTCCACATTGGGCGATGATGGGCTAATGGTGTTGTTCGGCATCAACCCGAATGGACAGGATGGACGCGGCAGCCAATCCTATTTTGAAATGGCCGCCTTCGGCACGCTGTTCCTTGACGAAATCGCTGATTTACCACTGCCCCTGCAAGCGATGGTGCAGCAGATATTGGAAGAAAAACCAGTTCCCGGACTGCCGCTCGAACCGCGCCATTATCGGCGCGTTCGGATCATCGCAGCCACGCGGACCGGACTGGGCAGTTTGATCGGCGAAGATCAATTCCGTCAAGATCTCTACTATAGCCTCTCGCTACTTACCATCGCCGTCCCGCCGCTACGGCAAAGGCGGGGGGATATTGCGATGCTGATCGATTATTTCCTAATGCCAAAACCCGCCGCCGAACGTTTCACGTTGGAAACAGGGGCGATGCAATTATTGGAAACGCATTTCTGGCCCGGTAATATCCGGGAGCTGCGCAATGTCGTTGCCCGCGCTAGCCTGTTCCATCCAGGGACGATTATCGGTGCGCAGCGCATGGGGGCGCTTCTTAAAATGGGTGAACCGATGAAATCGCATCAGGCAAGCGCCGAGCCGCCTAGCAATATCTCTCCGGGTTTCAATCTGAAGGCGCATTTAGATGAAGAAGAAAAACGTTTTATTCAAACCGCGCTGAAACAGACGAAAGGTGTGGTGCAACACGCCGCCAATCTGTCGGGTCTGAAACGCACCACCTTTATCGAGAAAATGAAACGGCACGCCATAAAGCGGACCGATTATAGGATGTAAGCGGGCTGACACTTGCACTTGCCCTTACCCTTACCCTTACCCTTACCCTTACCCTTACCCTGCGCCTACTCCATTCCCGTTTGCACGGAAATGGCGTTGGGTGAGGAATTGCCAGCCATTTTATACTGGTAAGCTGATCGTTGCACGAATCCCGCCTGCGGTCCGGTTGATGAGCGTCACAGTGCCGCCATGCGCCGATGCGATGGCGCGGGCGATGGTCAGGCCCAGGCCCGATCCACCGCTGGCCCGGTTGCGCGATATATCCACCCGGGTGAAGGGTTGAAACATATTTTCAATCTGTTCCGCCGCTATACCGGGGCCATTATCGTCAATGTGGATGGCGATTTCCCCGCCGCTGTGCATCACAATAATATCGGCATTGCCGCCATGCTTGACTGCATTACCGATCAGGTTGCGGACCGCACGGCGCAGCAATATCGGGCGGACCAATGCCAATATCCGCCCATCCGGTTCCGTCATCTGAACTGCTGCGCCTGTGCTAACAAATTCCTCCGCAACCGATTCCACCAGCGCCGCCAAGTCAGTTTGCTGCTTTGCCTCGCCCGATTTACCCATCCTTGCCAGCGTCAATATGTCGTCCAAAATCGTCACCATTTCATCAATGGCCGCGACCATTTTTTCACGCTCGGCATCATCCTCCACCGATTCGATCCGCACACGAAGGGCGGCTAAGGGCGTTTTCAAATCATGGCCGATCGCGCCCAGCATGACGTCCTTTTCACCCAAAAGCGCGCTCACCCGTGCCTGCATGGCATTAAAACTATTAATCAGGTTGCGGATATCCGATGGTCCTTCGCTGCGCAGCGGGTCTGCCTCTTCGGTCAGGCCGACGCGCCCTACCCTTTGGGTCAACCGTTCCAAAGGCTTCACAATCCGGCGCGTTACCAGCGCCAACGGGATCAGCACGGCCGCATATAAAGTCAAAGTTTGCAGCATCAGGATAAGCAGCGCAGCAGGGTCGCGTGGGCGCACATAAACCGCCGCGCTAATCCATTGTCCCCCGCCTGTTTTCGCGGTCAGCAACACCGCTTCTTTGGGAAGTCCGCGTCCGGCGCGGCGTTGCTGGCCAGCAAAGCGGCTTTGCACAAGATTTCGAGACATTTTTTCGGGCAGCGCCGCCGCCGGGCCAGTGAAAATCTGCACTTCGGTCAAATCGCCTGAGCCGCCTGTAAAATATTCGTTGGCCCTCTGCGTAAAATCACGGCGCAGCTCAAATTGCGGAATATCCAAACGGCTGTTGCCAACATCAACCTGTATGGCCGAAATCCGGCGCTGCATCCTTTGCCTGCGCACCTGCCCCCAATCGCGCCGCGTTCGGCATTACGTTCTGCCTGATTGACAACACGGCCAACCAACAGGGTTGCTGCCTCCGCCTCACTGCGTGCCCGTGTGTTGTTAAGCAGCAAAGCGGCATTGACCAGCTGCGCAGCCAGCAGTGCCAATGCGGCCACAAGCAATATCTGACGATACAAGCTTTTCGGCCACAAATAGGACAAAAGCCGCGCCATCAAAATTTTTGTACCATCGAACTGAAACGATAGCCGCCACCCCAAATTGTCTTGATATGCTGCGGATCCTTGGGATCAACCTCAATTTTCCGGCGCAGCCGGCTGATCTGATTATCAATCGCGCGGTCAAATGGTCCGCCCTCCCGTCCGCGCGTTAGGTCGAGCAATTGATCCCGGCTAAACACTTGTCCCGCCCGGCTGACCAGCACCTGCAACATCCGGTATTCGCCCGATGATAGCGGGATCAACACGCCTGCGGGATCATATAGATTTTGCTCGCTGGTTTTCAACGTCCATCCATTAAAGGCATAGCTTTCCCCTTCGCCGCGTATCGCTTTGCCGCCGTTTTCCATTCGGCGCAGGATGATTTTGATCCGGGCCGTCAATTCACGCGGTGAAAATGGTTTTACAACATAATCATCGGCCCCGATTTCAAGTCCGACAATCCGGTCTGTTTCCTCCGATTTGGCGGTCAAGAGGATGACCGGCGGACCATCATTGCCCGATATATGGCGGCAAAGGCTAAGCCCGTCTTCGCCCGGCATCATGATGTCAAGCAGAACAAGATCAATGTCATAAGATAGCAGCACTGACCGGGCGTCCGATGCATTGCCTGCTTCAGCGATGCGAAACCCCTGCTTCTCCAGATATTTGCCCAACGGTTCACGAATTGACGCTTCATCATCGACAATCAATAAATGGGGCCGGGATTTTGTCATCTTCGTATCACCTTTATAGCAATATTCTTAACCGAAAAAACCGGAGCAGCCAGATAAAATGACTGCTCCGGTGCATAGTGCGCGGGTAAGGGGGAGGATTTAGCCAGCTATGGCTTAGGTCAGGCCTCATTCAATCGCCCTTTGAGCAAACAGATGGTGTCAAAGCTAGAAGCGATATTGAATGGGGTCTAACCCTAACCTCGCGCATTGTTTCCCTTGAAACCAGACTTAGCCTTGATCACTGGCTGCTTTGCGCTCTTCCCGCATAGCTTTGCGGTGGGCACGGCGTTCTTCTCTTGTGATATTGCCATCACCATCGGCATCGGCTTTGGTAAAGCGGGCCAGTGTTGCGGCGTCATATTCTTGCCTGCTGATTGCTTTATCACCATTGGTATCTGCCATACCCCATTTCCCGGCATCATCGCCGCCATGGCCACGTCCGCCGCGCTTTCCTTTTCCACCACGGCGTCCTTCACCGCGCATTTCGCCTTCGCCGCGATTGATCATAGCGCTGCGGCGCTCTTTGCGTTCTTCCATCTTGGCTTTATGCCCGGCAACAAATTCCGCTTCTGTCAGGGTGCCGTCCTTGTTGCTATCCATTTCGGCAAAATTCTGCCTCACCTTTGCTTCACGGTCGGCCGTGTCAATTTGACCATTGCCGTCCACGTCCATTTTGGCAAAACGTTCATCCGCAGCAGCCATAGTTTCGCTTTTACTGATCATACCATTGCCGTCTGCATCGGCTTTCATTGCACGCTCGCCGCTGTTAGGAGCGGCGATCGCCACCGTAGCAGCCACTCCAATGACAAGCGCTGATGCGCCGCCGAAAATTGCAAATTTCTTTTTCATAATTCTACCCTTTCTGGTCATCCCGATATGGTCACCGGATTGATGCCTTTATGAAGAGAATATGTCGCAGTTTTTTGCCATAAACCTATGAATATGTCGCAAATTGTATCAACCTTTAATGCTGTTCACCGGGCAGCAAGAATCGCGCCCCTCTGTCTTGCTGTTCAAATCTTAACATCGGTTGGTGCCAATATCAGCAATAGCTTGCTAGCAAGTGGTTCCCATTTGGGGTCAACCGAATTGCCTTCTTGGCCATGGCCCCCACACTGGCCCCCAAGACAAGGCGGCTTTGATTGGACAGGCTAGAACAGCATAGACTTGCTTACCTAAGGAATAGGCGCGTGTCTGCGTAGTTTGCAAGACTTATTCGGACAATGTGGGATGGTAAGATGGAGCGGGTAAGGGGAATCGAACCCCTCTAGCTAGCTTGGAAGGCTAGAGCATTACCACTATGCTATACCCGCCCGCTTCCGGCCATTGGCAATTGCCAAATGGCTTAACGGCGCTGCTATTGCCACCAAGGGGCAGCGCCGTCAATATTTTTACATCAATGTTTTTTGTCGGCCCAAATGGCTTTGTAAGACATGAACGTCAAACCGGTGAAGATCAGCAGGAATAGGAGCGCGGCCCAGCCCGCAGTCTTACGTGCCTCCATCTTCGGTTCTGCGCTCCAGGTGAGGAAAGAGGAAACATCCTTTGCCATTTGATCCACAGTCGCCTTGGTGCCGTCATCATAGGTCACCTGTCCCTCACCGGTCAGCGGCGCGGCCATAGCGATGTTCAGATTGGCAAAATAGGGATTATAATGCAGCGTCCCAGGTGCTTTTTCGGGTCGCGCGGATCGGAACCAGAACCCGCCGCTACATCAGGGAATTTGGATTTCAGCTCAGCAGGTTGTTTCTGATAACCTGTGAGCAGGCTGTAAACATAGGCAGGGCCGTCGTGACGCGCCTTGGTAATCAACGAGAGGTCCGGCGGCAAGGCACCATTATTGGCGGCACGTGCAGCGACTTCATTGGGATAGACAAGCGGGATTTTATCAGCCGGGATTGATGGGCGTGTTGCCGCCTCACCGGTATCGGGGTCTATCGAAGGGGTTTCAGTGGACCAGCCTTTGGCAATTGCCTTAACCTCATCCTCATTATATCCGATTTCGGCAAAGTTGCGGAACGCGACAAGGTTCATGCTATGGCAGGCCGCACAAACCTCCTTATAAACCTTAAACCCGCGTTGCAGCTGTGCACGGTCATATTTGCCAAACATACCGTCATGGGCAAATTTCACCTCTTTGGGCTTTTTATGGAATGCGTGCTCGGCGGTTTCCTCCGACTTTGTGGTTGCCGCAGTATAGATACCGTCGCCCAATGCCAAAACCAGCATCATGACGAAAAATGCACCGACAAGGCCTGCAAATAAACGTACCATGATAATCTACTTCCCTGTTTATGCTGCCGCTAGTTCAAGCGGTTTGCCGGTTACGGCTTCGGTAATGGAATTGGGCAAAGGCAGCGGCTTTTCTATGCGCGATATGATCGGCAAAATGATCAGGAAATGCGCGAAATAATAAGCAGCGGCAATCTGACTGAGCAGCACCCATGGCTGTTCCGCCGGCATCGCGCCGCATATGCCCAGAATTACAACGGCAGGCACCAGACCGAACCAGAAAAACTTCTTAAACAATGGCCGGTAATTACCTGAACGAACCGGCGATGTGTCAAGCCATGGCAAGAAGAAGAACAGCAGGATCGAACCGAACATGGCCAGCACGCCCATCAGCTTTGCCGGAATGATGACAATGCCGGTGAAGGGAATACCAAAATCAACGGTAAACGCCTTCAAAATCGCATAGAAGGGCAGATAATACCATTCAGGCACGATATGAGCCGGGGTCGATAACGGATTGGCCGGAATATAATTGTCCGGATGGCCGAGCATATTGGGTGCGAAGAAAGTCACCGCAACAAAGAAGATCAGAAACACGCCAAGACCAAAGCCATCCTTTGCCGTGTAATAAGGGTGGAATGGCACCGTGTCGGCCTCCGCCTTTACATGGACGCCTGTTGGGTTGGAAGAACCCGGAATATGCAAGGCCCAGATATGAAGAATGATAACGCCAGCAATCACAAAGGGCAGCAGATAGTGTAGAGAGAAAAAGCGGTTCAGCGCGGCTTGATCTGGCGCAAAGCCACCGAGCAGCCACTGGCGCAGCGGTTCACCCACCACCGGTATGGCGGAGAAGAATCCGGTAATCACCTGTGCGCCCCAAAAGCTCATTTGCCCCCATGGCAAAACATAACCCATAAATCCGGTTGCCATCATAAGCAGGAAGATCACCACACCCAGCAGCCAGATCATCTCACGCGGCGCTTTGTAAGATCCGAAATACAAACCGCGGAACATATGGATATAAACCACAATGAAGAAGAAACTTGCCCCGTTCATGTGCGCATAGCGGATGAACCAGCCAGCGGGCACATCGCGCATGATATGTTCAACCGAATTGAACGCAACACCGACATTGGCGGCATAATGCATGGCAAGGATAATGCCGGTGATAATCTGAATCATCAACGCGGCTCCGGCCAAAACACCGAAATTCCAAAAATAGTTCAAATTACGCGGAACCGGATAGCCCGCGCCCACGGCATTGTAGACAAGGCGCGGTAAAGGAAGGCGTTCGTCCACCCACTGCATGACCGGATTTTGCGGTGTATATTGTTGTGCCCAGGGAAAGCTCATATCTCTTCTCGTCCTCAGCCGATTTTCACGATAGTGTCGCTCAGGAATGTATATTCCGGAACTTGAAGGTTTAACGGGGCGGGCCCCTTGCGGATGCGGCCTGCTGTGTCATAATGCGAACCATGGCAAGGGCAGAAATAGCCGCCAAATTCGCCTTTCACTTCACCAGCCGCAGCGCCCAGAGGGACGCAGCCCAAATGGGTGCAAACGCCCAGCGTGATAAGCATATTTTCTTTACCCGGCTGCGTGCGCTCTGCCAAGGTTTGCGGATCACGCATAGCGCCGACATCGGCGCTGTTTGCCGCCTTAATCTCTTCCGCCGTCAGATTGCGAATAAACACCGGCTGTTTGCGCCAGCTGGTTTTGATCGCCTGACCTGCTTCGATTTTGGAAACATCCACTTCGATTGATGACAAGGCGACCACATCGGCGCTGGCGCTCATCGTTCCAAGCACCGGCAATGCGACCGCACCTGCGCCTACACCGGCGAAGCTAATCGCAGCGATATGGATAAAATCGCGGCGACGCACTGGCTCTTCACCCTGCACTTCTGCTGCTGGCGCAGCATTTTCGGATGCTTTTTTTGTTTTTTTGACCGTAGCCATAAACTGCCCTCATATTGCGGGCTTGAGGCATAAGCCCCTATCACCCTGCTGTCAAAAACCCCATTGCGACAATCCAGTCAAAATATAGATCGCGCACGATTCTGCGGCCTGATAGACGTGTTTATAGGCATTTGCCAACAGGGAATTTGGACAATAATAAGGCCAAGCAATTGCAAATAACGAAAGCAGCCCGATCTTGCCCCTACGTATCGCCCTTTACCAACCCGATATTGCCGGAAATGTGGGCACAATTTTGCGCATGGCCGCCTGCTTTGGCACGGGGTGCGACATCATCCATCCTTGCGGTTTCGCCTTTTCCCGGCGCAGTTTGAAACGGGCGGGAATGGATTATCTGGAAGAAGCAGAAATTTGCGAACATTCCGATTGGAACGCATTTAAGGATAACGCAGACGCAAGCGGACGGCGCATTATATTATTATCGAGCAAAGCGTCTGTACCCCTGACCCAATTCCAATTTGAACGCGATGACATTATATTGATGGGCAGCGAAAGCGCCGGTGCCCCCGGATTTGTTCATGACCGCGCCGATATGCGCGTCCATATTCCAATGCAACCCGGCTTTCGTTCGTTAAATGTGGCGGTTGCGCTGGCATCGCACTGTCCGAAGGGTTAAGGCAGACTGGCCAATATCCCGCCTGACCCCGCGCCGTAAGCGCTGTGAATGACCAATGGAGTGAAAATGACCCTGACGCTAACCCCCGATCAAAGCGCAGCCCGGACATGGTTTGAAGAACTGCGCACCCGGATTTGCGATGCTTTTATGGCGATTGAACGTGAGTCCGGGTCCGACGCTGCGTTTGAATTCCTGCCATGGCAGCGCACCGACGATAGCGGTGAAGACGGCGGCGGCGGTGTGCGCGGGGTGATGAAAGGCAAGGTGTTTGAAAAAGTCGGCGTCAATGTTTCCACCGTCGGCGGCGCGTTTAACCCCGAATTTGCCAAAAGCATCCACGGCGCAGAGGAAAACCCAGCCTTTTTCGCCACAGGAATCAGTCTGGTCGCGCATATGGCAAATCCCCATGTGCCCGCCGTGCATATGAACACAAGGTTGCTGACCACGACCAAAAGCTGGTTTGGCGGCGGGGCGGATTTGAATCCGCCTATTGCCTATGACGAAGATACAGCCGATTTTCATGCCCGGCTGCGCGCTGCCTGTGCCCCTTATGGCCCTGATGTCTATGAACGTTATAAGGCATGGGCCGATGACTATTTCTATATCCCCCACCGGCAAATGCATAGGGGCGTTGGCGGGATATTTTACGATCATCTGGAAAATGATACAGACGCGCTGTTTGATCGCAATTTCGCCTTTACCCGTGAAGTGGGCGAGGCTTTTCTGGATATTTACCCGAAACTGGTGCGAAAACGGATGAACACGCCGTTTACCGAAGAGGAAAAGCATCAGCAGCGCGTGTGGCGCGGCCGCTATGCCGAATTCAACCTGATTTATGATCGGGGCACATTATTCGGTCTAAAAACCGGCGGCAATATCGACGCGATATTGATGAGCCTGCCTCCCGATGTGGCCTGGGATTGAAAATAAAGGTTGAATGATAGCAATAAAAATAAGGCAGGAATGAAGGGTGCTTTTCAAAAAATGACCCGCAAAAAAAGGGCGGCAAAGGTATCCCCGCCGCCCTATATTATAACGCTTTGCGGTTTCAGCTGATCGGGCTGTGGAAATCCGATGCGGTCAATTGTTTATAAACAGCGGCAACCACAAACAGGAAAACGACCGCCAATATTGTTGATAATGCACCATCAACAATCACCGCCAAGATATTCGAGATCAAACCAAGCAAGCCGCCCGCGACCAAAGTAGCCACAAAATAGAGCAAAAAGCCGACAATGCCTATGATCAGATAAAAACCGAAAACACGCAGACTATTGCCCTTTGTAATCGCCCATGACCGCGACAGGGCATCAATCGGGTTTTTAATCCCTTCGGCAACAACCGCCGGTGACACGAGTGAAAATTTCACTGCGAGATATATGCCAGGCACGATCAAGAGGAGCATTCCGATTGTAACGCCAATCGTGCTAATAATGCCTGCCAGGAAAACGGCGATAAATGATCCGAGGCCAAGCGTTATGGCTTCGCCCACTGTCGGGTTTTTACCACCCAAAACCATATGCAAAATGGCCAAATTGCCAATAGTCGCCAATATAGAAATGCCGATAAGCCATGGTGCCAATGAGGCAAAATATTCTGACAAAATTGCCAATGCGGCATTCGGGTCAATATCCCCCTGTATCTCAGGCTGCGGCAGCATGGCTCCCATAATCACATTGGGCAAAAACATAAACACACCGGCAATCGGTAAAATCAACGATTGGTGCCGCTTCATCATTGCCACCGCATCATTCCATGTTGCTGTATAATCAAGGGGCTTGCTCATTTCATTCATTCTCCCACTATTAATATATGACAGCAAATCTAACGGACTTATCAGAAAAAGAAACAGGCTTCTTACATTTCCTGAGAATGAACCATATTTGCTTTTTCGGCCTGTCATTGTAACGGCGTCTCTATGCAGCATGACACAGAGATAAACTGGCGAATAAGCACGGAGCAAATCAACTATCCCGATGCTTTGACCGAAATGGAATTGCGACAGGCGGCCATTCGGGATGGCACCGCGAACGAGATGGTCTGGCTTCTGGAACATCCGCCGCTTTATACCGGCGGGACCAGCGCCGACCCGGCGGAGCTATTGAGCCGCGCTTTTCCGGTTTATGAAACTGGGCGCGGCGGTCGATATACCTATCACGGGCCGGGGCAGCGTGTCGGCTATATCATGATTGACCTTTCGCAGCGTGGCCGCGATGTGCGCTGCTATGTCCATGCGCTCGAAGGATGGGTGATTTCGGCGTTGGACCGTTTTGGCGTCGCCGCTCGCCGGGCCGAGGGGCGAGTTGGCATATGGTGCGACAACCGCGAAGGGCAAGAGGCAAAGATCGGCGCGATTGGCGTACGCATTCGCCGCTGGGTTACTGCGCATGGCTTTGCCGTCAATATCAATCCCGATCTGTCGCATTTTGGCGGGATTATACCCTGCGGTATCGCCGAATATCCGGTAACCAGTCTTGCCGATCTTGGCATCACCGCCAGCATGGCTGAATTTGACGCCGCGCTTGCCGAAACATTTCCGGCTTTCCTATCCGCGCTTGCCAAAGCCAACGGGCTTTGTAACGTAGAGCGGTAAAGTCCTTTATCTAAAGAGAATCATACCATGCGCCCTATTCTAACCCTTGCCGCCCTGCTTCTTCTGCCTGCCCTTGCCGCTTGCTCATCAGATAAACCGGAAGAAAAGATTGCAGAGGACAGCTCCGTCACCCAAACCCGTATGGATGATATTGACAAGATTGAAGGCACGATCAGCGACGAGATGATCGACACCAGCGGGGATAGTGAAGAAGCCCCGCTCGCTGGTAAAGAGGAAGAGGCCGGTGCTGCGGACACAGGTGAAGAAGAAAACGAAACAGCCGATACACAGGCCAGCGGCGACGAAACCGAATAAATGACCGCGGCTCTTTCGGCCCCGCTCCCCTTACCCTGCGGCGCGGTGCTGCCCAACCGTATTGCCAAAGCCGCAATGACCGAGGGACTGGCCGACACAAGGGGACGGCCCACGGCAGAGCTGGAGAGGCTATACCGGATATGGTCCGATGGCGGCGCAGGTTTAATATTATCGGGCAACATCCAGATTGACGCGGATCATCTGGAACGGCCCGGCAATGTGATTATAGATAGCGAACCCGATGCTGCAATGATGGCCGCACTATCGGGTCTGGCGCGCGCTGCGACTTGCAATGGCAATCATTTCTGGGCGCAGATCAGCCATGCCGGGCGGCAAACGATGAAAAGCATCAATCCCCACCCCAAGGCCCCTTCTGCAATCAAGCTTGGCCTACCGGGCGGGCAATTTGGCACGCCGCTGGCGATGGACGAAACCGATATTGCGGCGGTCGTTACCGGCTTTGTTCGTGCGGCAAAAACATGCCAGCAGGCGGGCTTTACCGGCGTGCAGATCCATAGTGCCCATGGATATTTGCTCTCGCAATTTTTAAGCCCCCGGTCGAACCAGCGCACGGACCTTTGGGGCGGGTCATTGGAAAACCGGGCGCGGCTGTTGCTGGATATAGTGGCACAGGTTCGCAGCGCAGTGGGGCCGGATTTTCCGGTCGCCGTCAAGCTCAATAGCGCCGATTTTCAACGTGGCGGCTTTGCCTTTGAAGATAGCCTAAAGGTTGCCCGCTGGCTGGAACAGGCGGGCATTGACCTGCTCGAAATATCGGGAGGGACTTATGAACAGCCGAAATTGCTGGGGATAGAGGGTCTGGAAAGCCCGGAGGAACAAAATGTCGCTGCCTCCACCTTGCAACGGGAGGCGTATTTTGTCGATTTTGCGCTGGCAATGAAGGATGAGCTTGCGTTTCCATTGATGGTCACTGGCGGTTTCCGTAGCCGCCGCGCGATGGAACAGGCGCTGCAATCGGGTGCGGCCGATGTTATCGGTCTTGGCCGTCCACTATGCTATCAGCCCGATGGGCCGAAACGGCTGCTATCCGGCGCCGATAGCTTGCCCCAAATGGAAAGAAAATTGCACCTAGTTCCCGCGGCGCTCTCTTGGCTAAAAGCTATAAAAATGGTCCGCGGCTTGGACGGGTTTGCCATGCAATATTGGTTTTATAGTCAGCTTTATGCGCTAGGCAAAAGCGGCGCTCCTGTTCCGGATCAATCCGTATTTGCGTCATTCCGAGAGGTAGAGGCAGCGCATAAAGCATGGTTGAAAAAACGGCTGCAAAACTGAAATTTCCCCTTTTCCTTGCCTTTTGCTGCGAATCTGTCAAAACAGCGGCTTGCTAACGTCGACAGCGACGGAATTTGACGCCGGTTTGACCCTGCAACACCTTCCCCCAAAACCGACTTAGGCATAATTACCGGCTGATTTTGGCCTGTAAGAACTTGTAGTAAAGAAGAGAAATACATCATGCCAACAGGTACAGTAAAATGGTTTAACGACGATAAGGGTTTTGGCTTCATCACTCCTGATGAAGGCGGAGACGATCTTTTCGCGCACCACAGCGCCATCAATATGCAGGGTTTCAAAACTTTGAAAGATGGTCAAAAAGTTACTTTCGAAGTAACGCAAGGCCCCAAAGGCTTGCAAGCGAGCAACATCGAAGGCGCATAATTCGCGATTTATGCCACCGCAAATTGGAAAAAGGACTGTAGCGATTTGCTGCGGTCCTTTTTTATGGGCCAGCTATTCTTGGTCAAATGGACGGGCGTTTATACCCCCTCTTCAGCACGCAGCGCTTTTCGGTCCAATTTTCCTATCATGGTTTTCGGCAGGGAATCCCGAATAGCCACAGCCACGCAGCGTTCATGCTTGCCGAGCTGAGGATTCAGCCATTGCAGCAGCGCCTCTTCGGTCACATCCGTCCCTATATTCAACGTAACAAAGGCCTTGGGCTTTTCGCCGGTATAGGTATCGGGTATGCCGATCACCAGCGCTTCGCGCACTGCTTCATGCTGATAGAGTTTATCTTCCACCTGGCTTGGAAAAACTTTGAAGCCGCCAACCGCGATCATGTCTTTCATTCGGTCCACGATAGCAATGAAGCCATCATCATCGATTGTCGCGACGTCGCCGGTGCGCAAATAGCCGCCCACAAAAACCTTCGCGTCGGCATCCGGCCTATTCCAATAGCCGCGCATCACCTGCGGCCCTGAAAAAACCAGCTCGCCTGGTTCGCCCTCTGGAGCTGGCCGCGACGGATCCTCCTTGTCGAGTAATTTCACATGAGTTCCCGGAACAGGCTGTCCGATTGTCCCAATCTTGCTCATCGCTTCATAGGGGTTGCTAGAAACCACACCGGAGCTTTCGGTCAAGCCATAGCCTTCGATCACCACCGCGCCGGTGCGCTCTTCAAATTTCGCCTTTAGTTCCGCCGCGAGCGGGCGCCGCCCGAAATACAGGCGCGAAGCGACGTGAAATCGGTTTTTGCTATATCAGGACAATCGAGCAATGCCTGATACATGGTCGGAACGCCGGGCATTGCCGTCACTTTTGTCCGGTTGATCGCAGCCAGCGCCTGACGCGCATCAAAGCGGGGCAGCATGACAATCTCTCCGCCATTATTCACCGTGCGGTTGAGCACCGTGGCATTGGCAAACACATGAAAAAATGGCAATACCCCCAATATCCGGTCTTCCGCTGGGTCATCGGGGTTGTTGATCCGGGAATTGGGGTCAATCGCATTCACCTGCCGTGCATTGGCGGTGATATTCTGATGGCTGAGCATCGCGCCCTTAGGTGTGCCTGTGGTGCCCCCTGTATATTGCAGCTGCGCTATATCCTGTTCAGGCTCGCAAGGCTGCGGTGCATAATCGCCATCATTGGCGAGCAAATCATGGTAAGTGGTAATGCGGCTATCATCTGGGATGGCGGCTGTTTCGGCCCGTTTGAACATTCGGTATGCCAACCCCTTTGCCCATGGCAATGCCTCCGCCACGCTGCCTATAATCAGCCCCTTTAACTCTGACTTATCAAGCACCTTGAGCGCGGTGGGCAAAAGCGCCGCCGCCGATACAGTGAAGAGCAGGCTGGTGCCGCTATCGGCGACCTGATGCGACAATTCATCGACGGTATAGAGCGGGGAAAAATTCACCACCGTTGCCCCTGCGGCCAATGCGCCATAATAGGCCGTGACATAATGCGGGACATTGGGCAGGAACAAACCGATATGATTGCCCTTGCCTATCCCTTTATCCTGCAATCCTTTGGCCACGCGCCTCACCGCTGCAGCCATTTCGGCATAGCTATATTTACGCCCCATAAAATCGAGCATCGGCTTTGCGCCCTCTCGCTCGGCGCTGTCAAAAAACATCTGGTGCAACGCCAGCGGTGGAAATTCCATCTGCCAGCGTGCAGGGTGCAGATAGGATACTGACCAGTCAAATTCGCTATGTGAGCGATTATTGATTTCAGTTTCAGACATATTGGACCTGTGCTGCTACCGGATTAGAATAACTTACATTGTTGTAAGTGAGTGGCTGGTCATCTGCAAGGGCGAATAGGCGATCATTACGCATGATACCAACCAACGCCGCCGCGCACCTCCAATTTTACCCGGCCCGCCCGTTCCAGATAGCGCAGATGCGCGCTCGCCTCTCCGGTGGCAAGACCATATATGCTGTCATCCACCTTGCGTCCAAACAGAAGCCCAAATGTATCAACCACGCGCATTTCCTGTTTTCGCAGCGCCGCCTCCAGATCATCAAGCTGCTTATGATGCCCCGCCGCAAGCCGCTCCAACCGGGCAATGACCCCCTTAAACGGCAAACCATGCGCGGGCAGGACCAGCATATCATCGGGCAATGCCGCCTTAAACTTATCAATCGAGGCCAGCCATTCAGCCAGCGGATTGGCTTCTGGCTCGCTGTCCATGATCGACACATTGGAAGTAATACGCGGCAAAATCTGGTCGCCAGCAATCATCACCCCATTGCTATAGTCGATCATGCAGGCGTGTTCAGGCGTGTGCCCGCCACCGGTCATAACCGTCCAATTGCGCCGACCGACCCGAATCACATCGCCGTCATCCATGCGAATATGGCCGGTGGGCAGGCGCGATACGGCGCGAGCGAAATTGCCCCAACCTTGCGCCCGAAGCTTATCCAGCCGCTCATCATCATAGCCGGCAAATTTGCGCCGGGCGATGGTATCTTCGGGCGGCGCGTCGCGGATATCGCTGGTCAGCATACGTGCCATCAACCATTCGGTCCGGTTCATCCATATGGGCGCCTTGTACTTTTGCGCTAGCCATCCGGCGCAGCCCAGATGATCAGGATGGAAATGGGTCACAAACACGCGCTGAAGACTGCGCCCTGCATAGTCCCCGGCAAATATCGCCTTCCACGCAGCAATCGTATCGGGGGTGAACAAACCGGTATCGGCAATAGCAAACCCGCCCGGCACATCCGCATCATCATTTAGCAGCCATAGGTTGATATGGCCCAGACTGCCTGGAACCGGCATACGTGTCCAGCCCAGATCGGGCGCAAGTGGATAGACAGTAGCATTTTCGGGCGCATGGTCACCAAGCGGATAGGTCAGGCCCTTAAACTCTTTCGCCTCAAACCCGTGATCGGTGAGCGACATATCATAGGCGGGCGGCGCTTTTGCTTTGGTCATGGCCTATGACTGCCGCAAAGACGGCACGGGCGCAATGGTGACGTTAGGGAAGGCAGGACGGAGATCCGCCCAAACCTTCCAACATTTCACCCGATCAAAGGGATCGAAGCTAGAAAAATCACTCTGCTGATAGCAGAAGCCCCGTTATACCCCCGGTTTTTTGAAAAGCGTATCGGCGGTCAGCTCTTCTTTTGCACTATCCGCCTCTTCACCGTTCAGCGCGGCTTCGGCTTTTTTCGCGGCATCATCACGTTCGCTGCGCAATTGTTCGATCAAGGCATCACGGTCACTGCCCAAACGGCGATCTTCGACAGGAGCGGTTTCAATGCCAGCTTTTTTCGCGGCTTTGGCAACCAATGCGTCCAACTCACGCTGCGAACATAGGCCCAATGTTACCGGATCCTTCGCTTGAATTTCAGCGATATTCCAGTGCGTACGCTCGCGTATTGCGGTGATTGTATGGCGGGTGGTGCCGATCAGTTTGCAAATCGCACCGTCGGAAATTTCCGGATGGTTGCGCAACAGCCACGCAATGCCATCGGGTTTGTCCTGACGTTTGGAAACAGGGGTGTAGCGCGGTCCCTTTGTGCGGCGGACCTGATCGGGGCCTTTACGCATTTGCAGGACATAATCTTCGTCGGCTTGGCCTTTTTCAATCTCTTCCATGCTCAATTCGCCCGCATGAACAGGATCACGTCCGGTATATTTGCTGCCCGTCATATCGTCGGCCATCGCCTGCACTTCCAAAATATGCAGCCCGCAAAATTCGGCAATTTGCGGGAAAGCAAGTCCGGTATTGTCAACAAGCCAAGCGGCGGTTGCGTGCGGCATAAGGGGCAATGGTTTTTCGGTAGCCATGAGGCTTTCTCCAATGAAAAGGGCCGCCCCTTACCGGAGCGGCCTGAATATGATGGTGCATATCTTAGGCGATGATGGCTGCCCCTGCAAGACTTTGCTTGCATAATACTGATTATGCCGCTTCATCCTGAGGACGCAAATTGTGGGAAAGCTCAAATCTCTAGCACAATCTTGCCTACAAAATCGCCTGCTTCCATAAAGGAATGAGCGGCGGCGGCGTCGGTTAAGGGAAATGTCTTTGCCATTTCAGGGCGCAGATGCCCTGACAATACCGCGTCCCATATATTGGCGTATATTTCATCGCGCAGCAGTGCCTTAAATTCATCACTTCGCGGACGCAGCGTCGATCCGGTCATGCTCAGCCGCCGCATCATAATCTGCGCCATATTGATCTCGGCGCTGATCCCTCCCTGCAAGGCGATGGTTACATGACGGCCATCATCGGCCAAGCATTGCAGGTTGCGCGCAACATAATGCCCCGCCACCATATCGAGCAGCATATGAACGCCCGCCCCGCCGGTGATTGCTTTCACCTCTGCGACAAAATCTTTGGCTTTGTAATTGATTGCATGGTCCGCGCCCAGAGCAAGAGCGGCGGCGCATTTCTCATCGCTACCGCAGGTCACGATGATAGTGATGCCAAATAGTTTGCTCAGCTTGATCGCCATAGTGCCAATACCGCTGGTGCCGCCATGCACCAATATTGTTTCGCCATCGCGGGCATAACCGCGTTCGAAAATATTGTGCCAACAGGTAAATAGCGTTTCGGGAATGGCGGCTGCTTCGGCCATGGACATCGCGCCGGATACGGGCAAGCACTGGTCAGCGCGGGCAATGCAATATTCGGCATAACCGCCGCCCGCAACCAAGGCGCAGACTTTGGATCCGATTATTTCGCTACCAACGCCACCGCCGCTTGCAACTACCTTTCCTGAAACCTCCAGTCCCGGCAGCTCGCTCGCGCCCGGTGGTGCGGGATATAGCCCCTTGCGCTGCACAATATCGGGGCGGTTGACACCGGCAAAGGAAACCTTAATCAACAATTCGCCTTCCGCTGGCACCGGCACTGGCCGGTTACAGGCGGCCAGAACATCAGGTCCGCCAGGAGCGGTGATTTCAATTGCAGTCATATGTTCGGGTATTTTGGTCATTGGACACCCCCTGCCCTTTATCCACATCGCATAACTTATTGACAGCCGTCACGCATCAGTCAACAGTTACTGGCGATGGACGATGATAATTTGCCTTTACGCAGTGATGACCCTCTGGTGAGGCTGATCCGGCAGGATCTGGATCCGCTGTCTATTGACGAACTGAATGAACGAATTGCGACCCTGAAAACAGAAATTACCAGATGCGAGAGCAAAAAAGCCGCCGCTTCCACTCATAGGTCGGCCGCAGACGCATTATTCAAAAAGCAATGATACGGGGTTTATTTCGGGGAATATGTTGACAGTAAAGTCTGCTATTCCGACATAGGGTCAAAAGGGGATATGCGCTCATATCCCGCCAAGGAGTAGAAAATATGCCATCATTTGCGGAATCGCTCGAAACGACATTGCACAATGCGTTGAAGCACGCCGCCGACCGTGCCCATGAATATGCAACATTGGAACATTTGTTGCTCGCGCTCATCGACGACCGCGATGCGGCGCAAGTGATGCAGGCGTGCGGTGTCGATTTGGGTGAACTATCGGATATAATAATAACCTATCTGGATAGTGAATTAGAAAGCTTGCGCGTTGAGGGTAAAGTGGACCCTTCGCCGACCAGCGGATTTCAACGGGTCGTGCAGCGCGCGATTTTGCACGTCCAAAGCTCCGGCAAGGATGTGGTCACCGGAGCCAATGTGCTGGTTGCGCTTTTTTCCGAACGCGAGAGCTATGCTGTCTATTTTCTCCAGCAACAAGATATGAGCCGGCTCGATGCGGTCTCCTTTATCAGCCATGGTATCGGGAAAGATGGGAAGCTGACCCCGACCGAGATCAAGGGCGCTGAAGAAGAAAGCGGCGAAGGCAGCGAAGGCGGTGAAGGTCCGGTCAAAGGCAAGAAGGAAAAAGAGAGCGCCTTGACTCAGTTCACCGTCAATTTGAACAAAAAGGCGCAGGAGGGCCGGATCGATCCGTTAATCGGCCGCAGCGCAGAGGTCGACCGCACGGTGCAAATATTGTGCCGCCGTTCGAAAAATAACCCGCTTTATGTTGGTGAGCCGGGCGTTGGCAAAACCGCGATTGCCGAAGGGCTGGCGCGGCGTATCCATGAAAAGGATGTGCCCGAAGTGCTGCTGCCTGCTGTGATTTACTCGCTGGACATGGGGAGCCTGCTTGCCGGAACGCGTTACCGGGGCGATTTTGAGGAACGGTTAAAAGCCGTGGTGACGGAATTGGAAAAACTTCCCGATGCGATATTGTTTATCGACGAAATCCATACCGTCATCGGCGCTGGCGCAACCAGTGGCGGGGCGATGGATGCATCCAATCTGCTTAAGCCTGCTTTGTCCAACGGATCGATCCGCTGCATCGGTTCGACGACATATAAGGAATTTCGCAATCATTTTGAAAAGGACCGTGCGCTTCTCCGCCGGTTTCAGAAAATAGAAGTGAACGAACCCAGCATTGACGATACGGTCAAAATCTTGGCCGGATTGCGCAGCGCGTTTGAGGAGCATCATAAGGTCAAATATACCCCCGATGCCCTTCGTACGGCAGTGGAACTGTCGGCGCGCTATATCAACGACCGCAAGCTGCCTGATAAGGCAATTGACGTGATTGACGAGGTGGGCGCGATGCAGATGCTGGTGCCTCCATCCAAACGCCGCAAAATGATCACTGCCAGAGAAATTGAAGCGGTAATCGCAACCATCGCCCGCATTCCGCCGAAAAATGTGTCAAGCGACGATAAAACCGCGCTAGGCAATTTGGAAACAGACCTGAAACGTGTTGTTTTCGGCCAGAATCAAGCGATCGAGCTGCTGTCATCGGCGATCAAATTATCGCGTGCCGGGCTTCGTGAACCCGATAAACCGATTGGCAATTATCTGTTCAGCGGGCCAACTGGTGTAGGCAAGACCGAGGTTGCGCGGCAATTGGCCTCCATCCTTGGCATTCCGCTCAAACGGTTTGATATGTCGGAATATATGGAACGACACAGCGTATCGCGCCTGATCGGAGCGCCGCCAGGCTATGTCGGTTACGATCAAGGCGGGCTGTTAACCGATGCTGTAGACCAAAATCCGCATTGTGTGCTGTTGCTTGACGAGATTGAGAAGGCGCACCCCGATCTGTTCAATATCTTGCTGCAAGTTATGGATAATGGTCGCCTGACCGACCATCATGGCAAGACTATTGATTTTCGCAATGTCATCATCATCATGACCACCAATGCGGGCGCTGCCGATATGGCAAAGGAAGGCATAGGTTTCGGTAATAATATCAGCAAAGAAGATGCCGGCGATGAAGCGGTGAAGAAAATGTTCACCCCCGAATTTCGCAACCGTTTGGACGCGGTAGTGCCCTTTGCCTATCTGTCACCAGAAGTGGTGGCAATGGTGGTGGACAAATTTATCCTGCAACTGGAACTGCAATTGGCGGATCAGAATGTGCATATCAAATTGGATGATGAGGCACGCAAATGGTTGTCCGAACGCGGCTATGACAAACTATACGGCGCGCGGCCAATGGGCCGCTTGATCCAAGAGAAGCTCAAACAGCCGTTAGCCGAAGAATTATTGTTTGGGAAACTTGTCAACGGCGGTGAGGTTGCGGTGCATATGAAAGACGGCAAACCTGCCTTTGAAATCAGCCCTGCCGCGCCAAAAGCCGCAAAACCGAAAAAAGCGGCAAAGAAAGCGCCAGATAAAACCAAAAAGGCCGATTGACCTAGGACAGGACATAGAATGTTTTTGTCATTTCCGCGCAAGCGGAAAAGAAGGGTATAGTTGACCACACAGAATAATCTGTCCCATAATCATATATTAAGCATTCGTGGCTATGTGATTGTGATGGATGGTTGGGCAAAAAAATGGGGGCAGAACAAAAAGGGCGGCACTCCCGCCCTGCGCCCTTGGTTGACCAAAAGGCTTTTGGAAGAACATTTTGGGTCGATCAAAGCCTCTGTCGCAGCTAGCATCATTAACGCATCAATTTTAGGCGCAGTATTCTCCTCCTCGCGAAGCTGGCAGATTTTGGCGGGCGCAGGCCTGTTATTGGCGGTCATATTATTGTGGCGGGTGGCCAATTACCGGATGCTACTAAAGGCGAAAACAGACTCTGCCAAGATAAAGAAAATCCTGATCTCGGTTGAATATAATGCTGCTGTTTTGGGCTTATGGTGGGGCGCTTCTGTCATTGCATTGATGCACGGAGCAACCCCTTCGCAACAGATTTTATGTGCGATATTGGGCGCGGGCAAGATGGCGGCGGGTGCATTGACCTATCGGACACTTAAACGGGCAGCTTATCTTTTTGTTGGATTGTGTGCGGCGGGATGTTTCCTGTCGCTGATCGAATTGGGCACAGGCGCGGCTTACGCCTCCGCTATACTGGTTCTTTGTTATATGGCGGTGCTTTTCGCCAGCATAATATCAACCGAGGCTGCGATTATAGAAAGCCATGAACGCGAAGAGGCGCTTCGCGATTCTGCGGAAACCATCCATATGCTGCTCGCCGATTTTACCGAACAGGGATCGGACTGGGTGTTGGAAATGGACAGTCAGACCCGGATTTTGAACCCCAGCGAGCAAATGGCGGCCGCCATGCAAATGCCGATTGAAACATTGGCCGGGCAATCGCTGCTTGACCTGCTTGACGAGGGGGGCGAGCGCGATCAGCTTGCCGACCATGTTGCTCTTGGCCGGGCATTTCGTAATCTGCAGGTCAGCCTGAGCGCGGGCAAAGAGCGTTATTGGTGGTCGATCAGCTCGCGGCCCGCGCTGGAGATGAACGGCAATTATCGCGGTATTGTTACCGACATCACCGCCCAGCGGCAGGCCGAGGAACAGGTCAGCTATATGGCGCATTTTGATTCGTTGACCGACCTCCCCAACCGGTTCCAGTTCAACCAGCGGCTGACCCGCATGGTCAATGATCCTGCTGTCAACCCGGGCGTCATGTATCTCGATCTTGATCAATTCAAAGTGATCAACGACACGCTCGGCCACAGCTTTGGCGATTTGTTATTAAAGGGCGTCGCAGCGCGGCTTAAAAAATGCGTAAGCGCACAGGAAATTGTCGCCCGGCTCGGCGGCGATGAATTTGCGATCCTGCTGGAAAACCGGAGCCTTGAGGAGATTCAGCATATAGGCGATGCGATCATCGCTGCGCTGACTCAGCCTTTCCGGCTCGATGACCATGAAATGATTGTCGGCACCAGCATCGGTATCGCGCTGTCACCGGCGCATGGCAAGGACGCCGAAACCCTGCTACGCAACGCTGACCTCGCACTTTATGAAGCCAAATCGCAAGGGCGCAACCGGCAGATTGTGTTTGAAACCAGCATGGACGAAGCTTCACAGATGCGAAGGGCGCTGGAGCTGGAACTGCGCGGGGCCCTTGGCAAGGGCGAACTATGCCTGCATTATCAACCGCTGGTGCAAATTGATAGCGGTGAAACCTTGGGCTATGAAGCATTAATCCGCTGGGAACACCCCGAACGCGGAGTGGTGATGCCCGACGCCTTCATCCCGATTGCCGAAGAGAGCGGCATGATCATCCCAATTGGCGAATGGGTGATGCGTCAGGCGATTGACGATCTGATGCAATGGCCCAAAGACAAAACCGTATCTATCAACCTATCACCGGTGCAAATGCGCAGCCCCAGCCTGATTACTACCTTGGTTCAAGCGATTGCCAAAACCGGGGTTGATCCGCAGCGCGTATGCCTTGAAATCACAGAAAATGTCCTGATGCATGATAGCGATGCCAATATGGCGACACTGCATAAATTGCATGAGATTGGCGTGCAGATAGCGCTCGATGATTTCGGCACTGGCTATAGCTCGCTTAATTATTTGCGCAGCTTCCCCTTTGACAAAATCAAGATTGACCGCTGTTTCGTGAATGAAATCGACACGCGGGAAGATTGTCAGGCCATTGTCCGCTCGGTGGTCGATCTGGCCCGGAGCCTAGGCATGACCACCACGGCAGAGGGCGTCGAAAGGGACGATCAGGTCGAACATTTGCGCCGCGAAGGATGCAGCGAGGTGCAAGGCTATTTATTCAGCCGTGCGGTCCCGCATGACCAGCTGACCGACCTGCGCAATCCTGTGATTAGCCGCGCGAAGCGGCTTGTCGATATGGAAAGCCAGCGCAAGCTCAAACAGCAAATCTCCGCGCAAGTGGATCGCATCCAAAAGGGTAATAAGACGGGTTAACCCCAAGGCCCATCCTGTAACAGCTGCCCATTGCTCACTTCCAAAAACAGCACGTCGCCGTTTAATCCTTCAAACAAGGCCTTTTCCGTTCCTGTCATCCACAGCTGACTACCGCTCTTGGCGAGCCGGTCAAACAATGCGGCGCGGCGCAGCGGGTCCAAATGGGCGGCGACCTCATCCAACAGGATGATTGGCGGTTCACTGCGTCTATCCGCAACCAAGGCAGCATGGGCCAGGATAGCGGAAAGCAGTAGCGCTTTTTGTTCACCAGTTGAACACAGCGCAGCGGGTTGCTTCTTCGCCTTATGCGTTACGATCAGGTCGGCGCGGTGCGGCCCTGTCAATGTGCGTCCTGCGGCGGCATCACGCGCTCGGCTGCGGCGCCAATGAATGCGAAGCATCTCCTCATCCATCTTTTCCGTTTCATCAATAGCCAGCAGCGGAATGGCAAAAGGCTCCTGCGGCTCCACAGCAAGCCGCTCCATAAGCTGAGCCGTCATCGCCGCACGGCTATTCTCAATCAGGATGGCATTTTGGGCCATAGCCTTTTCCAGCCCGTCCAGCCAATCGGGATCGGCGGGACGGTCATCGCCAAGCAATTTATTGCGTTGCCGCATCGCGCGTTCATACTGGCTGCTAAACCGTGCGTGCGACGGTTCCAAGGCCATCACCAGCCGGTCCAAGAAACGCCGCCGCTCTCCCGCGCCATCGGTGAACAGCCGGTCCATCGCCGGGGTAAGCCAGATAACCGCCAGCCATTCTGACAGCGAAGTGATCGGGGCATTGGCACCATTGATCCTTACCTTGCGCCGTTCCGGTGTGGTCGCATCCACGCCGGTGCCAAGCTTAATATCCTCAATTTCGGCCGCAATGGCAAAACCGCCAGCGCCATTATTCCTTGGCATTTCCGATAGCGATGCACCTCGCAGCCCCCGCCCCGGCACCAAAAGCGAAACCGCCTCCAATATATTGGTCTTGCCCGCGCCATTGGCACCGTGAAGCACGGTGAATTGCCTGCCGGGCCGAAAAGAGGCCTGTGCATGATTGCGAAAGTCGGTCAGCGATAATCGGGTCAAAGCCATGATGGCTGCTTGCTATAGCAGCCGGTGGAACCGTCAACCGGCAATATTGAATAGCCGGATAAATTTTGTTCACCCGCCATTCATTTAATCCTAAATGTTGGGGGATTTTCCCATATTATATTAAACTGTAAAATTTTGTCACAAAGTGATTTGCTATATTCCATTGATTTATATGTATTTTCAAAAACTGGCACGCATCCTGCTATGTTGTTTGTGTAAGCAATTACGACCCACTTAATCGCCCGAACGGGCAACAGACAACAAAGGAATTTGACATGACCCTATCCACCAATAACCAGATCGCTTCTGTTTTCGCTGCTTTGGTTTGTGCATTTGCCACCATCGCCATCAGCGCCGGACCCGCAATCTCTTCTGTATCACCTTATCTTGCATAATCGCACCAAGCGCATAAAAAAGGATACGACCCTATGACCCTTTCAGCCCATCCCCGCACCACCGCCGCCTTTGCTGCTATTATCAGCACATTTTTAACCCTGATACTCAGCGCCGGGCCTGCTTTCCAAAGCGCCGCGCCCTATCTTGCATAATTTTAAACTCAATAGAAAGAGCAATGAAATGAACAAATTGACATTGGATAAAGAGAATAAGAAAATCTGGGGCGTGTGCAGCGGCTTTGCCAATTGGGCGGGCATCGACACTGGCTTAGTCCGGCTGGGCTTTGTTATCGCCGCGCTGGTCGGAGTTGGATCGCCAATCCTGATCTACCTTGTTCTTGGGCTTATTCTTGATTGATAAACAGGCTATTATGGCCTATCGCTTTACGGTCCAGCAAATATTAACATTTCCGGGCTAAAAATACTGAATCATGCTTTCCAGCGGGTCGCACCTTTGGAGATTATAATGTCGGTAAGTGAAGAGCGTAATGATGATGACCGTCACTGGTTTAACGCCCGCGAATATGATCGCGGCGATGTTCAGATTTATGCGGACATAAGAGAGCAGGGCGCTGGCAAGCATAAGGTCAATATTATCGACCTGTCACGCTCCGGTTTTCGCATCCATTCGCTAACCTATATCAAGGTGGATAAAACCGTCTATCTGACCATACCGGGCTATGCCCCGTTGGAGTCTCGTATTGCATGGCATAAGGGCGATTTATACGGCTGTGAGCTCAAAGACCGGCTTCATATCGCTATTTACGATCATATATTGAAAACGTTCCCGACACTGGCCCGAACCAAATAACCCGTTTGCTCAAAAACAAATTATCCTTCCCCAAAAACTCTATGGCAAAGAGCCAGCGGCGTGACGCCATTTGGGGAAAGACGAAGATGGTCATTGCATTGTTCATCATGCTGGGCGCAGCTTATCTTTACGCCATTGGCAAAAGTAAAAGCGAGATCATCGCCGCACCAGCGGGTGTGATCATCCGCGCCGCCGACGGTGACAGCTTCTCCATCGGCACGCAAAAATACGCCTGCGCGGAATAGATGCCCCCGAACGGGGTCAAATGTGTCAGGATGAAAATGCAAAAAAATGGCCCTGCGGCTTCGCCGCCGAGGGCGCATTGATGCAGCTATTGGCGCAGCCCGGGCTGAGCTGTGAAGCGGATAGCTATGACCGTTTTGGCCGGGCACTGGCCGATTGTTCAACCACGCAGGTCAAAGATATTGCCGCAGCATTGGTTGGGGGCGGATTTGCGGTATCTCAGGAATTTAACGGAATCCGCGATTATGGTCATGAAGAGGACGCCGCCCGAAGCGCCAAGCGGGCTATATGGCGCGGTCCATTCACCCATCCACGCAAATGGCGAGATATGCACAATCGCTAACTCAAACGGTTATGGTCAGGGCCTGTCAAATGCCAAAATAAACCGTCATAATCATCCCATTGAGCAGCACCAACCCCATTTGCGAAATGCCAAGCGCCTGCAAGGCTATGGTCGGCGGCATGGAATTACCCCATAATCCTTATTTTGATTTTACATCCACAGTCTGCATAATTGTCGCGCAATAGCTGTGCGTACCATGAGGAGGATATATGTGCACAAACAGCTAAATTCCCACATATTTTTAGAGGTTAAACCACAAGAGGCCAAGCTTCCTTCAACCGCTGCATTATATGAAATTAGACGAAGCATTTCATGCATTTCACAAATATGTAAAATCGTGTAATTATATGATAACTACCGAGTCGCTGCTGGCTCCAAAAAAAATTCAGCGGGATTTTGACTCTTATTGGGTGAAAGAGATATGCTGGATACGTTTTTTGAGTCGCGTGAAAGATCGCAGCGCGACAGAATGGAAATACAGAATCTTTCGACCAGCTATGGCGAAGAATTTATGAACGAACTTCGCAGACGGGCGAATGACAAGAATTTATCACCGCGCGATAGAAAACATTGGCGGCGTTTGCTGCGTAAGGCCGAAAAAACGGCTGAATAATTTAACTGAATTGCGCGGTATTTCGCGGCACTTTGGTTTGTAATATAAAACTGGGAATATCACTTTTAGACAAAGCGATCAAACCCGGTGCTGTGTAACAACTTTGCCTGTCCGCCCCCGAGACCCTATCAGGACAGGCAACGCTCCGGCCCTCCGCCTCACTCCCCCCAGAGGCCGAGGGCCTTTTTTTATATTTTACAGGACAATCGCGACAATTAGGGTCTTGGCTGCAAAACAACATCATTATTGTTGCGCAGCCGGAATTGCCGATAACATATGTTCTTAACTATTTCTGTCCTGTTCCCTGACAGGCTTTGATCTTGCTTGGCTCTGGCCGCTGGCCGCTTGATTCAAACCGCGCGAAATAACCGCCCACATCCAAACGCTCACTAAACCCTTTCAGGTGAAATCCGGCCGCTTCAAACTCGCAAAAGAGTAATTTAGGCGGAATGCCGTGCTGGTTGGTCGGACGATCACGGTCGACAACAATCACCTGCCCGCCTTTTGCTAAAGCAGGTTCCAGCCGCCATAAAAAAGCGTAAGGTTCGGTCACTTCATGATACATATGGACCAGAAAAATCCGGTCAAAAGAGCCTGCTGGCAAGCGCGGATCATCAATTGCGCCTTCGGCAATTGCAACATTGTCAAACCGTTCCCGTGACACACGCTCGCCCAATCGGCGGAGCGCATCGCGGTTAATATCCTGCGCCAGAACGCGGCCCTTTAGTCCCACCCTTTTGGCGAGGCGAACGGTATAATAACCTTCACCCGCGCCAATATCAGCCACAGTAGCCCCTTCCTCAATCCCGGCCCAATCCATCACCATTTCAGCTTCGCCCGCTTCATCACGGGCAGTTTCTGTTGAAAATTGCGTGCCCGCCACCGCCGATACAGCGCGAGAGGCCTTGGGGAATTCGAGCGCGGTTTCGGGCCGGCTGCTATTGCCATGCTCTACAGGTTTACAGGCGGAAAGCGCCAGCAAGACATAAAGGGAAATTCGGGAAATCATGCCCCGCCTTATCGCGCTTGGCATCGGGAATGAAGCGATTTTTCGTCTATTACCAATTTGTATATACCGCCGCCTTGCGTGGAACGGGCATAGCGCGTGCGCGATAAAGCCGCAATCCAGCCACCCCCACTCTGGCGAGCCATGCCCGAAAAGGGGAGTGCAGAAAACTTAGCCGTTTCGGCATGAATTCCCCATCCGCCCATGATTTTACACGTCCCGCCGCATCACCGCCTGCATGATCCATGCTTTAATTTGACATTAACTATGATGTTGCACAGAAGGGCGTCAGATAATTAGGGTCTGACAAAAAGTCAGGGGTCGTTGTGTTACAACCACAAAAGGCAAGACTTGCCTCATATGCCGGAACGGGCGAAATGATCATTGCAGATGCGATGAAGGTGCCCTTGCGCACAGTCGCAGCCAATGACGTCGAACCGGGCTGGCGCGACTGGTTATCCGAAATTGATATTGCGCCGGATCTTGGCGATGATATCGGTTCGCTGCGCTGGTTCCGAGGATTGGGCACCTTTGCCGCGCTGACCGCGTTGGCGTTTGCATTGCTTCCCGATTTTGCTCCGCTTTATGGAATGCCGGGCGCGATCCCCACTGAAGCTGAATTTGAAGAATCGCGGGCGCAGATGATCATGCCGCTCGCATTGGGCAGCGACAGCGGCAAGAAAATGGCTGCGACCGACGCTGTCATTCCGCTTGCTGCCAGCCCTGAACGACCAAGCATTACCTTAATGGCGACATTGGGCCGTGGCGACAGCTTTGCCCGCGTGCTACAGCGTGCCGGCGTGGGCAGAGATGAAGCCGCACGGGTTACCGCCATGGTGTCGGGCGCCACTGATTTGGGTCAGATTGCGCCGGGCACTCAAATGGAGGTAGTATTGGGTAAACGGGCTTCGCGCACTACCGCCCGGCCGCTAGACGCCTTGTCCTTCCGCGCCCGATTTGACCTTAACCTTGCGGTCAACCGGGTGGGCAGTGCGCTGCAGTTAAAGCGCCTGCCCATCCTGACCGATGAAACACCGCTGCGCATTCGCGGACAAGTGGGCAGCAGCCTGTATAAATCCGCCCGCGCCGCCGGGGCACCCGCCGATGCGATCCAGAATTTCCTGAAAGTTATCTCCGGGCAGGTCAACCTGTCCAGCCTTCAGGCCAGCGATGAATTTGATATCATCATCGACTATCGCCGCGCCGAAACCGGTGAGGTGGAAGTGGGGGGGCTGCTCTATGCCGGGATAGACCGGGCGGGCGGAGCTAAGGTGCAGATGCTGAAATGGGCCAGTGGCGGTTCGTCGCAATGGTTTGAGGCATCGGGCGTCGGCAAAACAAGGGGCGAACTTGGCCGTCCCGTAAATGGCCGGATTACATCGGGCTATGGTATGCGCCGCCATCCGATATTGGGATATCGCCGAATGCACGCAGGGGTTGATTTTGGCGCAGGCTATGGTTCGCCCATTTATGCCGTGACCGACGGCGTGGTATCCTATTCCGGGCGCAAGGGCGGTAATGGCAATTATGTGCAGATCAAACATGGCGGCGGCCTTGCCAGCGGTTATTCGCATATGAGCCGCATTGCCGCCCGTAATGGCCAGCGCGTACGCAGGGGGCAGGTGATCGGCTATGTTGGCTCCACCGGCCTGTCAACGGGGCCGCATTTACACTATTCGCTATATCGCAACAATCGGACCATCAATCCGCTGTCGATTAAATTCACCGAAACCGCGCAGCTTTCTGGTGCAGACCTTGCCAATTTCAAGGCAAAGCTGGCGCGGTTAAAATCGGTAAAGCCTGGTGCAGCGCTCACCTCTTTGCGCAAAAGCAACAGTGCTGCGGATGAACCCAAGCGCGAAATCGACCGTCTGTCCTTGTCCGCCAGTGCAAAGAACCGGATTTAGCAGTTTCGATTGAGCCGCCCCGCTCACTCGGCTATGGCGGCAGGATGAACGGACAAGCCCAATATCCCAATAGCCGCCTTCGCCGCACCCGCGCCAAGGCGTGGAGCCGCGCGATGGTGCGTGAAACCATCCTGTCACCCGCTGACCTGATATGGCCGCTTTTCGTGACCGAAGGCGAAGGTATCGAAGAACCTATTGCTAGCCTGCCCGGTGTATCGCGCTGGTCAGTGGACGCTATTGTCAAACGCGCCAGTGAAGCCATAGCGCTCGGCATCCCCTGCATCGCCTTATTCCCGAACACACAAAGCGATCGGCGCAGTTATGACGGGGCCGAAGCGCTCAATCCGGATAATCTGATGTGCCGTGCCATTCGCGCGGTAAAGGCCGCGCATGGTGATGCCATCGGCGTGCTAACCGATGTTGCGCTTGACCCTTATACCAGCCATGGTCAGGACGGCTTGCTGGGTGATGACGGCTATGTTCTGAATGACGAAACCGTCGCCATGCTGGTCGATCAAGCGATGAACCAAGCCGAAGCAGGCGCCGATATCATCGCACCTTCGGATATGATGGACGGGCGGATCGGGGCCATTCGCCGCGCACTCGAAATGGCCGGGCACCATAATGTCCAGATTATGAGCTATGCCGCCAAATATGCCAGCGCCTTTTATGGCCCGTTCCGTGACGCGGTTGGCTCTGGCGGCCTGTTGAAAGGTGACAAGAAAAGTTACCAGATGGATCCGGCCAATGGAGCCGAAGCGCTGCGCGAAGTGGCAATGGACATTGCAGAGGGCGCGGACAGCGTGATGGTAAAGCCCGGAATGCCCTATCTGGATGTGGTTGCAAAGGTGAGCGACATGTTTAATATCCCTGTCTTTGCCTATCAGGTGTCGGGCGAATATGCGATGATCGAAGCCGCCGCCGCGGCAGGCGCAGGGGACCGTGATGCAATGATCCTCGAAAGCCTGACCGCCTTCAAACGCGCTGGGGCGAGCGGCATATTAACATACCACGCCGCCCATGCTGCCCGCTTGCTAAACAGATAATTTCATTCAAAGACCGCGAACAGGCAAAGTTTAGACAAAGACATTTATATGCCGGATATCATTATCGAAACCGCTCGCCTGATCCTGCGCCGTTTTGACACTGATGATGCGGATCTGCAATATCGCTATTGTAATAGCGCCGCAGTTACCGAACATATTGGCGGACAAAAAGAGTTTCACCAGATCGAAGCAGCCCATGCCAAAACGGATGCAAGCTTTGCCCGAAATGGCTTTGGCTTTATGGCGATGCAAGAAAAGCAAAGCGGTGTATTTTTAGGATATTGCGGTGCCAAATTGGTGGACTGCCCCCATGCCAAAAATAACGGCGATACCGAAATGGGATGGTTAGTGCGCGAAGATTATTGGCGGCGCGGATTTGCCTTTGAAGCAGCCAGCGCCTTAACGGCTTATATGTTCGAACGCATTGCCGTACCGCATATCTGCGCTATGACCAGCGAAAGGAACCTGTCATCATGGCGCTTGATGGAAAAGCTGGGCATGGTAAGGCGGCAAGAGTTGGAATTTGATGATCCCGATTATCCGCCGCAGGATAATCCCACGATCGTCTATGTTAAAGAGAATGCAAAATGATTGAGCGCCCCGATGTTTCGATTATCTCCATCCACGGAAAAACACCGCAAATAGACGACAGCGCCTTTATCGCGCCCGGATGCAGGATCATCGGTGATGTCCGGATCGGCGCAGGGGCCAGCATCTGGTATAATTGCGTGATCCGGGCGGAGGTCAACTATGTCGAAATTGGCGCACGCAGCAATATACAGGACGGCAGCTCCATCCATTGCGACGGCCCGCTACCCGGCCTGCCCGAAGGATTTCCTACAATCATTGGCGAAGATGCGCTGGTCGGGCATCATTGCATGATCCATGGCTGTATCATTAAGGACCGTGGTTTTACCGGTCTGTCGGCAACAGTGATGAACGGCGCGATTATCGAAAGCGACGCGATGCTGGCCGCAGGAGCGATGCTGACTCAGGGTAAGATTGTGCCTTCGGGGCAGCTATGGGCCGGATCGCCAGCGCGCTTTGTCCGCGCATTATCACCGGAGGAAATCACGGGAATGCAGGTTGGCGTCGCCCATTATGTCGAAAATGCCAAGGCGCACCGCGCCGCGATTGAACAGGGTTAGGGCCGTTCGCTAACATCATCCCTAGCTTTATTTTGGGTAGATAGGAGCAACCGCCAATGCTGTGCACCATGCATCCTAGGCCGTAAACTCATTTGCGCATTATGACCGAATATGGACCAAGGATCAGGATGAGCGCAATTGGGGGTAGAATGCGCTCATCCTGAACTTTTTATGCCCTTAAAACTTCATCCGTGCAGTCAAGCGGGCGTTGATTGGTGCCCCTGTCGATATGTTGTTATTGTTATGCGCGTCCGAAAAATATTCGGTGTCGAGCAAATTTTCGACATTGAGCTGCAAACCGAATTTTTCGGTCACATCCCAAAACAGCGCCGCATCGACGCGGGTAAAGGCGGGCAGACGCACTGTGTTGCTGATCGACGCAAATTGCGAAGATTGATGGATCACGCCCAATCCTCCAACGAAATTATCGTTCAGATTATAACGGTTCCAAAGTGCAATCTGGTTTTTGGGTTGTTGGTCGATCCGGACATTGCTGCCATCAACATGAGCATTGATGAAAGTGTAACCGCCGCTTACCTGCCATTTATCGGTCACTTGGCCCGCGATATGCAGTTCCACGCCCTGCGCTCTTGTGCCGGGAAGAAGGATGATATTACCCGGATTGGCTGGATCAGCGGTGGTATTATTGGTCCGGTCGAGCCGGAAAACCGCTGCGGTCACAGAAAGGCCAGAATTGATATCCCATTTGGCACCAATTTCGTAATTTGTGAACTTTTCTGGTTCTAAATTTTCATCAACGCTCGATAATGTCAGGAACTGGTCCCCTGAACGCGGTTGGAAAGATTGGCTATAGCTGGCGTAAATGGAAACATTATCCTGCGGCTTATAGATCAAACCCAATCTCGGTGAGATTTTTTCATCCCTCCGGCCAAAAGCACGGTTACCTCCGGCAATATCGATGCCATTGATATCAAAGCTGTCATAACGGATGCCCGCAACAATGTCGAAATGATCGCTCAGGCTGATCTGATCCTGCATATAGGCGGATAGAAATTCTACTGTCGAAACCCGGTTGCGGGTGATTGCTGGAAAGGCAACGGTGGGAAAGATAACATTGTTCAAATCAAGCACCGCATTAGACAGCACAGCATTGCTGCGCATATTGGCAGTATCCTGATGCCCATATTCCAAACCGAACAGGATTTTATGCGCTATGCTAGCGGTGTTTACATCCCAGACCGCATTTGCCTGCGCAATAATATTTTCGCGCGTTGTAGGGTCGGTATAGCCCGCAAGCGCCACCGTATTCGTGGCGCTTACCGGACCATTGGCATAGACATTTTGATACAGCTTATCATAATCGCCGTACAGCACGGTCGTGCTAACGCTCAGATTATCAGACAGCTTCCCGTCAAGACGTAGCTTTGCGATATGTGCCTGCAATGTTGTGACATTAATCCCCGGCACGCCAAAAAACTGGTCGCGCTGGCCTCGCGCCGGATTATCTGCGCCATCGGATGGAATACCGCGGTCGGTGACGCGGTCATCATCAACATATTCATAGGACAAACCAAACTTCCAATCATCGCCCAGTTTTACGCCTAGATAAGGGTTGACTGCAAAACGGCGACCTTCGTAAAAATCGCGGTGATTGCCCAATTCTTCATAAAATCCATTGACACGCAGCGCAGCCTTATCCCCAAAAGCGGTATTGACATCGCCCGCCAGTTCCCATGAACCAAAGCTGTTGATGCTGCCTTCGCCCGCAATTTTGGTTTCACCCGCAATCGGTGCTTTTTGCACGCGGTTGATGATACCGCCGCCGCCGCCGCGGCCAAAGATCAAAGCATAGGGGCCTTTCAATATTTCGACCCGTTCGATATTATAGAGGCCGCGAAAATATTGGACATCATCGCGCACGCCGTCGAGGAAAAAGTCCGATGTCGATTCCTGCCCGCGAATGGTAATCTGGTCGCGGTTGCCCTCTCCCTGCTGCACCGTGGTGCCGGGAACATAGCGCAGGACATCGCCGATACTGCGCAATGCCTGATCCTCTAACTGCTCCTGCGTGACGACATTGATTGTTTGGGGAATATCGACAAGCGGCGTATCGGTTTTTGTCGCAGTAACACTGTTGGTGGCGGCATATCCATCCGCCTGACCTACAACCAAATAGTATTCTGATCGTCATAACCATCTTCCGCCATATCCATGTTCGCATAGGCAGAATTTGAACCTGCAGACGCCATGATCATAGCAAAAGCCGATATTTTAGAGAAACGCATTTTATCCCTTCCGAAGACTTATTGCGAAGAATTCGCAAAATCATTTAATCCTCACTATTGCGATTCATTCGCATATGCAATTGCAATAAATGCAAGTGGTTGAATCTTTCTGGGCGTTAGATAGAGAGGGTATATCAAGAGAATAAAGCAGGAAGGTACCATCTATGATCGCCACTATATGGCATAATCCGGGCTGCGGCACATCTTGCAAGACACTGGAAATATTAGAAAAGAAACCTGGGATCGCGCTCAAAGTGATCGAATATAAAAAATCCCATTTGAACGGGAAAAGCTGTTGCAACTCTTTGCCGATTCTGGCCTTTCTCCGCGACAGGCGCTGCGTGTACGCGGAACCAATGCCGCCGCATTGGGTCTGACCGAAGAGGATAGCAGTGATGAACAAATATTGGACGCGATGCTGGCCGACGCGATGCTGGTTGAACGTCCTTTTGTTGAAACCGAAAAAGGCGTGCGGCTATGCCGTCCTCAGCATATAGTGCAGGAGATTTTATAGGCGCGGATGCATCAACAGTGTTTGGCTGAACTATTCGGGTCAGCAATACAACCCAATGTGAAGTAGAAGGAGCAAATATGATCGGCAAAATATTGAAATGGATCACCGCCCTGATCCTGATCGCTCTTATCGGTTTATTCATCTGGGGGTATGCGCCAGAAATGAGCGTAGAAGAGCTTAAGGCCGACTATGCCAACAGCGAAAGCGAATTTGTCAATTTGGGTGACGGCCTGACCGTCCATTTGCGCGACGAAGGGCCAAAGGATGCACCCGCCATCATCCTGCTGCATGGATCAAACGCCTCGCTACATACATGGGACGGATGGACAACGCGGCTTAAGGATACATATCGCATCATCCGATTTGATCAGGCGGGACACGGGCTGACCGGTCCAGATCCAAAGGATTGCTACACCATGGATTGCTATGTCGATACGGTGGACAAGGTCGCCAAAAACCGGGGACTCACCCGCTTCATCCTAGGCGGAAACAGCATGGGTGGCGGGATCAGCTACGCTTATGCCCGCGCTCATCCCAATAAGCTGACCGGATTGATCCTTGTCGATGCATCGGGCGCACCGCAGACAAAGAAGGCGGACCTGCCCATTGGGTTTAAGATCGCCCGCACACCCGGCATTAACCGTTTGGTCCAAATTATTACACCGCGCTCGATCATCGAAACCAGCCTGACCCAATCGGTCAGCAATAAGGCGGTGGTTACCCCGGCCAATGTCGATCTATATTGGAAAATGCTGCGCCGAGAAGGCAATCGCCGCGCCACTGGCCTGCGCTTTGCCGAATATGCGAAGCGAGAGCCCTACACCCCTCTCACCGCTTCGCCCATACCTACTTTGATCCTATGGGGTGAAGAAGACAAGCTCATCGCCGCCAGTGACACCCGGTGGTTTGCTGCACAATTCCCGAACAGTAAGACGAAAATCTACAAAGCTATCGGTCATTTGCCGATGGAAGAAACACCAGATGAAAGCGCCAGCGATGTGAAGATTTGGGCGGAGGGACTATCTAGCCGAGCACCGCTTTGATCGCGGCGGTTACTTCATCAATACCGGCCATGCCGTCAACGCGGGTAACAATGCCGCGTTGTTCATAGATAGGCAATATCGGCGCGGTTTTGGCCCGGTATTCCGCCATTCGCGTACGCACAGTTTCTTCATTATCGTCAGGGCGGCGCTTAAATTCTGTGCCACCGCATTCGTCACACACCCCGGCTTTGGCAGGCTGCTTATAACGATCATGATAACCTGCGTTGCAAGCGGCGCAGGTGAAACGGCCCGTGATCCGGTCAACGAGCGCATCCTCATCAACCGCTAGCTCAATGACATGATCCAGCTTGCGTCCGCGTGCAGACAATATGCCGTCCAGCGCCTCGGCCTGTGCCGCGGTGCGCGGATAGCCGTCAAAAATGACGCCGGTATCATTGCCCAGTTCATCAAGGCGCTCACCAATAATGCCCGATACAATTGCGTCCGATACCAACCCGCCTGCATCCATCACCGCCTTGGCCTGCAGGCCGACCTCGGTACCCGCCTTCACAGCCGCACGCAGCATATCACCGGTGGACAGTTGCACCATGCCATAAGCTTCCTGAAGCAGAGCCGCTTGCGTTCCTTTACCAGCCCCCGGAGGGCCCAATAGAATGATTTCCATGATAAACTCCCCCTATGATTGGCGGCTTAGGGGTTCTTAACGCCCCCGCCCGCCTTTCAGCTTTGCTTTTTTCAGCAGGTCGCCATATTGATGTGCCAGCAGATGGCTTTGGATTTGCGATATGGTATCAACGGTCACATTGACCAGAATGAGCAAGCTGGTGCCGCCAATCACGAAAAATTGCGTTTGCCCTGTTTGCCCCATGACATAATCGGGTAACAAGCAAACAAGCACCAGATATGCCGCCCCCAAAACAGTAATCCGTGTCAAAACATAATCGAGATAATTTTCGGTATTTTTACCCGGACGGATGCCGGGAATGAAACCGCCCGCTTTTTTCAAATTCTCCGACGTCTCTTCGGGATTGAAAACGACAGCGGTGTAGAAAAAGCAGAAAAAGGCAATGCCAAGGCCATAGAGCAACAGGTAAAGCGGTTGCCCATGTTGCAGATATTGGAGAACCTGCTGCAATATCGCGCCGCTGGTGGTTTCGGTGTCGACATTGGTTCCGGCAAGCTGCGTCACAGTTACCGGCATCAGCAGCAGTGCAGATGCGAAAATCGGCGGAATCACCCCTGCAGTATTGATCTTCAGCGGCAGGTGGCTGCGGTCTGCTTGCATCATACCGCGCTGCGTCGCGCGTTTGGGATATTGCACCAGCACCCGTCTTTGTCCCCGCTCGACAAAGCAGATCAGAAGCACGAGCGTCACAAACATGACAACAAAACCCAGCACCAAAAAGCCATCAATCGAACCGGTCTGCACGCCGTCAAGCAATTGCACGATCAGCCGCGGAATTTGCGCAACAATGCCCGCCATAATGATGAGCGAAATACCATTGCCGATCCCGCGTGATGTGATCTGCTCACCCAGCCACATCAGGAACATAGTGCCGCCGACAAGGCTGATCGTTGCGACGATGCGGAACATCAACCCCGGTTCCACAACGGCAGGAATACCATTGGCCGCCGCCAGCGTTTCAAGACCCGCAGCGAGGAAATAACCCTGCATTGCGGTCAGGAACACCGTGCCATAACGCGTATATTGGTTAAGCTTTTTACGGCCGCTTTCGCCCTCTTTCTTAATCGCCGCCAATGTGGGCGACAAGGATGCGGCAAGCTGCACCACGATCGAAGCGGTGATATAAGGCATGACGCCCAGCGCAATCAAACTCATCCGCTCCAGCGAACCGCCGGAGAATGTGTTGAAAATATCGAGCACGCCGCCTTGCGCATTATTCTGATACAGCAGCGCCTGGGCCACCGGATCAACGCCTGGCAAGGGAACAAAGCTAAGCAGCCGGAAAACAATGAGAGCGCCCAATGTAAACCACAGGCGCTTTTTAAGGTCTGTTGCCTGACCGAATTTTGAAAGATTCAAATTCGATGCGAGCTTGTCGGCATTTGAAGCCATATATTCGCGTTCCTTATTCCCCGTGGTCATTCCCGCTGCATATCGCAGCATCAGCCCCGGCCCAAAAACTTACCCGGCATTATAGGAATTTCATCCCGAAAATGCCAAGCCCCGCCGTCCTATATGGAGAGCGGGGCTGACATGACAAGAGCGAAAGCCGCCCTTAGTCAAATCTTATTTCTTCGCCGCCGCTTTCGCAGAGCCTTTTTTGGCCGCCGCTTTTTCGGTTGCCGAAACAACGATCAAAACTTCAACCTTACCGCCTGCTTTTTCGACTGCCTCAATCGCTGCTTTGGAAGCACCGGAAACTGAGAAGCTAACCTTGCTGGTCAGCTCGCCCTTGGCAAGAAGACGCACGCCGTCTTTACCGCCACGCGCCAGACCGGCTGCTTTCAACGCGGCATGGTCAATCGTCGCTTTTGCATCAAGTTTCTTCGCATCAATGAATTTTTGCACCATGCCCAAATTCACTTCAGCATAATCCTTACCAAACGGGTTGTTAAATCCGCGCTTGGGAATGCGCATATGCAGCGGCATTTGACCGCCTTCAAAGCCCTTGATAGCAACGCCCGAACGCGATTTTTGGCCCTTTACGCCGCGACCGCCGGTTTTGCCCTTGCCCGAACCGATACCGCGTCCAACGCGCATACGGCGGTGGCGGGCGCCTTCATTATCTTTAATATCTGTCAGTTTCATTGTTGCACTCGCTTTCGCTTTAATTCGCACTCATCCTCTCCTACAGCAAGGAGAGGATGTAATTTAGTCGATAATTTCGACCATGTGACGCACCGAACGGATCATGCCGCGCACTTCGGGTGTATCTTCCAATTCACGGACCCGGTGCATCTTATTCAGGCCAAGGCCTTTCAAAGTTGCAATCTGCTTTGCAGGGCGGCGGATCGGTGAACCGATTTGCTTGATTTTGATTGTCGCCATTGTGCTTACTCCGTAATCGCTTCGGCTTCGGCTTCGGCTTCAGCGGCTTTGCTTCCACCGCGGCCCAGCAGGTCGGCAATTTTCTTGCCACGGCGCTGTGCCACCGATTTCGGGCTTGTCTGACCGTCCAATGCGGCAAAAGTAGCCCGGATCATGTTATACGGGTTCGATGTGCCGTTCGATTTGGTCACCACGTCGGCCACGCCCAAGCTTTCGAAAACAGCGCGCATCGGACCACCAGCGATGATACCAGTGCCCGGAGGCGCCGAACGCAGTGTCACATTGCCCGCACCAAATTTACCCTTGCCATCATGATGCAAGGTCCGGCCTTCTTTCAAAGGAACGCGGATCATTTTTTTCTTGGCGGCGGCTGTTGCCTTGTTGATCGCCTCTGGCACTTCGCGTGCCTTGCCATGGCCAAAGCCAGCACGGCCCTGTCCATCGCCGACCACGACGAGAGCTGCAAAGCCAAAACGCTTACCGCCTTTAACCGTTTTCGAAACGCGGTTGATATGGACAAGCTTTTCAATAAGCTCATCGCCTTCTTCCTCACGCTTAGCATCGCGGTCACGTCCGCGGCCCCGGCCACCTTCACGGCCACCACGTCCGCCGCGCGGACGGCGGCCTTCTTCGGCGGCTTCTTTTGCAGGCGCTTCTTGTGCAGGCTGGGCAACAGCTTGTGAATTTTCGGTCACGTCTTCTGCCGGTGTGTTATTTTCATCAGCCATCATTAAAACTCCAATCCACCTTCACGGGCGGCATCGGCCAGCGCCTTCACGCGGCCATGAAACAGAAAACCACCGCGGTCGAAAACAACGCTGGTTACGCCCGCTTTTTTCGCAGCAGCAGCAACTCGCTTTCCGACTTCGCTGGCCGCAGCAATATTACCGCCGCTTTTAGCCTTAACGTCCTTGTCATTGGTCGATGCAGCGGCAACGGTCGCGCCTTTTGCATCGTCAATAACCTGCGCATAGATATGGCGGCCCGTGCGGTGGATAGACAAACGAGGACGCCCGCCACCCTGAACCCGCAATTTCGAACGAACGCGCTGACGCCGTTTTTCAAAGAGAGATAATTTCGCCATGGCTTATTTCTTCTTCCCTTCTTTGCGGAAGATATACTCACCGCGATATTTGATACCCTTGCCCTTATAAGGCTCCGGCTTTCTCCAGCGGCGGATCTCGGCAGCAACCTGCCCGACCTTTTGCTTGTCCATACCGGAAATTTCCACCGTGGTGTTATCCGGCGTTTTGATGTCAATGCCCTCGGGAATATCGAAATCAACATCATGGCTATAGCCAAGCTGCAACTTCAATGTCTTGCCCTGAACATTAGCACGGTAACCAACACCTGTGATTTCCAATGTTTTCGTAAACCCTTCGGTTACGCCATCGACCAGATTTTGCACCAATGTGCGCTGCATTCCCCAATAGGAACGGGCCTTGGTGCTTTTATTGGCCGGGGCAACTGTCACGGCATCCGCGTCCACCGAATAGGTCACTTCGTCCACCATAAGGAGGGAAAGCTCGCCCTTCGGTCCTTTTACAGACAAAATGCCGTCATTCATGCTCGCGGTAACGCCCGACGGGATGGTGACCGGTTTTTTACCTATGCGGCTCATCAGTACACCTCCGCCAAAATCTCTCCGCCGACATTTTGTGCCCGCGCTTCCGCATCGGAAAGCACACCACGCGGTGTCGAAACGATGGTGATACCCAAACCATTACGCACTACCGGCAGGTCTTTCGACCCCGAATAGATGCGACGGCCAGGTTTTGACACGCGAGCCAGATGGACAATCGCGGGTTCACCTTCAAAATATTTCAGCTCGATACGAATGCCTTTATGTTGGCCTTTTTTGCCAAAGACTTCGTCGCTATAGCCGCGAATATAGCCTTCGCGTTGCAACACATCGAGAACATTTGCGCGCAAGGTCGAAGCGGGCGAAATGACAGAGTCTTTCTTTGCCCGTTGGCCGTTGCGAATACGGGTGAGCATATCACCCAATGGATCGGTCAATGCCATAATATCTTATCCTTACCAGCTTGACTTTGTGACGCCGGGGATCAGGCCTTTATTGGCCAAATCACGCAGCTCGATACGGCAAAGCCGGAATTTACGGTAATAGCCACGCGGACGCCCGGTTGTTTCGCAGCGATTACGCACGCGACCCGGATTTCCGTTGCGAGGAATTTCGGCCATTTTCAAACGCGCGATCAAACGTGCGCTATCATCCAGGCTTTCATCCTTCGCCATTGCTTTCAATTTCGCATATTGGCCGGCATATTTTTTTACCAGCTTTTTGCGACGTTCATTTTTGTTTATGGAACTCAGTTTCGCCATGACTTAAGTTCTCGTCCTTTCTTGACGAGACAGCTGCTATTTAAGCTGCTGCCTTCTCTTCGGATTCTTCTGCGGGGAACGGGAAGCTGAACAGGCGCAGCAATTCGCGGGCCTCATCATCCGTTTTGGCAGAAGTGGTTACGATTACATCCATGCCGCGCACCGTATCGATGGCGTCATAGCTAATCTCTGGGAAAATGATCTGCTCTTTCAGACCCATGGCGAAATTGCCGCGGCCATCAAAGCTTTTCGGGTTCAAACCGCGAAAGTCACGAATACGTGGCATCGCGACCGTCACCAGACGATCGATGAATTCATACATTTGCGCACCGCGCAGCGTTACTTTCACGCCGATCGGCATACCTTCACGCAGTTTAAAACCTGCGATGGATTTTTTCGCCTTGGTGATCACAGGCTTTTGACCCGCAATCAATTCCATCTCGGCAAGCGCGGTGGTAACCTTCTTCTTATCCTGCGATCCTTCACCGACACCCATATTGAGCGTGATTTTTTCGATCTTTGGAATAGCCATATGGTTTTTATAGCCGAATTTTTCCTGCATCGCTTTAACGACGACATCGTCATAACGCTGCTTCATGCGCGGGGTGTATTTTTTATCAGCCATTGATCGTCTCCCCAGACTTAACGGCGACGCGTGATTTTTTGCCGTCCTTATTGGTTTCAATGCGCACTCTTGTCGGCTTTCCGTCTTTAGGATCAACAACAGCCACATTTGAAATATGGATAGGAGCTTCAAACGATTTTTTTCCGCCCTGCGGGTCAGCTTGTGTCGGCTTGGTGTGACGCACGCGAACATTCAGGCCAGAAACGACCACCTTGTCTTCTTTTGGAAGAACTTTGATCACTTCACCTGTACGACCGCGCTGATCTTTTGGACCAACCAGCAACGCTACTGTGTCGCCTTTTTTGATTTTTGCCATAGCCATGATTATAGCACCTCCGGCGCAAGACTGATTATTTTCATATGCTTTTTGGCACGCAGCTCACGGACCACAGGGCCAAAAATACGGGTGCCAATGGGCTCGCCATTGTTACCGATCAGCACAGCGGCATTGCCGTCAAAGCGGATGACGCTGCCGTCGCCGCGGCGGATATCCTTGCGGGTACGAACGATGACGGCCTTGTGCACGTCGCCCTTCTTCACCTTACCGCGCGGAGCCGCTTCTTTGATCGACACCACGATGATGTCGCCAACGCCGGCAAAGCGGCGCTTTGACCCGCCCAGCACCTTAATGCACTGGACGCGCTTCGCACCGCTGTTGTCAGCGACGTCGAGATTTGATTGCATCTGGATCATGGATCCAATTCCTTTCGTTTGGGCTTGCCGGGATCCGCCCGGTAGTTCCTAAATCCGTTTGGCAGTGCGCTTAAATCTTAAGCGTCTGCCTCTTCCGTCTTGGCTGGCTTTGCAGCGGTTTCACGCTCCAATACCTTCCAGGTTTTATTCTTCGAAATCGGCCTTGTTTCTTCAATACGGACGGTTTCGCCTGCTTTGAATTCATTCGCCTCATCATGGGCATGATATTTTTTCGAACGACGGATAATCTTGCCGTACAGCGGGTGCTTCACCTTGCGTTCGACCTTCACAACAATGGTTTTGTCATTTTTGTCGGAGACAACCGTGCCGGTTAATATGCGTTTTGGCATCCTATTGGCTCCTTATGCCGATTTCGCGGTAGCGGCAGCGCGCTCGCCTTGAAGTGTCTTGATGCGAGCAATGTCGCGGCGAACCACACGAACGCGTGCGGGTTTTCCAATTGGCCGGTAGCCGCCTGGAAACGCAGGTTGAAGGCTTCACGCTTCAATTCGGTCAATTGTGCCGACAGTTCATCGTCGGTTTTGACGCGGAGATCTTCTGTTTTGCTCATCTTATGATGCTCCCAGATGTGAAGTATCACCCAGACGGGCTACTACTTTGGTTTTAACCGGCAGCTTCATCGCGGCGCGTTGAAAAGCAACAGCAGCAATTGGTCCCGGAACGCCGTCAAGTTCGAACATGATGCGCCCTGGTTTTACCTTGGCCGCCCAATATTCAACCGAACCCTTACCTTTACCCTGACGCACTTCGGCAGGTTTTTTGGTGACCGGCACGTCGGGGAATATACGGATCCACAAACGTCCCTGACGTTTGATATGACGTGTGATCGCACGGCGGGCTGCCTCGATCTGACGCGCAGTGATCCGCTCCGGCTCCAACGCTTTCAGGCCATAGGAACCGAAATTCAGCTCGGTGCCACCCTTGGCAGCGCCCTTGATCCGGCCCTTAAACTGCTTGCGGAATTTATGTTTTTTAGGTTGTAGCATTTTTCTACCCTATCCTATCAACGCCGGTCGCCATGGGGACGGACACCCGAAGTTTGGGCTTCCATCATCAGGCGGTCCATTGCCATTGGATCATGGCCGAGAATCTCGCCCTTAAAGATCCAGCATTTAATGCCGATAATACCATAAGCGGTAAGCGCTTCGGCTTCGGCATAGTCAACATTTGCACGCAGCGTGTGCAAAGGCACACGGCCTTCACGATACCATTCGACGCGGGCAATTTCTGCCCCGCCCAAACGGCCGCCACAAGTGATCTTAATACCTTCAGCTCCCAAACGTAGCGCTGATTGCACTGCACGTTTCATGGCACGGCGGAAAGCGATACGGCGGATCAGCTGATCGGCAATACCCTGAGCCACCAGTTTCGCGTCAACCTCCGGCTTGCGGATTTCGACGATATTCAAACTGATTTCAGCAGAAGTAAACTGACCGATTTGCTTTTTCAGCTTTTCAATGTCAGCGCCTTTTTTGCCGATGATAACACCGGGGCGTGCCGCATAAATGGACACCCTGCAATTTTTGGCCGGACGTTCGATAACCACCTTTGAAATCGCTGCTTGCGGCAAGGTTTCAAAGATGAATTTACGGATTTTGAGATCCTCGATCAGCATCTGGCCATATTCATGACCTTCCGCGAACCAACGGCTGTCCCAAGTCCGGTTAATCTGCAGGCGAAGCCCGATTGGATTACTTTTTTGACCCATGGTTTACGCCTCTTCTTCTTGTTCGCGGACAACGATGCGCAAACGGCTAAAAGGTTTCACGATAAGGCTTGATCGGCCGCGGGCGCGGGCCTGAAAGCGCTTCATGCTTAGCGCCTTGCCGACGCTAGCTTCTTTTACGAACAGCGCGTCCACATCAAGATTATGGTTATTTTCCGCATTGGCGATAGCAGAGGCCAAAACCTTGCTCACATCTTCTGCCATTCCCTTTTTGGAGAATTTCAGGATGCTCAAGGCCTCGTCTACCTTGCGGCCACGGATAAGCGCAGCCAACAGGTTCAGCTTTTGCGCACTGCCACGAATGGTCGTGCCAACGGCCAATGCTTCATTATCGCCTACGCGGCGGGGGGCGGATTGCTTACCCATTAGCGTTTGCCCTTCTTGTCTGCGCCATGGCCATGATAAGTGCGCGTTGGTGCGAACTCACCCAGCTTGTGGCCGACCATGTCTTCATTCACCGATACGGGAATGAATTTATGGCCGTTGTAAACGTTGAACGTCAGGCCGACAAATTGCGGCAAGATCGTCGAGCGGCGTGACCAGGTTTTGATCGGCGAACGGGCGCCTTCATCCTGGGCGGTTTCTGCTTTTTTCAGCAGATAGAGGTCAACAAACGGACCTTTCCAGACGGAACGAGACATAAGTTACCTCTTCTTCTTCGCATGACGTGAACGGATGATCATCCGGTCGGTCGATTTATTCTTGCGGGTCCGCGCACCCTTGGTTGGCTTACCCCAAGGCGTCACTGGGTGACGACCACCAGAGGTCCGGCCTTCACCACCACCATGAGGGTGATCGACCGGGTTCTTTGCCACACCGCGAGTCAGCGGGCGAATACCGCGCCAACGGTTACGACCTGCTTTGGCCAGCGTGGTGTTTGAATTATCAGGGTTTGAAACCGCGCCAACGGTGCCCATGCAATTGCCAAGAATATAACGCTGCTCACCTGAATTCAGGCGAACAATAACGCGTCCACCATCACGGCCGACGAGCTGCACATACGTGCCTGCGCTGCGTGCAATCTGAGCGCCCTTGCCAGGCTTCATTTCGATATTATGGCAAATGGTACCCACCGGCATCTGGCTCAACAACATCGCATTGCCGGGCTTAACATCGGTTTTTTCACCGGCAATCACACTATCACCAACAGCTAGGCGCTGTGGCGCAATGATATAGGCCTGCTCGCCATCTTCATATTTGATCAGCGCGATAAAAGCGGTGCGGTTGGGATCATATTCCAAACGCTCGACGGTCGCGGGCATATCCCATTTCCGGCGCTTGAAATCAATGACGCGGTATTTTTGCTTATGACCACCACCAATACCGCGCGAGGTCACATGACCTTTGTTATTGCGGCCACCGGTTTTCTTCTTGCCTTCTGTAAGCGCTTTTACCGGACGGCCTTTATACAGGCTGGACCGGTCAACAAGCACTAGGCCGCGGCGGGCGGGGCTAGTCGGTTTGTAGCTTTTTAATGCCATAGTCTATCCGTTAAACCCCCGTGGTCACGTCGATCATCTGGCCTTCAGCCAAAGTCACAACAGCTTTTTTCACGTCACTGCGCTTATAGGGCGAACCCTTCCAACGCTTGACCTTACCTTTTTGCACCAGCGTATTAACGCCGGTTACCTTTACGCCAAACAAAGCCTCAACAGCGGCCTTGATCTCTGGCTTGGTCGCGGTTTTCGCAACCTTGAAAACCACCGCATTATTTTCCGATAGCAATGTTGCTTTTTCGGTAATATGCGGCGCAACAATCACGTCATAATGACGGGCGTCGATGGTTTGTTTTTTAGCCATTGAAACGCGCCTCCAGTTTTTCAACCGCAGCGCGGGTCAAAACCAAGCTATCGGCATTCAAAATGTCATAGACATTTGCGCCCACAGCGGGGAGCAAGTTGATGCCGACCAGATTGGCCGATGCTTTGCGGAAATTGTCATTCACGGCTTCACCGTCGATCACAAGGATCTTCTTACCCAGACCAAGCTTGCCGATATGACCTTGAAGCACCTTGGTTTTGGCGTCTTTCAATTCCACATTTTCAAGCACGAACAGCGATCCGGCTTTTGCCTTGCTCGACAAAGCCATTTTCAGGCCAAGCGCACGGATTTTCTTGTTCAGCGACGGGTTAAAGTCCCGCAAACGAGCACCATGGGCTTTACCACCACCGATAAAGACCGGAGCACGGCGGTTGCCATGACGGGCGCTGCCGCCACCTTTTTGGTTGCCGAACTTCTTACCGGTGCGGGCTACATCGCTACGCTCACGTGTTGGGCGAGCAGTACCGCGAGCCTTTTCGCGTTGCCATGTGACAACGCGGTGCAAAATGTCCGCCCGTGGCTCCAGACCGAAGACATCGTCATTCAGGTCAATGTCACCTTTGGCTTTTGCGTCGAGGGTTTGAACTTTGAGTTTCATGGATTAACCCTCCTTCTCTTCAGATGCATCAGCAACAGGAGCGTCCGCAGCGGGGGTATCCGCCGCACCTTCCAAATGCAGACCGTCTTTTACGATTTCAGCATCTTCGATTGGCGCGTCATTGTCATTTTTGAACGAACCGGGGAAAGGCGCACCTTCTGGTGAAGGTTGCTTGACCGCATCACGAACCAGCAACCAGCCATTTTTCGCGCCGGGCACGCTGCCCTTCACGAAAATCAGGCCGCGAGCAACATCGGTGCGCACAATTTCCAGATTTTGCTGCGTGCGTTGGCGGTCGCCCATATGGCCGGCCATTTTCTTACCCTTGAACACTTTACCCGGATCCTGACGTTGACCAGTCGAACCATGGGCACGGTGCGAGATAGAGACGCCGTGGGTTGCGCGCATACCGCCAAAGCCCCAACGCTTCATGGCACCGGCAAAACCTTTACCCTGTGTGTGGCCGGTAATATCAACCAGCTGACCATCAACAAAATGGTCGGCGGAGATAGCGGCACCTACGGGCAGGAGACCATCTTCGTTATCAACGCGGAATTCAGCGACACGAGCCTTTGGCTCCACCTGTGCCTTGGCGAATTCTTCACGTTGCGGCTTGTTTACATTTTTCGCTTTACGGGCTCCCGCTCCCAAACGGACAGCAAAATAGCCATCGCGTTCTTGGTTGCGAGCGCCGACCACCTGGCATCCTTCAAGGGCCAGAACGGTGACAGGAACGTGACGGCCATCTTCATTGAAGAGGCGCATCATACCCATCTTTTTCGCGATCACGCCAGTGCGCATGATCCATACTCCAAATTATGTCAGAGGCCCGGCTGGCAGGATTGCCAGGAGGGCGTGACGCCTGTTTTCAACCCTGAAATGTAACGAGCCCCGTCCGGGCTGAGTGCCACCACTCCTTTATAGTAAGGAGAGTATGGCGAGACGGGGAACGCAGCCCGGATAATATTCCGGCGGTATTCCATGTCCGTTTCCGCTTGTACGGAAACTTTCAAAATGCCCGGCGATTCTGCGCCAGACAAGCAAGCGATTAGGCCAGCTTAATTTCTACATTCACACCAGCAGCCAGATCGAGCTTCATCAGCGCATCAACGGTTTGCGGTGTCGGCTGCACAATATCGAGCATCCGTTTATAGGTGCGAACCTCAAATTGCTCGCGCGACTTTTTGTCGACGTGCGGGCCGCGGTTCACGGTAAATTTTTCAATCTTGGTAGGAAGCGGAATTGGCCCCCGGATCAAAGCGCCGGTGCGGCGAGCAGTGTCGGCGATGTCTCCAGTCGCCTGATCAAGCACGCGGTGGTCAAAAGCTTTAAGGCGAATGCGAATATTCTGCGTTTCCATGGTGTATACCAAATCCTAATTTCTACCAATATGAAAGAGCCGAAAACAGCCATACCGGCTTACCCTTTGTAAGCCGGAATAGCTGCTTTTATAAATTTCTAAACTGCCCCGGGCGAATCAAATTCACCCGGGATGCGCAGCCTATATTACTTTGTGATCGTTCCTACAACCCCTGAACCGACGGTGCGGCCACCTTCGCGAATTGCGAAACGCAGACCTGGGTCCATAGCGATCGGTGCGATCAATTTGACGCTGATGGTTACTTTATCGCCAGGCATGACCATTTCGGTGCCTTCTGGCAGGATAACTTCACCTGTAACGTCGGTGGTGCGGAAGTAGAATTGCGGACGATAGTTCGCAAAGAATGGCGTGTGACGGCCACCTTCGTCTTTCGAAAGCACATATACTTCTGCACTAAATTCGGTGTGCGGGGTAACCGAACCAGGCTTACAAAGAACCTGACCACGCTCCACATCTTCACGGCCAACGCCGCGAACCAGCGCACCAATATTATCGCCAGCTTCACCCTGATCGAGCAGCTTGCGGAACATTTCAACGCCAGTCACTGTGGTTTTCGCGGTATCGCGGATACCCACGATTTCAACTTCTTCGCCCACTTTGACAATGCCGGTTTCGACACGGCCGGTCACAACAGTACCACGGCCAGAGATCGAAAATACGTCTTCCACTGGCATCAGGAACGGTTGGTCAACCGGACGTGCAGGCTGCGGAATGGCTTCGTCCACTGCGTTCATCAACGCGATGATCGATTCTTTACCAATATTATCGTCGCGGCCTTCCAAAGCAGCCAGAGCCGAACCCTTTACAACAGGAATGTCATCGCCGGGGAAGTCGTAAGAAGACAGCAACTCACGGATTTCCATTTCAACCAGCTCAAGAATTTCTTCATCGTCAACCTGATCAACCTTGTTCATGTAAACAACAAGGGCAGGAACGCCAACTTGGCGTGCCAGCAGGATGTGCTCGCGGGTTTGCGGCATAGGACCGTCAGCAGCGTTCACAACCAAGATCGCGCCATCCATCTGGGCCGCACCGGTGATCATGTTCTTAACATAGTCAGCGTGTCCGGGGCAGTCGACATGGGCATAGTGACGCGCACCGGTTTCATATTCCACGTGAGCGGTAGAGATGGTGATGCCGCGCTCGCGCTCTTCAGGAGCCTTATCGATATTTGCGAAATCAACAGCGGAACCGCCATGCTCTTCCGCCATCACTTTGGTGATCGCAGCGGTCAGGGTTGTTTTACCATGGTCAACGTGACCGATGGTGCCGATGTTGCAATGCGGCTTGGTCCGCTCAAACTTTGCTTTTGCCATTTTATCCTACCTTTTGGTTCAAATATTCATTCTGTTGAAGGAACTGTCCGCGCGCGCCTTGGCGAGGTTGCGTTCCAATGTCAAGCTTTTCAAGCTTGGCGGCTCCAAGGGGATTTTCAGCAAATCACCAAGAATCGTGGAGCGCGCCTAGCTTGTTTTTCGGCTTTACGCCAGCTTCTCTTTTAATTCCGTGGCAACATTTGATGGAACCTCGTCATAGTGCGAGAATACCATCGAATAATTTGCCCGGCCTTGGGTAAAGGAACGCAGCTGGTTTACATAGCCAAACATATTGGCCAGCGGCACCATTGCCTCCACAATTTGCGCATTACCCCGTGTATCCGTGCCCTGAATTTGGCCACGGCGCGAGTTCATGTCGCCGATTACATCACCCAGATATTCCTCCGGAGTGACAACTTCTACCTTCATCACCGGCTCAAGCAGCTTGATACCGGCTTTTTGCGCAGCTTCCCGCATTGCGGCACGGCCTGCAATCTCAAATGCCAGTGCGGACGAGTCCACATCATGATACGCACCGTCATAAAGGGAGATTTCAAAGTCGATAATCGGGAAGCCAATAAGCGATCCACCCTCCGCAGTTTCGCGCATACCTTTTTCGACGCTGGGGATATATTCTTTTGGAATATTACCGCCTTTAACTTCATCGTTAAAGATGATGCCGCTGCCACGCTCGCCTGGCTTCACGGTGAATTTGACGCGGCCAAATTGACCCGAACCACCCGATTGTTTCTTATGGGTGTAGTCAATATCAACTTCGCGGGCGATATATTCGCGGTAAGCCACCTGTGGCGCACCGACATTGGCCTCCACCTTAAATTCGCGGCGCATACGATCGACAAGGATGTCGAGGTGAAGCTCACCCATACCCTTAATAATCGTTTGACCCGATTCATGATCAGTCGACACACGGAACGAAGGATCTTCGGCCGCCAGACGGTTAAGCGCGATACCCATTTTTTCTTGGTCAGCTTTTGTCTTTGGCTCCACCGAAAGCTCGATAACCGGCTCCGGAAATTCCATCCGCTCCAGAATGATGGGCTTTAACGGTGCACATAGCGTATCGCCTGTGGTAGTTTCTTTCATCCCGGCAAGTGCGACGATGTCGCCCGCAAACGCCTCTTCAATGTCCTTGCGTTCATTGGAGTGCATTTCAAGGATACGGCCGATTTTCTCTTTCTTATCCTTCACTGAATTCAACACAGAGCCTTTTTCCAACTTACCCGAATAAATGCGGGCGAAGGTGAGCGAGCCTACAAACGGGTCGTTCATCACTTTGAACGCCAGCGCGGCAAAAGGCACCTCGTCGCTAGACGGGCGGTTATCTTTGGTCTCACCGTCCAGCAAAACGCCTTCAATCGCGGGCACATCAAGCGGGCTGGGCAGATAGTCAACCACTGCATCGAGAAGCGGCTGGACACCCTTATTCTTAAACGCACTTCCGCAACATACAGGAACAAAGCTATGGTTCAGCGTGCCTTTACGGATCAGTTTTTTTAGCGTTGCGACATCAGGTTCATTGCCTTCCAGATAGGCTTCCATCGCATCATCATCCTGCTCTACGGCAAGTTCGATCAGCTTGTTGCGGTATTCAGCGGCACTGTCCACGAGGTCAGCAGGAATCTCTTCATAGCTGAATTCGGCGCCCAGACTTTCATCTTTCCAGATGATCGCACGCTGCTTCACAAGGTCAACCAGACCCTTCAGATCGCTTTCAATACCGATAGGAATATAAAGCACAGCCGGAGTCGCGCCCAAACGGTCGATAATTGATTTTACGCAATATTCGAAATTCGCGCCGGTGCGGTCCAATTTGTTGATAAAGCACATCCGCGGCACGCCATATTTGTCGGCCTGACGCCATACAGTTTCAGATTGCGGCTCCACGCCGGCGACACCGTCAAAGCAAGCCACGGCACCGTCAAGCACGCGCAGGCTGCGCTCAACTTCAATGGTGAAGTCAACGTGCCCGGGTGTGTCGATGATGTTGATACGGTGTTCTGCACCATTATCATCTTTCACCGTCCAAAAACAGGTCGTTGCAGCCGACGTAATCGTAATGCCACGCTCTTGCTCTTGCTCCATCCAATCCATCGTCGCCGCGCCATCATGCACTTCGCCGATTTTATAGGATTTACCGGTATAATAAAGGATACGTTCGGTGGTCGTGGTTTTACCGGCGTCGATATGCGCCATAATACCAATGTTGCGATACCTGTCTAATGGATGGCTGCGTGCCATGGTCTTTACTCCGTGTGAAGGGGGTGAGCGTTAGTGCGCCGCCCTATAGGGAAAGGGGCCGGTTTTTGGCCAGCCCCTCTATTGAATATTTATACGGCCGAACGAAGGGTTACCAGCGATAATGCGCAAAGGCCCTGTTGGCATCGGCCATGCGATGCGTATCTTCGCGTTTCTTGACGGCGTTACCGCGGTTATTCGCGGCGTCCATCAATTCACCCGACAAGCGAGCAGCCATGGTGGTTTCGCTGCGGTTACGAGCCGCACCGATAAGCCAACGAATGGCGAGCGCCTGTGCCCGTTCAGGACGCACTTCGCAAGGCACCTGATAGGTGGCACCGCCCACGCGGCGCGAACGCACTTCGATACCTGGCTTCACATTGTTCAAAGCTTCATGAAACAATTCCACAGGATTTTTCTTGGCGCGTTCTTCAACCGAATCAAGCGCACCATAAACAATCCGTTCTGCGGCGGATTTCTTTCCGTCCAACATCAGGTTGTTCATAAATTTCGACAGCACCAGATCACCAAATTTGGGATCGGGCAGGATAACCCGTTTTTCGGGACGACGACGACGTGACATATTCTATTCTCCCGATCTTATTTAGGACGCTTCGCGCCATATTTTGAGCGCGACTGCTTGCGGTCTTTCACGCCTTGCGTATCGAGCACACCGCGAAGCACGTGGTAACGCACACCGGGAAGGTCACGTACACGGCCGCCACGGATCAGGACCACGCTATGCTCCTGAAGATTGTGGCCTTCGCCAGGGATATAGGAAATGACCTCGCGGCTGTTGGTCAAACGGACCTTGGCCACTTTGCGAAGCGCCGAGTTCGGCTTTTTCGGGGTCGTTGTGTAAACGCGAGTGCAAACACCGCGTTTTTGTGGATTGGCTTCCATTGCTGGAACCTTTGACTTCGCTTTTTGCGGAGTCCGGCCCTTGCGGACCAGCTGGTTAATCGTTGGCATATCTTCACCTTGGTTAGTTTGATATCTTAGGTTACTTTGCATGGACAGCCGTTAAGAGGTGGAGGCTCAGCCTTTGGCCCACCCGGCCGCAAATACAATGTGCACTATGTCTGTTCGCAAAAAGAAAAACGCGAAAGAATCACGCCACTCCCTTTGGAAGCGCGGCCATTAGCGGGCAAAGGCAGATACGTCAAGAGGGGCGAGAAGGAAGGGTTGAATGCAATGCTATTAACCTATTCGCTTCTGAAGGTTATTTATACGGTCAGAACCCTATCCCATGGACCGGTGATCGCAAAAGTCGTGGTCGGTGCATAGAGGTTCACAAACAGGGTCGATCCATCAGGCGAAAAACACGCCCCTGCAAACTCTGTCTGGATCCTGCTTTTGGCAAAGATATAGGTTTTGCCATTTGCGGTGACGCCGCGAAGGTGGTTTTCGGTAATGTCGGTATATTGATCCTCGCATACCATCAAATGACCATTGGGCATGACGCATAAATTATCACCAAAATTATAAAAGGCAGGGTCCGTCGCCTCATAGAATAGCTCCAGCCTGCCCTGCCGCCCTTTGCCCCCTTCCTTTGCAGAGGGGGTATAGCGGAAAATCTGACCATATTTTGCATTGCCGCCGCTGGTGCTGGCAAAATACAGCTCACCCTCGCCCCAAAAAATCCCCTCACCCCGCGCAATCAGGGCGGCGCCCTTTCTGGCGCCACGCAGCCGCAAATCATCTTCAGGGCTTTCGACATTGTCTAGGTCTATCCAGCTTGTTAGCAGCTTCTGCCCCGACTTTAAGCGCTTATCATTCCAATTGCGGGTATCGGGAATAGCCAAAACCATAGCCTGTAATCGCCCGCCATCTAAAAGCTTGCCCGGAGTTTTGGGAATGAAGCGGTAGAATAGGCTGTCGTCCCTGTCTTCGGTCAGATAAACAATGCCGGTGTGTGGATCGACAGCGGCGGCTTCGTGGTTAAACCGGCCCATCGCCTTTAATGGCACAGGATCGGCAAGGCCCGCTTGTTTTGCCGGGACTTCAAACACCCAGCCATGATCCTGCTGCCCCGCTTCTCCGGCCTTTGCTACTGTTTCCTCACAGCTCAGCCAGCTGCCCCAAGGGGTGATTCCGCCCGAACAATTACGGATGGTGCCCAAAAGGCTCATATATTCATCCACCACCTGGCCGCTTGCCATATCATAGATAAGCGTTGATGTTCCGCCGGGCAGCGGCACTTTATTTTCGCCGATCATTTTATAGTCAAAGGACGAAATCGGTTTTTTAGGAGGCCCCGCAAATGGCCCGCGTGCCATATCATTTTCTTTCAATTCATGATTGCGCACCAACGCCACCTGACCACCGCCAAGGTCAATACAGCCCATGCCATCGGCCTTATCAGGCACAATCAAACCGTCCCGCATCCGGTTGGAATAACGCGATAGGACACGGTAAGAAAATCTTTGGTAAATCGAGCAGCTTATCGGGATCAGGCACCAGCGGACCAAAGCCTGTAACCTCGCTCTTGCCAGGCACCGGCATCTGTGCCGCGACCCGCACCGCCAGACCTGAAAACGCCAAAGCGCAAAGCCCATATCCAAAATGACGCCGATTTGGTTGCATATGATTATCCAGATACCCTTTGTTCGTTACATTGCTATCCATGATAATTATGACAAAGCTATGGCATAATGCTTGGCCTATCGGCAACCGCTTGATAGAGGCCGCTTGATTACCGTTTTTTACCCGTTGACCGGAAAGTATGTCCCGCATGAACCCCCAAACCGCCAAAGTCCGCACCCGTGTTGCCCCCTCCCCCACGGGCGATCCTCATGTTGGCACAGCCTATATCGCGCTGATCAACTATTGTTTTGCAAAAAAACATGGCGGCGAATTTCTGCTGCGAATAGAGGATACCGATCAGGCCCGGTCAACGCCGCAGTCGGAAAAGATGATATTGGACAGCCTGAAATGGCTGGGACTTAGCTGGGACGAAGGGCCGGATGTTGGCGGGCCGCATGGCCCCTATCGACAGTCCGAACGCAGTGCCATCTATACCGAACATTGCGACCGTTTGCTGGCGGATGGTAACGCCTTCAAATGTTATTGCACATCGGAAAAACTTGCCGATATGCGGCGCCAGCAAATGGCCGCAAAACAGCCCCCGCGTTATGATGGCAGCTGCCTTTCGCTGACCGATGATGACCGTGCCAAGTTGGACTCTGCGGGGACGCCCCATGTTGTGCGGATGAAAATCCCCGATCAGGGCGTGTGCAAGGTAAATGACACGCTTCGCGGAGAAATTGAGTTTGAATATCGCGTCGTCGATATGCAGGTGCTGATGAAATCGGACGGCCTGCCTACCTATCATCTGGCCAATGTGGTTGATGATCATTGATGGGCATTACTCATGTCATGCGCGGGGAGGAGTGGATTTCCTCTGCTCCCAAACATTTGCTGCTTTACCAATATTTCGGGTGGGAACCGCCAGTGCTGACGCATTTGCCGCTGCTGCGCAATGCCGACAAGTCCAAACTGTCCAAGCGCAAAAACCCGACCAGCATCTTGTTCTATCAACGCGCTGGCTACCTGCCGCAAGCGATGCAGAATTTCCTGGGCCTGTTTATCCGTTCGGCGGGTGAAGAGGATGAGATGAGCAGCCTGCAAAAACTGATCGACGAATTTGATGTGCACAATATCACACTGGGCGGGCCGGTATTTGATACGGCAAAGCTCGAATGGCTTAATGGCCGTTATTTGCGCGAAACCATGGACACGGAGCAGTTTTTGGAAGCGGTTAAATCCTGGGCGCTGAATGACACTTATTTGCTACCCATAGCCGAAATGGCACAGGCGCGGATCACCAAATTATCCGACCTTGGCGGCCTGACTTCGATGTTTTTTATGAACCGGATTGATGGGCAATCGGCGGAGCGATTGCGCGACGGTGTGAAGCTGGACGAACTGCAACAGCGGCAAGCTTACCATCTGACGCTGACCCAATTTGACGCGCTGATTGATTGGAACCGCGACGCGGTGGAAGCGAGCCTGCGCCTATCGGCTGAGATATTGGACGCAAAGCTAAAAGATGTTATCCGGCCGATGTATCTTGCCATTACCGGCGCGGCTCAGGGCGTGCCCTTATTTGATGCCATTACCCATTTGGGCCGCGATGTGATCCGCGAAAGACTGCGTCATGCCACGGATCTTTTGGGTGCGCCGTCCAAAAAAGAGGCAGCAGCATGGGACGAAATGTTGACTGCGCCGCGCAAAACAGAACAGTCAGCAAATGGCGCAGGCGGCAATGCATGATAGCTGGAAAGCCGCATTGGCAGATGAATTTGCCAGCGATTATATGGCAAGCTTACGCGCATTTTTGAAAACAGAAAAGGCCGCCGGAAAACAAATATTCCCGCATAGCCGCAATTGGTTCCGCGCCCTGGACCTAACCCCGCTGGACCGGGTCCGCGTGGTAATTTTGGGTCAGGACCCCTATCATGGCCCCGGTCAGGCGCATGGCCTTTGTTTCTCGGTTCAGCCTGGCGTCCCCACCCCGCCAAGCCTGAAAAACATCTATAAGGAATTGCATCAGGATTTGGGTATAGCGCCTGCATCCCACGGATTTTTGGAATATTGGGCGCAGCAGGGCGTGCTCTTGCTTAACAGCGTTCTGACCGTTGAGGCGCATCAGGCTGCATCGCATCAAAAACGGGGCTGGGAACAATTTACCGATAGCATCATTGCCAAGGTGAACGAGCGCAGCGACCCCGTCGCCTTTCTGCTTTGGGGTGCGTATGCCCAGAAAAAGGCTGCATTTGTTGATGATAACCGCCATCTTGTGCTGCGTGTGGCCCATCCTTCTCCTTTGGCCGCGCATAACGGTTTTTTTGGCTGCAGACATTTTTCCAAAGCCAATGCTTTTCTAAAAGAAAAAGGGCGCGAACCCATTGATTGGATGCTACCCGAACCGGCCCAAAAAAACTAAACGACTCGGAGGGTTAAATGAGAAGTGACAACGAAAGTCAAAATGGACTTTCATTGGATGAAAGCGGCAAATTGTAAAATTTGGTCAATCCTGCGTTAACCAAGATTCTGTGCCTGCTTCAGATTGCTACGCATTGGATTCAAAGACAATTTTCTTCCTGTGGATAAGTGGATAATATCATTTTCTTTGAGTCACTTGCATTAATCACAGAAATGTAAATAATTGCTGCCATAAAGTTAATCCTGCATTCAGATATGCAGGGACCAAACAAAATCAGGGCCGCATTGTTGTTATAGGATTCACGTAGTAAATACGGGATTCATTCTGGGGTGACATGATGACGAAATTTGTAAATGCACAAGGGATAGTGCGATTGAGGGAGAGCATCTTCGATGTTCTATCTTTGAATTTTAATTCCACAGAAATTTTGAAAGTGCAGTGCGCCCGGCTATCATGCTTGGATGCTCCCCTTCGGCCTATGGAGGGGATTGCGCTATAATCAGTTTTTTGAAAGCCAGTATATTGGCTTTCAAAAAGGACAGGCCCGCCAGCGAAAAGTGATTGGTGTCAGATCGCTGACGAGCCCTATGGACAAGTTCACGGGAACTCGCCCAAATTGTGAGAAAGCTCACAGCGTGTATTTACGCGCATAGCTTCGGTAAGGCAAGCAATTGCTATGCCATAGCCTTTCTCCACAATGTCAAAATCCCGTCTGTCGTCCTTGGGGCCGGACGAAGCGGCAGTATTTTCCCGGTCAGATGCGACCCTGAATTTCCAGGGATGAAGGGAAGTGATTCCCGTTAAGACTATGGAGAAAAACGATGAAAACTTTAATCAAAGCAGCAAGTGTAATTTCAGTAGCAGCCGCATTGGCCGCAACACCCGCAATGGCACAGGATAGCGAATCCTATGTTATCGGGCTAAGCGGTTCGGTGGCCAGCAATTGCGAACTGGTTCCTGAAGGCAGCGGCACATTCAATGTCGATATGCTGAACCCTGGCAACCAAGGCAGCCTGACCATCCTGTATAGCTGCAACTCGCCCTATACCGTATCGCTGTCTTCGCTGAATGGCGGAATGCTGAACACCACCAGCGGCGGCGTTGTGAATATCGACTATGACGTAGAAGCCAGCTTTCTGGGTTTAGGCATAGCCGCTACCACAACCAACTCGGCTGATATGCAAGCTTCGCCAGTTGTTATCGTGACCAACAATGATTGGGAAAATATCTTTTTCAATGGCGGCACACGGACTGGCAATCTGGACCTGAGCTTTGACAATCCGCAAGAATATGCGGTTGCCGGTGAATATTCAGACGAGCTGACCATTACCTTGGCTGCCAATTACTAAGCCATGGACCTATGCAGGCTGGCCGGACATATTCCGGCCAGCCACCACATAAGATAATAGCAAGAGGGGGAAAAAGATGATCCGTTTTCTCAAAGCATTGGCTAGCTTTATTTCGCTATCGCTGTTGCTGGTCATTGCGCCGGCGCACAGTTATGATTTGAAACCGATTGTCATTCAATTGTCCCCCAATGGTTCGGGCGCGTCGCAGAATTTGTTGATTACCAACACGCATGACGTGCCAATTGCTATCGAAGTGCGTGCCTATGCGCGTCAGCAAAATCCGGATGGCACCGAAACCCGCACCCCCGAAGATGATGATATCATTATCTCACCGCCGCAATGGTAATCGCGCCAAAGGCAAGCCAAAGTTTCAAAGTCCAATGGGTGGGTGACCCTGCACCGGAAAAAGAATTATCCTACCGCATTGTAACCACGCAATTGCCGATTAAATTCAAGGACCAAAAGCAAGGCGAGGTGTCGGTAAAGGTTGATATGAGCTACCGTTATGAGGCCGCGCTTTATATCGTTCCGCCTAAATCTGCTCCCTCGGCTAAGCTTGTTGGCCTAGCCCCTGTTACCGATGATAAGGGCGCGAAATGGCTGGAGGCACGGATATTAAGCGATGGAACCCGCCGTGCAATATTGGATAAACCGGTTTTGACAGTAACCCCTCAAAATGGTGGCGGCAGCATCAGCTTGGAAGGCGAAGCCCTGGCGGCGCTTGCCAATCAGAATATTCTTGTCGGCAACGAACGCATCATACGGTTACCATGGCCCGACGGTTTGCCCTTTGGTGCTGTCACCGGCGATCTGCAAACCGGCTATACCGTCTTCAACTGACCATGTATCCCCATGCGCAAAACCCGCCTTTTATCGCATTTATATGCAGCCTTGGTGACGGCGACAATTTTCGCGCCGCGACTACAGGCGCAAGATGCCGGGGACAATAAGGAACAGGATAGGCAGCCGGTCAGCAACACAAAAGCCGAATCCATTGATGATATTTTTCGTTCGGTATTTGGTAAGGAACGACCCGCAATTGGAGAAAATGACTATAATACCCTGATCGAAGGGGTGAATATGGGAGCGTACCGGATTGCCCCCGATGACCGGGACGAAGAGGGCTGGGTAGAGGCCGATTTTGTTGCCAATGTTTTGGCTGGCGCCATTACCGAAGAGGCATCTGTAAAAATCCGGCAGCTGACCAATGGCCGCGACAAAATCCCGTTCCGGATGCTGCGCCAAATGGGCTTAGAGGTAACATTTGACAAGGCACAATTGGTGCTGCGCATCGGCATACCGCTTGAAATTCGTGCAGTGCGCGATCTCAATATTCGCAGCAGGCGGGGGCGCGGCAATGTCGAATTTGCAAAAGAAGCCGATATCGCCGCATCTGCATCCTTTCGCGCAGGTATTACCATCGTCGAAGATTCCGCCATTATAGACAAAACATTCAATCGCTTTGCCGCCGATATTGACCTAGCGCTTAATATTAAAGGCGCGGTGCTGACTGCGGACCTGCGTTATGACAGCATCCGAAACCGAAAATTTACCCGCGGCGATGTCCGGCTTAGCTATGATGACCGCAGCCGCCTTATCCGCTATGAACTGGGCGATTTGACCGTCGCGCGCCGCCCGTTTCAAAATGCACCGCGTATCGCCGGGATTTCCGCCGCGCGGAATTACGCGATCAACCCTTATCTCAACATCCGTCCCACATCGCAGCAATCCTTTGAATTGGAACGCCCGGCGCGTGTTCAGGTTCTTTTGAACGGTTCTCCGGTGCGCAGTTTTGACCTGCCCAGCGGCCGATATAATTTGCGCGATTTGCCGCTGGTCGCATCGGCAGGCAATGATATTGAACTGCAAATCAACTATGGCAGCGGGCAAGTAGAGACCCTGTCTTTTCCTGCCTTTTATGACCTAGAGTTGCTGGCGCCCGGCCTGCTCGATTTTGCGGTCAATGTCGGCCTGCCCTTCCGCGATGACAATGGCATAAGGCGCTATGATGATAGTGACTATAATGGCACCGCCTATGCCCGATACGGAATCAGCCCAACATTGACCACAGGCGTAAATTGGGAGGGAAGCCGCGATTTCGATCTCTTGGGCGGGGAGATTGTATGGGCATCCCCCATTGGCACCTTCGCCGTGAACGCCTCCACCAATATCCGCAAAGCTGGAATAGACGACAGCAAGCTGACCATGCAGTATCGCTGGCGCGACACCGATCCTTCGCGCGAACGCGCCATTGACGGGCTATTATCGCTGACCGGCAAAGATTATCGCACGCTCAACGAAATTTTTTCGGGGGCCTTTACCGCAGTAGAAGCGAAAGTCCGCGCCAGCCAGAAATTTGGCCCGCGCACCAGAGCGCAAATTTCAGCAGGTTATGAAAATTTCCGCATCGCGGACGGCGATAGTTATTATATCGGATTTAACGTTTCGCGCCAATTTCGTTTCGGTTCTATTTATGCTGGCGCGGAATATCGCAAAAGCCCGGAACGCAGCGGCCCTGCCGTTCGTTTCGGTCTTTCAATCCCGCTTGGTCGGTCATCACTAACAGCATCATATATGTCGGAGGATAACGCCGCACGGATCGAATATAACCGGCTTGGTTCGGTCGGGGTGGACAGCTGGAATTTCGGAGCCGGTGCCGACAGGCGTAACGGTGCGGACCGGCAATTCGCTCGTGCCGCCTATCTCGGCAATCGTTTTGAAGCAGGGGTGCAGCAAATTGCCCGCAATTATTTCAGCAACAACAGCAGGCGAGATTTGCGCACCGAGGTTACTTTCGGCTCCGCCTTGGTGATGGCTGACGGGCAATTTGCGATCAGCCGACCTGTCCGCAACAATTTTGCGATTTTCAAGGTGAATGAAAAAGCAGGCGACTATAATATTGCCGTCGAACCGCGCACCGGGTTTGGATCATCAGAAACACGCTATTCTGGATATAGCGGTGCATTGGGTCCGGCAGTAATCACATCACTCACCCCGTATTTTAACCGTTCGGTTCAGGTCGATGCACCGGACGCGCCGGCTGGCACTTCTGTTGGCGGACAGGTGTTTGAACTCAGCCCCGGCCTGCGTAGCGGCTACAGCCTGACCGTCGGGACCGCCGCCAATGTCTCTGTTGTCGGCAATATGGTGGATAAGGATGGCGACCCGCTGGTCTATATTTCGGGCAATGCGATTTTGCAGGATGGCGGAAAAAATGCTAATGAAAAAATGCTAGCGAAGATGCCAAGCCGATATTCACCAACGCCAAGGGCCGCTTCTTCTTGGAAGGTGTTGAGGCTGGCCGGACTTACCGGATCACTGTCAATTTGGGTGACCGGCAAATTATCAACGATATGGAAATCCCAGAGGATACGGCCGGACTATATCGTATTGGAGATTATGTATTTTTTGACGTGGATGTTCCAGCCGAAGGGAGTGAAGAAGATGAATAGATTTTCTGGATTTCGGGGTATTATATCCGGCACGTTTCTGATGTGCGGAAGCGTTTATAGCGGTGCGGCGATGGCGCAAAATGATGTTTTGGATACAGGCACCGGCCCTTGCGAAATGCACCTTAATGCCGAAAACAGCGTCGATTGGCGCGGCAGTTATGGCCGGGGATATGAAGTTTTCGATAACAGCCCATCCTATGAAAGCTTCACCATTTCGGTCAGCAAAGAGGGCGGACCCTGCGATTTTTTCCTGACGGCATCGCCCATTGGTGCACCGGCGGCGGGGCAGTTGACCGGTCCTGAAGGCAGCCTGACCTATGACATATTGAAAACCACCAACGGCCCGTCTTTTTTGAACGCCGATTTTCTGGGATCGCAATTGTCCCGTATTGAAGGCCGTTTCGGCAGCGGCAGCGGCGCTTATAGCGGCGCTCTTTTCGTGACAGTTCCAACAGGCCAATTTGTCCGCGGCGGAACCTATAGCGGGCAAGCATTGATCCGCCTGTTCCGCGATGATCTGAACGGACCTGAGCTAATCGCTGAAACGCCGGTTGCCATATTGGCTCCGGTTGCATCGGTGCTGCGTGTCAGATCGGATAGTTTTGGTAACGGAAACCGCGAAACCAGCATAGATTTTGGCGACCTGTCTTTGCCCAGCAGCCACAATATCGATTTTGAAATCACCAGCAATGCCGATATTGCGGTCAGTTTCCAATCGGCCAATAGCGGTAAAATGGCGCATGAATTTGGTGGCCCCAGCATAGGATATGATATCACGCTGCGCGGAGAAGAGATCGACCTTTCCCAACAAGTCGCTACCCGCCGTCTAAATTATAGAGGCGATGATCAAAGCCAATCCATGCCCGTGGAAATATCGGTGATCCCTCCCGGCGGTATTCCCCCTGCAGGCCGGTATAGTGATACATTGATGGTGACATTCACCGCTGATTAGGCGCAAACAAAATGCATAAACTGCATCCTGCTGATCGCTATTGGGGCTGGCTGTAATGCAATGTTTTTATTATCTCGGCTCACAATGATTTTTATCCGCGCCTTGATTCGACATCGTCCGTATATACTGGCTTTGCTGCTGACTGCTGTTTTGGCTTTTAAGGCTCTCGTTCCGGCTGGATATATGCTGCACGCCGGTAAAAGTGAAATGACCTTATCGCTGATGATGTGCGATCCGGCAAACGGCAACGCAAAACGAATCGAAATCCCGGTCAAAAAGGATACTGGGCGAGGCGAGCATAAAGCGGACGAAACATCGCAGCCCTGCGCCTATGCCGGGATCAGCCATGCCGCCATCGACCGGACCGATCCGGTCCTGCTCGCCGCAGCATTGGCCTTTGCAGCGCTTATGGGTCTTTTATTGCCGCTAAAGCTATCTGCTGCGCAGGCCATATATTATCACCCCCCGGCACGAGCGCCCCCCCTCGCCTGAAACGACAGCCTGTCCACCCAATTTTGTGGAGCAGGCCCTGCACCAATCCGCTGGAAAGCAATGCCGAATGCATTGGCTGTAACTGGCGCCGGATCAATATTGTAATTTCAGGATTTTTTATGTTGTCATCTCATTCTATGCGCTTTGGCGCTTCTGTTTTCGCTTGTTCATTCTTTGCATTTACGCCCTGCGCATTTGCAGAGGATATGATTGCGGACAATAACACCATCATCATCGTCACCGGGCAAGATGCCAGCAATGATGCGGGCAAACAAATCGCCGAAACAGCGGGCGGCACCGACCTTGTGACGCATGAAGATTATGCTGATAAATCGCTCGTCAGCCTGCGTGATGCGCTCGCTTTCTCTCCCGGAATCTATCTGCAACCGCGATATGGCCAAGAGGTGCGAATTTCGATCCGGGGTTCCGGCCTGTCCCGTGGTTTTCACATGAGGGGACTGACGCTGCTTCAGGATGGAATTCCCATCAACCTTGCCGATGATAATGGTGATTTTCAAGAGCTGGACCCCAGCTTTTTCAAATATTTGGAGGTTTACAGGGGGGCCAATGCGCTGCGCTTTGGGTCGGGCACTTTGGGGGGAGCAATCAATGGCGTTACTCCAACCGGGCGCGATGCAGCGGGTGTTTACTTACGCGGTGATGTCGGCAGTTTCGAAACATATCGCGGGCTTTTATCAATAGGCGGGACCGCGGGGGTTGCGGATTATTGGGCAGCGGTGAGCGCCGATAGCTCCGATGGCGACCGCGACCATGCCCAAAGAAACAGCCTGCGCTTTCATGGCAATGTCGGCTTACAAATTTCAGACACAATTTCCACACGCTTCTACGCCAGTGTGAATAATATCAACCAGGAACTGCCCGGAGCGCTTAATTTGAATACAGCGCTGACCGCGCCGCGAACCGGCAATTTTATCGGGGATCAGGCCCGCGATATTGACTCGCTACGCTTACAAAACCGCACCAGCTTCACATTTGGCGATGCGATATTGAACGCTGGTATATTCTTAAATGCCAAATCTCTCTACCACCCGATATTTCAGGTTGTTGATCAGGAGTCGCTGGATAAAGGCGGCTTTTTCCGTTTGGATTGGGAAAAGGATACCTTGGCGCTAACCTTGGGCGGAGAGGCCCGTTTCGGAACCGTCAACTCCAAACGCTTCATCAATATTAGCGGAAATAGAGGCGCACCAACTTTTCAAGCCGATCAAAAAGCCCGCACCATGAATTTATACGCGGAGCTACGCTATAAACCGGTCACCTCGCTTAGCCTGATTGCAGGCGGGATTTTTGCCAATGGCAAGCGGCAGCAACAGCAAAATTTCAACAGCTTTGCAGGCGGCGTGACAGACATATATGGATCGGCTGATTTCAGGGAATTTTCCCCCAAATTCGGCCTGTTATTTGATGTATCGCCGGAAATTCAGTTTTACAGCAATATCAACCGTTCGGCGGAGTTTCCTGGTTTTATCGAACTGGCCCAAGTGGCAAGCTTTGTGCCATTAGACGCACAGAGCGCATGGACTTATGAAATCGGTTCGCGCGGATCAGCAGGGCCGGTCAGCTGGGATGTTAGCGCCTATCGTTCGGATATAAAGGGCGAGCTGCTGCAATTTACCGTCAATGCGGATATTCCGGCATCGACCTTTAATGCAGGGAAAACGCTGCATCAGGGCGTCGAAGCCGGTTTGACAATTAAACCCGCCGCTTGGCTGCGTTTGCGGCAGACATATAATTATAGCGACTTTCGGTTTCAGGGCGATGCACAATTTCAGGACAATAGACTGCCCGTTGTGCCGCGCCATGTTTACCGCGCCGATCTGCGCATAGGCAATGATCGAATCCATGTCGCGCCCAATATAGAATGGGTTCCGCAGGGCGCTTTTGCCGACTATAATAATGCCCTGCGTATATCCGGTTACACCCTATGGGGCCTTACAGCCGGCGCCAAATTGTCGGAAAAGTTTGAATTGTTCCTCGATGCCCGAAACCTCACAAATAAAAAAGCCATCGGAGATATAAGCGCGGCAATTAACGCCTCCCTATCATCAAGCATATTCCAGCCAATCGAAAACCGCGCCGTTTATGGCGGCGTTCGTACCCGGTTTTGATAGAGAAACGATATGAACGCTAAGTCCTTTTATAATCGCGTATGGCGCTGGCATTTCTATGCTGGATTATTCGTCATTCCTTTCATTCTGATCCTCTCTGTTACCGGTGCAATTTATCTGTTCAAGCCGCAGCTGGACAGGTGGGAGGAGCGGGAATGGCGCGGCCTTTCGGTGTCAGAACAGGTCAGCGCGGATACACAGGTAAAAGCCGCACTCGCCCGCTATCCCGGCGCGGATTTTATCAGCTACCGCCTACCCCAAGCCGAAAGCGACGCCGCCATGATCCGGGTCAGCAAGGGCAAAGATGACAAACATGATGTCTTTGTTTCGCCTTCGGGCCACTATCTCGACTCGATACGGCCAAAGGATCGGATTTCGTCGACTGTTTCGCATATTCATGGGTCGCTGCTGCTCGGCAAATGGGGCAGCTATCTGGTCGAGCTTGCCGCAAGCTGGGCAATTGTGATGATCCTGACCGGACTGTATCTGTGGTGGCCGCGGGGCGGCAATGGCGGGCTACGCATAGCAGGCGTGCTTTGGCCGCGACCGGGGCAAAAAGGAAAGCGGCTCTTCTGGAGAGACTTGCATAGCGTAACCGGCTTTTGGGTGTCGGGGTTAGCATTGGTGCTGTTGCTGTCCGGTCTGCCCTGGACACAGCTTTGGGGAGACGCTTTTCGCACCGTGCGCAGCGAACTGGGTTGGACCGACGAAAAGCCGCAGCAATGGACAAGCGGCGCAACCTTGGCAGTGCATGGCGATCATCCCGGCAAGAGCCACCATCCGCACCATGTGGAAAGCATGGATACACCCGTAAAGCCGGAACAAGAGAGCGGTGAACCGCTTTCCCTTGATCGCATTTTGACCATCGCGGCAAAGCAAAACCTGCCCCATCCGGTTATCATCCAACCACCCGGAGCGCCTGCCAAATTTGGTCCGCCCAATGGCCCTGACTGGTTGATCACCACCGATACGCAAAACCGGCCTTTGCAACGAAAAATCTGGGTCGATCCGGTCAATGGTGCGGTTACAAGACAAGAATCGTTCGCTGATCAGCATGGCATTGACCAAATCATCGGCTATGGCATTGCTTGGCATGAAGGTCAGCTCTTGGGCTGGGTTAACCAGATGATCGGCGTGCTGACCGCACTGGCATTGCTGTTGGTCGCGGTTAGCGGGACAATCATGTGGTGGCGCAGACGTCCCAAGGGCGGTCTTGGCGCTCCGCAAAAGCCCGCATCACCGCCGCAAAAAGGGGTTATTATCGCTATGATCATAGCAGGATTGCTGTTGCCTATGCTTGGCCTATCCCTGCTGATTATTCTGGTGCTGGAATTGTTATATTTCGCCGCAAAAAAGCTTATCGCAAAACAAGCAGTTTGATTTCGGCGGGAATGGTGCCCCAGGCCGGACTCGAACCGGCACTCCTTTCAGAACAGGATTTTGAATCCAGCGCGTCTACCAATTCCACCACTGGGGCAGCCCTTTCCAGCTATTGCCGGATAAGCGGAGGCCCCTCTAACCGAGGTTGGATACGGTTGCAAGAGCCAAGAATCGCTTCTTTTACTTCCGCAGCTCCTTCGCCAGCGTTTTTGCCGTTGCTTTGCCATAGGGCGGCTTAAATCCGGCGATGCCCGCCACATCAAAACCGCTTTGCCGAAATATCGCGCGCATATGGCTGAAAGTCTTGAAACCATCGGCACCGTGATAATTGCCCATGCCCGATGGCCCAATGCCGCCAAAAGGCAGGTCTTCCATCGCATTATGGAAAATCACATCATTGACGGTAACCCCGCCCGATATGGTTTTGCCTAAAACCTGTGCCTCTTCCCCTTTATCACTGCCAAAATAATAAAGGCCAAGCGGGCGGTCATGCGCGTTTACATAATCTATCGCCTGGTCCATGCTGTCATAGGTCATGACGGGCAGTATCGGTCCGAAAATTTCCTCCTGCATCACCTTCATATCGTCATTGACATTGCGCAGAATGGTGAGCGGCATTTTATTGCCATTGGAGCTCGAAAAATCTTCACTGCCCGGGTTAACCTCGATCAGCTCCGCCCCCTTTTCACGGGCGTCGTCCAGATAGCTTTGCAGCCGTTCAAAATTGCGTCCGTTCACGACGCTGGTATAATCATCATTGTAGAGTAGCGCCGGATACATGGCAGTCACGCCTTGGCGAACGCTGTCGATCATGTCGGCTTCCTGTTCCTTTGCAACGAGCAGATAATCGGGTGCGAGACAGATTTGCCCGGCGTTGAGCATCTTGCCCAGCGCGACCCGCTCGCCTGCTTTTTTCTTATCGGCGCTGCGTCCGATAATCGTCGGCGATTTACCGCCCAGTTCCAGCGTAACAGGCACCAGATTGTCCGCAGCCGCCCGCATGATATGCTTGCCCACCGGCGTCGCTCCGGTAAAGATAAGATGGTCAAACGGAAGCGAGGAAAAGGCCGTGCCCACATCCACTCCGCCTGTAAAAACCGCGATTTCGGTTTCGTCAAAATATTGGGGCACAATCTCTGCAAAAAGCGCGGAGACTTCTTCGGTAAATTCCGACGGCTTCACCATTGCGCGGTTGCCCGCCGCCAATATCCCCGCCATCGGCACCATCACCATACCAATAGGAAAATTCCACGGCGCAACAACGCCGACAATGCCCTTAGGTTGATAGACAACATTGGCCTTCGCCCCGATCAGGCCAAGCGGAAAAGTGGGTTTGCGTTTTTCGCCCCGCGCCCAGCTTTCAAAATGTTTTCTCGCGTGTTTCATCGCACCGACCGACGGCAAATATCGGTCATCAATGTCTGTTCTGTGCTGCGATGACCGAAATCCGCCGACACCGCTTTGGCAAAGGCGTCCTTATGATCAATCAGCAACGCGATGGCCCTATCTATACGGTCGCGTCGGGCGGACATTGGTTCCGGCATGGCGGAGGTAAAGCTTGCGCGTTGTTTATCCAATATCGCTTTCATGTCGGCTGTCATGAACACTCTCCTTCTCTGTTGACCCGGCCATCAATATCCTAATCGGTTGCAATTGAAAACCCGGTTTAAATGCATGGTTAAAGTGATTACGGTCCTGCGGAATTTCGGGATAATAGCCCCCAACCCTTTCCCATTGCATCGCGCCGTCCCTATGCGTAATGAAACAGGATCAATATACACAAGATAAGGACCCATTATCATGAGCACCGCCGATCCTGTTGTCATCCTTTCCTATGCCCGCACACCTATGGGCGCGATGCAGGGGGCCTTGTCCGATGCCAGCGCCACTGATCTGGGCGCGGCGGCGGTGAAGGCAGCGGTAGAGCGGGCCGGGGTGGACGGGGCCGATGTCGACCGCATCTATATGGGCTGTGTCCTGCCTGCTGGCCTGGGTCAGGCCCCTGCACGGCAAGCGGGAATAAAGGCGGGCCTGCCCAAATCGGTTCAGGCGACAACCGTTAACAAGGTGTGCGGATCGGGAATGCAGACCGTGATTATGGGCGCAGAGGCGCTGGCCGCGGGCTCCGCCGACCTGATTATCGCAGGCGGCATGGAAAGCATGACCAACGCGCCCTATCTGCTTAAAAAACACCGCAGCGGCGCCCGTATCGGCCATGATACCGCCTATGACCATATGTTCCTCGACGGGCTTGAAGATGCGTATGAAGAGGGCCGGGCGATGGGTAGTTTTGCTCAGGAAACCGCGAATGAATATCAATTAACACGCGAGGCGATGGACAATTATTCGATCGAAAGCCTGAACCGTGCCAAAGCCGCTATTGAAGGCGGGAAATTTGTCCGCGAAATCACCCCCGTCACCATTTCTACGCGCAAGGGCGATGTCATTGTCGATACCGATGAAGCACCGGGCAAGGCCATGCCCGATAAAATCCCGACGCTGCGCCCCGCCTTTGCCAAGGACGGCACTATCACAGCAGCAACCAGCAGCTCAATCAGCGACGGCGCGCGCGCTTGGCCGAGCTGGTTACCAAGCTGAAAGGCATACTCACAATCGTCATCATCGAGCACGACATGCAGTTCCTGTTCTCGCTCGCCGACGAGATCTCGGTCGATCCATTGGGGGCAGGTGATCGCGCGCGGCACGCCGGCCGAGCTCAAAGCCAACCCGTGGGTCGAAGCTTCCAACCTGGGGCGGCTTAACTGATGCTTGACGTTGCCGCCATCGACACCTTCTACGGCGAGACGCAAGCGCTGTTCGGCGTGTCGCTTTCGGTCCGCGCGGCGAGGTGCTGGCGCTGCTTGGCGCCAACGGCGCGGGCAAGACCACGGTGCTGCGTTCGATCCTCGGCTTGACGCGTGCGCGCCGCGGCGACATCCGCTTCCAGGGCCAATCCATCACTCGCAAGCGACCCATGAGATCGCCCGCGCCGGCATCGGCTGGGTGCCCGACGACCGGCGCCTGTGCCCGACGCTGACGGTCGCCAAGAATCTGAGTCTCGGCGAGAAGCGCACCGCCTTTCGTTCCTGGTCGATGCCGGAAGTGATCGATATCTTCACGCCGCTCAGGTATCTCATGGCGCGCGAGGCCGAGACGCTGTCGGGCGGCGAGATGCAGATGGTGGCCATCGCCCGTGCGCTGCTGGGCGCGCCGGCCTCATGCTGTTCGACGAGCCGAGCCAGGGTCTCGCGCCCAAGATCGTTGACGACGTGCTCGGCGTGATCCGGCGCCTCAAGGATGCGGGGATTGCCGCCATCATCGTGGAGCAGAATGCGGACGTGGCGCTCGGCGTGGCGGATCGTGTTGTCGTGCTCTCGCATGGCCAGGTCGCATGGTCGGGCGAGGCCGCGGCCCTGGCAGCCGATGCCGGCCTCAAGCGCCGACTGCTCGGGGGGCTCGCATGACGTCTGCACCGCTGCTGGAACTCGAGCGTGTCTCCAAGGTCTATCGCCGTGGCCTGCTCGATCGCAGTCCGGCCTTCCAGCTCGATGTCGATCGTGCCTTTCAGAAACCCGAGATCGTCGGCGTCATGGGACCCAACGGCGCCGGCAAGACCACGCTGTTCGAGATGATCGCCGGGTCCAACGCGCCGTCGGCGGGCCGCGTGGTGGTGGCCGGACAGGACATGCAGCGCGTGCGCTACCGCCAGCGCGACCGCCTCGCCATCCACTATCACCAGTCCTATCAGGTGCGCCGCTTCAGCAAGACTAAGCCGTCCTTTTTGCTGGTGCCGGCAGGCAGCGCCTACCCCGCTCGTGCACCTGTTCGATGAGCCGCAATTCAACACGCAGGATGGCTACATCGGCTTCATGCTGGATTTCTTCCGCAGATTGCGCGGCGAAGGCCGCCT
>JAAURJ010000027.1 GCA_012032285.1 Sphingomonadales bacterium
ACGCGCTCCATGCGCGCGCGCATCATCTGGGCGGCGCCGGTGATCTCCTCCACGGTCTCGCCGCGCACGCGCAGCGCCATCAGGAAAGCACCCATCTGCGCCGGCGTGGCGTGGCCGGCGGTCATGATGTCGAGAGCGGAGCGGATCTCGTCCTCTTCCAGCGTGGCGCCGGTCGACACCTTCTGGATCAAGTGGCGCAGCTCTTCGACAGGCATGGAACGGCTCGCGTCGTTTAAGCGGCGACCACGCGGGCGGCCGGCGCATTGCGCCTCCGCGGCGCGAGGCCTGCCAGTTCGAGGAAATTGGCGAGCAGGGCGTGACCGTGCTCGGAGGCGATGCTTTCGGGATGGAATTGCACGCCATGTATGGGCAATATTTTGTGGCGGAACCCCATGACATGGCCGTCATCGCTCCGCGCATTAATGATCAGGTCTGCGGGTATTTCATCAACGATCAGCGAATGGTAACGGGTCGCGGTAAAGGGTATAGGAAGCCCTTCAAAAAGGCCGCTATTGTCATGGGTTACAGGTGACGTCTTGCCGTGCATCAAGCCGCCGCGCCGCACCTTGCCGCCAAAATATTGGCCGATAGACTGGTGACCAAGGCACACGCCAAGCAGCGGTTTTCCCGCATCGGCACAAGCGGCAACCAGATCAAGGCTGATCCCCGCTGCATCGGGGGTTTTGGGGCCGGGAGAGATCAGAAAAGCCTGAGCCCCCGATGATAGCGCCTGGCCAGCAGAAATGGCGTCATTGCGCACGACATCGACCTCAGCCCCCAATTCCATCAGATAATGGACCAGATTGAACGTAAAGCTATCATAATTGTCGATGACGAGGATTTTATTGCTCATTGCCCATATCCCGCTTCTGATGAAACCCGCACGGCTTCTCGCGCAGCTGCGAAGAGCGCACTTGCCTTGGCTTCGCATTCGGCCTGTTCATAGGCGGGGTCGCTGTCGGCAACGATGCCGGCACCGGCCTGAACATGGAGCGTGCCGTCTTTTACGATACCGGTGCGCAGGACGATACAGCTGTCCATATCACCATTGGGGCTAAAATAACCGACACCGCCTGCATAGGCCCCGCGGGTTTCGCTTTCCAGTTCGGCGATAATTTCGCAGGCGCGAACCTTGGGTGCACCCGATACTGTGCCTGCTGGAAAACCGGCAAACAACGCATCAATTGCATCCTTATCAGGCGAAAGCTGCCCAGTTACATTGCTGACAATATGCATCACATGGCTGTAAAATTCGACCATATAGCTGTCAGTCACCGTCACACTATCGGGCGCGGCGACGCGGCCAACATCGTTTCGGCCAAGGTCGAGCAGCATCAAATGCTCGGCGCGTTCTTTGGGATCGGATAGCAGCGAGGCTTTGTTTGCTGCATCCTGCGCCGCTGTGGTGCCGCGCGGGCGGGTTCCAGCGATGGGGCGGATGGTGACTTCTCCTGCCCGCACGCGCACCAAAATTTCCGGACTGGACCCGATGACGGCGAATCCCGGCAGGTCGAGGAAATACAAGAAAGGCGACGGATTAATGCGGCGCAGCGCCCGATAGAGCGAGATAGGGGGCAGGGTGAACGGCGATGTGAAACGCTGGGCCAAAACAACCTGAAAAATATCGCCTGCCTCAATATAATTTTTGGCCCGATCAACCATATCGGCATAGTTTCCGGCAGGCAGCACCGGCTGAACCATGATTTCACGCGCGGCGAGGGCGGCGGCGTCATTAAGATTGGCGGGAACAGGGCTGTCCAACCTCTGTTCGCACTGGTCAAGCCGCTCTTCGGCAGTGCGCAGCTGCTTTTCGGGGCTGGTCGAAGGGTCAGGCCAAATAGGCGCGACCAGAAACATTTCATCTTTCAACCGGTCAAACACGATTATCACCGTGGGCCGAACAAACAGCATATCGGGCAATGCCAGTTCCGATTGCGGGGCGCGGGGCAGATTTTCCACAAGCCCCACTGTTTCATAACCAAAATAGCCGACCAAACAGGCCAATGCGGGCGGCAGTTCGGCGGGTATATTATCCATGCGGCATTGCCCCGCCAATTCACGCAGCGCGGTTAGTGCCGGAATATCCAGTCTCTCAAATGTATTCTGGTCGTGTAGCCATTGCCGGTTAATTTCGGCCCTGTTGCCCTGTGCACGGAATATCAGGTCGGGGGCGAGGCCGATCAGGCTATGCCGCCCCCGTGTTTCGCCGCCCTCCACCGATTCTAGCAGGAAATCGCCGCGTTCGCCGTGTATAAGCTTCAGCGCAGCCGATACCGGTGTTTCGGTATCGGCAATGCGTTTTCGCCAGATGAGCGATGGTTTCCCCGCCGCAACACAATCCGCGTCCGGTTTATTGGCTGTCATTTTTGGTAAGGCGTTTGCGCTGGGCGTCGATGGCGCCTTCATTCTTCTTCACGCCAACCTGCTTTGTCGCAGCAGCGACGAGCTGGGCAGCCTGCTCCCGCGACATAAGGGCTGAAAGTTCAGCGGTTTTTGCGGTTACTATACCGGCATTTTTGCTGGCATCGCCTTTGACAATATTGTTTAATTTTATCACCAGCCATCCATTATTATTGGGCACAGCCAGTGTTTTGGCAGTGCCTTGCTTCATGCTGAAAAGCAGCAATAGAGCAGGGGGAAGGTTTTGGCCTGGCTGCTGCAACTCGGCCCGGCTTGCTGTTATACTTTGTGTCGGCTGTGTTTTGATGTTCAGCGCCTTTATGGCTTCAGGAAGCGATTTGCCAGAGATTACCGCTTTTTGTACCTGTTCGGCCACGGCCTTGGCTTTTCCTGCCCCTTGCGCCAATTTCCACTGCTGCATGATCATATCGCGCACTTCGGCCAAAGGCGGCGGCGCCGCTTTTTTCAGTTCGGCGAGCGAAACCATGGCAAAGCTCTTGCCTTTTTCCACCTCGATTAACTGGGCCTCTCCGCCTTCTTCCAATTGGAATGCGGCCGGTAAAATCGCACCCATTTCTGGCTTAGGGCGATAGTTGGGGTCATTTGGATTTTGGCCGGTCGCTAACAGTTTCGGCGTTGTTTCGACTTTTAACCCACGCTCCTTGGCCACATCGGTGATTAATTGACCATCGGCAAAAGCATCTTCTATCTCGCTGGTATATTCGCTGAGCACTGTGCCTGCTTTTTCATTTTCAATCAGCTGCGTGATTTCCGGCGTCGCTTGCGCCAGTGTTTTTGCAGGGGTTGCGCGAATATCGGCCACCCGTGCGACATAATAGCCAAGGCTGGCACGGGCAGGTTTTGCGATTTGCCCCTTAGCCGCAGTGAACACGGCATCGGCGACCGCCTTGGACGACTGACTGGTGAGCGCCTGGCGGGTGATGTTGGTGTCATTTGAAACGGATAGCCCAAGGCTCTGGGCAACGGCATCGATTGATTTTCCAGAATTGATCTGGTCAATCGCGGCTTTTGCGGCGGCTTCGGTTGGAACCACGAAGCGGGCCACATCGCGGACTTCGGATGCGGCATAGGCATCTTTATTGTCATTATAATAATCCGCAATTTCCTTTGCCGTCGGTTTGGCGCGATCATTGACGATGCTAGCATCAAACAGGACATAGCTCACCGATCGTTGTTCCGGTATGGTGAATTTTGAGCTGTTATCGCGGTAATATTTTTTGAGTTCAGCGTCGCTCGCATCTTTTTGCGGTGCATACGCTTCCGAAGGGATGAAACCGAATTCACCGCTACGTTTTTCAAGCTGTAAAGATGCATAGGGCAAAACATAACTGGCAGGCGGTTTGATCTGCCCTCTGGTGGCGGGCAAAATCTGTTGAATATAATATTGCTGTGTTAATCCTTCGCGGAAAGTTTTTTCGGACATACCAATTTGCCCCAAAAAGGCTTGGAAAGCCTCTTGGCTGAATTTGCCGTCTATCCCTTTTGCGCCTGGCAGCTTCACGATTTCCGCATCGACCATGGCCTTGCTCACGGCGATACCCACTTCTTCACCAAAAGCTGATATCGCGTAACGGTCGATCAGATTTTGTAATGTGTCTTCAAATCCGCCGCCCTTAACAAATCCGGTCATGTCAAGATTGGGGTTTTGCTGCCGCACGGCACGGAATTGATTGTCTAGCGCTTCGTTAAATTCGCCAAGCGTGATTTCCTTGCCCCCGACCTTAGCAACATTACCGCCGCCAAGTCCCCCAAAACTGCCACTTCCGGTGACATCGCCTAGGGTAAAAGCAACAGCAATGAGGCCAACGAAAACCAGTGCGAATATCGTCCCAAATTTGGAGCTGAACAATTTACGAAAAAAGGTAATCATAATGGTCCTGACTTAAACTATCTAATGCGGCCGCGCCATTGCGCCTATGTTGGAACGTGCTTTAGGCGGCATGGCGGGCTGTTTCAAGCCTATCATATGATATCATGCTTGGCGCACTGCTTGGCACCTGCTAGCCCATGCGCAAAGAGCGTGGGAGTGGAAAATTTATGCGCAAATTAATCGTCGGCAATTGGAAAATGAATGGCGTTTTGACGCAGGTTGATGAAATCGGGAATATCGTTAAGGGCGCACAGCTATATGATAATGTCGATTGCGGGCTGTGCCTTCCAGCGACCCTGATTTATGCTGCAACGCAGCGTTTTCCGGCTTTTCATTTTGGCGGGCAGGATTGTCATAAAGACGTGAAAGGGGCGCATACAGGCTGTGTATCGGCGGCTATGCTCAAAGATGTCGGTGCTGGATTGGTGATATTAGGGCATAGTGAACGCCGCGCCGATCAGCATGAAAAAAATGCCGATGTTCACGCAAAAGCTATCGCAGCAGGCGAAGCAGGTTTGCATATAATCATATGCGTCGGCGAAACAGAAGCGCAACGCGAAGCTGGGCAAACAGAAGATGTCATATTGGCGCAGCTATCAGATTCGGTTCCGGATACCCTTGCAGGCAGCAAGTTCAGTATAGCCTATGAACCTGTTTGGGCGATTGGCAGCGGCAAAGTGCCATTGATAGAAGAAATTGCCACCGTGCATGGCGCGATCCGGGCCCATCTTAAGCAGCGATTCGGAGATGCAGGGGCGGTGGTCCCCATCCTTTATGGCGGGTCAATGAACGGCGATAATGCAGCGGCAATATTGGGCGTTCCCAATGTTGATGGCGGCCTGATTGGCGGAGCCAGCCTGACGGCGGAGAAGTTCCTTCCTGTTTTGAAAGCGGCATCACAGCTATAAGCGATGATCATAGCGTGAAGTCAAATCTTTGCCTTGCTTTGGGCGATTGCCATTGAAGATAGCGAAGTTAATCGCTATGTGGCCTGCAAACGGCGCAACGCGCTCTCATTTTTCGGAAAAAACATCATGGGCCTTTTTCATTTTCTTATTGTTTTGCAGGGCATAATTGCGGCTGCGCTTGTCGGCGTAATTTTGATGCAGCGCAGTGAAGGCGGCGGTCTTGGCACCGGCGGCAGCCCATCGGGATTGATGTCGGCACGCGGCGCTGCCGATTTTATGACCCGTACGACAACGGCCCTGGCAACTATGTTTGTGCTTCTGTCCATCTCGCTTGCTTTTGTTGCCGCGCGGCAATCGGGGGGCGGAATAGATGACAGCTTCAAACGCAGCGAAGCGCCTGCTGCGGCATCCGAGACGGCTCCTGCTGCGGATGGCACTGCGGCGCCGTCGCAAGGCGAAGCAGCCCCTGCTGCTCCGGCCGGAGAAAACGTGCCCCTCGACCAATAAATCTTGAAAAGAGATTTTTTCATAGACGGGGCCTTTTGGTCCCGTTTTTTGTTGCGCAGATGAATTTTCACTTTTGCACAAATTTATTTGCACAAAATGGATTCGGGCGCTTGCCAATTCCCTAAAATGGTTCTTATGCCTTTTCTCCCATGGCACGGTTCATTTTTATCACCGGTGGCGTGGTTTCCTCGCTTGGCAAAGGTCTTATGGCGGCATCCTTGGCGTCGTTATTGCAGGCGCGTGGATTCCGCGTTCGTATCCGCAAATTCGACCCTTATTTGAATGTCGATCCCGGAACGATGTCGCCATATCAGCATGGCGAGGTTTATGTTACCGATGATGGCGCGGAAACCGATCTTGATCTTGGCCATTATGAACGTTTCACAGGCGTTTCAGCCCGGCAGTCCGACAATGTAACCTCAGGACGCATTTATCAGACGATCATCCAGAAAGAACGGCGCGGCGATTATCTGGGCGCGACGGTGCAGGTGATTCCCCATGTCACCGATGCGATTAAGGAATTTGCGCTGGCCGACACCGATGATCTTGATTTCGTGCTTTGCGAAATTGGCGGTACGGTGGGCGATATCGAATCTTTGCCCTTTATTGAGGCGATACGGCAATTGCGCAATGATTTGGGGCGTGAACAAACGCTGTCGGTTCATGTCACTCTGGTCCCCTATATTGCCGCAGCGGGCGAGCTGAAAACAAAACCGACGCAGCATAGCGTGCGGGAACTCACATCGCTCGGGATACAACCCGATGTGTTGCTATGCCGGTGCGAACATCCGCTTCCAGAAGGAGAGCGGGCAAAGATTGCGGCTTTTTGTAATGTGCGTAAAGAAGCAGTTATTCAGGCGCTGGATGCCGAAAGCATCTATGCCGTGCCCCTACAATATCATGGTGAGGGGTTGGATGATGAGGTGCTGCGCGCCTTTGGCATAACCGATGCGCCCGATCCCGAATTGTCGCGCTGGTATGATATTATTGACCGGTATAATAACCCCGAAGGCGAAGTAACCATCGGCGTGGTCGGCAAATATGTCGGCCTGCAAGATGCCTATAAATCGCTGCACGAAGCTTTGGTTCATGGCGGCATGGCGAACCGGGTTAAGGTCAATGTCAAATGGCTGGACGCGGAGTTATTTGAAAATGAGGATGAATTGTCTGCCAAGCTGGAACCTATGCACGCCATATTGGTGCCAGGCGGTTTCGGAGAACGTGGCAGCGAAGGCAAGATTGCATCGGTAAAGTTTGCCCGCGAACGCAATGTTCCCTTTTTCGGCATTTGCCTCGGAATGCAAATGGCCTGTGTCGAAGGTGCGCGAAACACTTCTGGGATTGCAGATGCGTCGACAACCGAATTTGGCGAAACAGCGCAGCCGGTTGTCGGCCTAATCACCGAATGGATGACCAAAGAAGGCTTGCAGGAACGCGAAGCGGGTGGTGATATGGGCGGGACCATGCGGCTGGGCGCTTATGAAGCGAGGCTGGATGGTAATAGCCATGTGGGCAGCATTTATGGCTCTACCCAAATTTCTGAGCGGCACCGCCACCGTTATGAGGTGAATTCTGGGTATATGGATGTGCTGCAAAAAGGCGGCCTGCAATTTTCCGGTATGTCCCCCGATGGCCGCCTGCCCGAAATTGTCGAACGGCCCGATCATCCTTGGTTTATCGGTGTGCAATTCCATCCAGAATTAAAGTCGCGGCCTTTTGATCCGCACCCCTTATTTGCAAGCTTCATAAAAGCGGCCTTGGATCAAAGCAGGCTGGTTTAGACTGAATTCATATATCTAACGCTCATCAGCAACATTGCTGTCATATTGCCCGTATAGTTTGTGACTAATCGGATGAGCTTGTTTTTCCAATTGAATTAATATAGCACAAAGCAGCTTTAGTTGTCATAATAGCAAAGTTTGTTTTTCATGTGACTATCGGCCCATTTGCGACCCGGGCCGGAAGGGCATGAAGGGGGGCGTTCAGTCCCGGGGACGGCAAGCACCCACTTGCCGTCCCCAAAAGTATCAAACGCCGCCTAATCAAATTTAAGCCGCTTTGCCAGACTTGGCTTTTTGCGCTGTTTTATGCTCAATAATATTGGCATTTTTATGCTCACCAATCATGATCTTGCGCGGTTTTAGCGCGTCCGGTATTTCGCGCAGCAAGGTGATTTTAAGCAAACCATCCTCAATATCCGCGCCCGTCACAAGGACATAATCTGCCAATTGGAAACGGCGTTCAAAATTCCTACTGGCAATGCCCATATGCAGATATTCGCGGTTATCATTGCTGTCTGGTTGCTTGCTGCCTGCAACGACGAGCATATTTTGCTGCGCGGTTATATCAATTTCATGGGGTTTAAAACCAGCAACGGCAACTGTGATTTCATAATCATTTTCGCCCGTCCGTTCGATATTAAACGGCGGGTAGTTTTCATTCTGCGTAACCCGGCCCGCATTTTCGAGCAGTTCGAACAAATGGTCAAAGCCGACGGTTGTACGGCGATAAGGTGTAAAATCTAAACGCATTTCAAATTCTCCTGTTGAGCAATCTGTATCTTTAATAAGGCCCGGGATTCCAGCACCTCATGCAAAAATAGGGTGGGATAGCAAAATTTCAAGGGGTGGAAAACCAAAGGCCGCCCGAATGATCGGACGGCCTTTTCGAGCTTTCGCTTGTTAATGGCACTACCACAATTTAGCTTGCGATTAGCTACCATCCCCCTGAACCATTGGCCGCGTGTTGACCTTAGTTGCCCCTCCTTAATTGACAAGATTGCCAATAATGGCAAATTTTTATGTCATCTGTTTGACGCATTTCCAAATGGCTGTTGCACCGGTGCAACAATATAAGCCGCTTGCCAGCAATACCCCGTACACCTAAGGAAGGCAGCTGATAACCATATTACAGGCTTCATCCTATCTATGTTCCTATCCCGATATGAAATGATGGTCGCCCGGCGCTATCTGGCGCCCGGCAAGGGCGAGGGTTTTATTTTCCTTGTCGCCAGTATAAGCCTTGTCGCCGTTGCATTGGGCGTTGCGGCTTTGATCATTGTGATGAGCGTAATGAACGGCTTTCGCGCTGAATTATTTGACAAGATTGTTGGTTTGAACGGCCATGCGGTGATGCAGGGCTATGGCGGGCGGATATCCGATTGGCGTGATATATTGGCCGAAACCCGAAAAACCCCTGGGATCATTAGCGCAACGCCGTTGATCGAGCAGCCCTTGCTCTCCACCAATAATGGCCGGGTAGAAGCGGTCATGGTGCGCGGGATGCTGGTGCCCGATATTTTGAAAAATGAAACGCTGGCCGGCAAAACCATTGCTGGGCGATTGGAAAACCTGAAACCTGGTAGCGATAAAATTGCGATAGGTTCGCGGCTTGCGCTTAATTTGGGGGCGCAGCTTGGACAGCGGATAACGATCATCAATCCGCAAGGCAGACCCACTCCTTTTGGCACTGTGCCGCGCGAAATCAGCTATGAGGTGGCGGCGATATTCGAAGTGGGTGTTTATGACTATGATAAAGCTTTCGTGGTCATGCCGCTACAGGATGCGCAGACATTGATGCTGCTTGGTGATGATGTCGGCATAATCGAAATGAAGACCAATAATCCGGAAAATGTCGATGCGATTATTGAACCCTTGCTTCCCAAAATGGGCAGCAAGGCGCAATTGGTGACATGGCGTCAAATGAATGCATCCTTGTTCGAAACGCTGGCGGTGGAGCGGGTGGCGATGTTTGTCATTTTGTCGATCATCGTGCTGGTCGCGGTGTTCAATATTCTCTCTTCTTTGATTATGCTGGTCAGGGCAAAAACACGCGATATTGCGATATTGCGTACCATGGGTGCATCCCGAAGATCCTTGCTAAGAATATTCATGACAGTGGGCGTGCTGATCGGTGCATCGGGAATTGTCTTGGGGATGATATTGGGCTTTATCTTCCTCTATTTTCGGCAAGCGGTGGTCAATTTTGTGCAATTTGTGACCGGGCAAAATCTATGGGATCCTTCCATACGTTTTTTGACCGAATTGCCGTCGCGCACTGACCCTGTGGAGGTGGCGGCGATCATTGTTCTTGCTATGCTATTCAGCTTTCTTGCAACTCTTTACCCGGCGTTCAAGGCGGCGAGTACCGATCCTGTACAGGTGCTGCGTTATGAATGAGTCTCCAAATATTATCGCAAATCTGATCGATGTTCGGCGCAGTTTTACACAGGGCGATGTGACAATCGACGTGCTGCGCGGTGTGAACCTTCAGATTCGGAAAGGAGAGCTGGTCGCTTTGCTAGGACCATCGGGAACAGGAAAGTCCACGCTGTTGCAGGCGCTCGGCTTGCTCGAAGGCGGATTTAGTGGATCTATCAAAATTGACGGCACCGAAACGCGCGATCTGGGACCGGATGCGCATACGATAATCCGGCGAGAGAAATTGGGTTTTGTGTATCAATTCCACCATTTGCTACCGGATTTCAATGCGCTGGAAAATGTCACCCTGCCGCAGCTTATTGCCGGCGCATCGCAGGATGAAGCGACGGAAAGGGCGGCTGCGCTTTTGACCGCGCTTGGCCTAGCGGAGCGACTGGATCATAAGCCGTCCAAATTATCGGGCGGCGAACAGCAGCGCGTAGCGGTCGCAAGGGCGCTCGCCAATAAACCGCGATTGGTGCTTGCGGATGAACCTACTGGCAATCTGGATGAACATACCGCTGATATTGTGCTTGCCGAATTTATGGGGCTGGTGCGGGAACAGGGAACGGCGGCGGTTGTCGCCACCCATAACGAACGGCTTGCCCGTAAAATGGACCGTATCGTGCGGCTGCATGATGGTATATTGACCGAAGGATAAAGGAAACAGAAATGCCGATTTATGACTATTCAGCCAAATTACCGGGCGGCAAACAACTGCAAATGGATGAGCATAAGGGCAAGGTTCTGCTGATCGTCAACACAGCATCGAAATGCGGCTTTACACCGCAATATGAAGGTTTGGAGGCGCTTTACGGCAAATATCGTGATCAAGGCTTTGAGATATTGGCTTTCCCCTGTAATCAATTTGGGGAGCAGGAACCCGGCGATGCGGAGGAGATCAAAAATTTCTGCTCGCTCAATTATGATGTCAGCTTTCCGTTATTGGCCAAGGTTGATGTAAACGGTGACAATGCCGACCCGTTATGGGAATATTTGAAACAGCAGCAGGCGGGGCTTTTGGGGTCGCGCGGTATTAAGTGGAATTTCACCAAATTTCTGGTGGATCGCAGCGGTAAAGTGGTTGCCCGTCATGGGCCGCAGGTCAAACCAGAATCATTGGAACAGGATATTGTGCGGCTGTTAAAAACATAGGCTGCTTTTACAGCTTCTCCACAATTTAGCGGTGTATTGCGGTTGCGAATCGACGCTGTCGCTATAAGCTCTAGCCATGGCCTATGTTCCCTTCATCCCACTGCGTATTTTTTCGGCCTATACCATGCTGGAAGGGGCGATTGAGCCTAAAGCCATTGCCAAGCACGCAAAAAAGCTGGGCTTTCCCGCCATCGCCATATGTGACCGCAACGGCCTATATGGCGCGATGCAATTTGAAGATGGCGCACGCGGCGAAGGGGTGCAGCCGGTAATCGGAATGCTGCTGGGGATCGGCCGCCCAAGCAGCGCGGAACAAGGCGGGTTTGTAAGGGATTGGTTGCCGCTTTATGCGCAGGATGAGCGTGGCTATGACAATTTATGCCGTCTTGCCTCCATGGCGCATCTCGACCGTCCTGAGGATCAAGACGCCAATGTCAGTTTCGAACAAATTGCCGGATTAACAGACGGCCTTATCGCGCTAACTGGCGGCGGGGAGGGCGGTGTTGCCAGGTTGCTGGCCAGCGGGCAACAGGATGCCGCAGAAAGCTATCTGGCGCGCCTACAATCCCTATTCCCGGACCGGCTTTATATTGAATTGAGCCGGCGTAACGACCCGATTGAGGATGCTGCCGAGGCAGCATTGATTGATTTGGCTTATACCCGCAATTTGCCTCTTGTTGGTACTAATCCCGCCAATTATGCCGAACCAGATTTCTTCGAAGCTCATGATGCCATGCTTTGCATTGCGGACGGGGAATATATTGAAAGCGAAGATCGCCGGAAATCGTCACGCGACGCTTGGATCAAAACCGGCAGGCAAATGGCGGAGATATTTTCGGACATCCCCGAAGCTATCGTGAATACGGTTGTTATCGCAAAAAGATGCGGCGTTGGTGCGCCGCGCCGTAATCCTATCCTGCCAAGCCTTGCCGGTGATCTGGAGGCAGAAAAACAGCAATTGCGTGATGATGCCAAGGCAGGCCTTGTCAAACGGTTGGAGGCCGCAGGTCAGAATGATGAAAAATTGCGGCAATTCTATTTTGAGCGGCTCGAATTTGAATGCAATGTCATATGCGACATGGGCTTTCCTGGATATTTCCTGATTGTTGCCGATTTTATCAAATGGGCGAAAAGCAAGGATATCGCCGTAGGGCCGGGACGTGGATCGGGGGCGGGGTCGGTGGTTGCTTGGGCGCTTACCATCACCGATTTGGATCCGATTGAGCTAGGGCTGCTGTTCGAACGTTTCTTAAATCCCGAACGTGTGTCAATGCCTGACTTCGATATTGATTTCTGCGAAACACGGCGCGGAGAGGTAATCCGCTATGTGCAACAAAAATATGGCAGTCGTCAGGTCGCACAGATCATCACCTTTGGAAAACTGAAAGCCCGCGCTGTGCTGCGCGATACAGGGCGCGTTCTGCAAATGAGTTATGGGCAGGTGGACCGGCTGTGCAAGATGGTGCCAAACCACCCCACCGACCCATGGGATTTGCAAAGGGCGCTGGGCGGTGTTCCTGAACTGCGCGAAGAATATCGCCGCGATCAACAGGTTAAGAAGCTGTTTGATCTTGCCATGAAGCTGGAGGGGTTGCCGCGCCACAGCTCCACCCATGCGGCAGGCGTAGTGATTGGCGATCGGGAATTGTCGGAACTGGCCCCTTTATACCGCGATCCCCGTTCCGATATGCCCGTAACCCAATTTGATATGAAATATGTCGAAACGGCAGGGTTGGTGAAATTTGACTTTCTCGGGCTAAAGACATTGTCTGTGCTGCAACGGGCGATACAGATGCTCGAAAAACGCGGCCTATTTGTGGATCTGGATAACCAACCCGTTGATGACCCGGCGGTTTATGATCTGCTTAAACGCGGCGATACGGTTGGCGTTTTCCAGCTGGAATCTGAAGGGATGCGGCGAACGCTTTCGGCGGTCAAGCCAACCAATTTTGGCGACATTATTGCGCTCGTCTCGCTCTATCGGCCTGGGCCAATGGACAATATCCCGATGTTCGGACGGCGTAAAAATGGCGAGGAACAGATTGAATTTCCGCATCCCTTGCTTGGCCCGGTGCTGAACGAAACCTATGGTATTTTCGTTTATCAGGAACAGGTGATGCAGGCGGCGCAGATATTGGCGGGTTATACGCTGGGCGGCGCGGATTTGCTGCGCCGTGCCATGGGCAAAAAGATACAGGCTGAAATGGACGCGCAGCGGGAGATTTTTGTTAAAGGATGCAAGGAAACCAATAATATCGATGCTGCAAAGGCCAATGAGCTGTTTGATTTGATCGATAAATTTGCAGGCTATGGTTTCAATAAAAGCCATGCGGCCGCCTATGCCTTGCTCGCCTATCAAACCGCATGGGTAAAGGCGCATCATCCAGAGGAATTTTTCGCGGCCTCCATGTGTTTTGATATGCACCAAACCGACAAGCTGGGTGTGTTTATTGATGATATGCGGCGTTTACACGTGGCTTGCTTGCCGCCCGACATAAATGAAAGCGAAGCCGAATATTGTGTGCAAGAGGATGCGCGTGGCGGGCTTGCGGTCCGTTATGCGCTGGCGGGTCTGAAAAATGTCGGTGAAAAAGCCATGGAGGCACTGGTTCAGGAGCGCGAGGCGGGCGGAAAATTTGCCAGCCTTGATGATTTTGCCAATCGCACCGATCCGTCACAGATCAACCGCCGCAGTTTGGAAAATCTGGCCGCTGCAGGTGCTTTTGACTGTCTGGAACCCAATAGGGGAGCGGTGTCGGCGGCAGCGGAGATGATATTAGCGACCGCGGCATCGGCCAAATCTTCGCGTGAAAGCGGGCAGGGCGGTCTTTTTGGCGGTGATGAAAATGGCAATGCCGCGCAAATACGCCTCAGTTCCGATGCTTCATGGCCAATAGGCGAAACAATGAACCGTGAAAAAGACGCATTTGGTTTCTACTTCGCCGCCCATCCGGTCAGCCAATATCGCGCGGTTGCCGAAAGCCATGGAGCCCGAACCCATGGTGAGTTGATGACCAGCGGACCGATAGCCGAAGGCGTGCGAAAGCCCGGCACAATGGCCGCCCTGATCGAAGGGGTGCGGTGGCGCGAATCGCGGCGGGGCAAACGGTTTGTCCTCATCGACCTGTCGGATAGCAGCGGACAGTTTTCGGCAAGCTGTTTTGAGGAACCGGTGGCGGAATTGCTGGCCGATGGCAAAATCGGCCGAATGCCTTTTGCTCAGCGTCGAAATGGATATGAAGCCGGGAGAAGAAACGCCCCGTTTTTCCATTCGCAGTGCAAAACCATTAAGCGGTCTGGTCAGCGCATCTCGGTTGAAGATGGAAATGGATGTGGAAAAGGTGGAGGCGCTGCACGCGCTTTGTCACATAATGGGGCCGTTGCAGGGCGGAAAAAGCGAACTGGTGATCCGCGCTCCCGCCAGCGACGGGCGCACCGCACATATTGTGCTGGGCCGGAAATTTCAGCTGGATGCCGAAATAAAAATCCAGATCGAAGCGATTGACGGTATTGCAAATGTTCGGCTTGCACCTTTGTCCTCACCTCATCTAAGCTTAGTTAGGTAGAGAATTTAACGAGGAGAAGATGATGCTGAATGGCATTACCGGCGGCATTCAGGCGGGCAAGTTGCTCGTCACCCATTTGATCGACCATGCGGCACGCGAACATGGCGGCAGGGAACTGGTTTCCTATTGGGCGGACGGATCGCTTACCCGGTCCAATTGGGGAGAGGTGGGATTGGAGGCCCGCAAATGTGCACAGGCCATGACGCGCCTTGGTATGAAAAAAGGCGACCGGATCGCTACGCTGGCGATGAACCATCTGCATCATTTGTCCTGTTGGTATGGCGTTGCGGGCATGGGCGGGGTTTTGCACACGGTCAATCCGCGCCTGTTTGAAGAACAGCTTGTGTATATTTTCAACCATGCCGAAGATCGCGTGCTGCTGTTTGACAAGATGTTCACACCGATAATTGAAAAAATAAAGCCGCAGTTAAATACAATAGAGCATTTCATCCAATTTGACGGCGAAAAAGCATCCTATCCCATTTACCGCGATCTTATCGATGCGGAAGATGGCGATTTTCAATGGGCGGCGTTGGAGGAAACCGATCCTGTCGGACTATGCTATACCAGCGGAACCACCGGCAACCCCAAAGGCGTATTGTATGAACATCGTTCCAACGTCCTCCACGCGATTACAGAGGTGCAGCCTGATGTGATGGATCTGGCCACTCGCTCCGTCATGCTGCCGGTTGTGCCGATGTTTCATGCCAATGCCTGGGGCATTCCCTTTGCCGCCGCCGCCGTTGGCGCAAAGCTGGTATTTTCCGCGAGTAATGAACCGGCTGTTTTGTGGAAGCTGATCCGTGAGGAAAAGGTCACCCACAGCGCCGGCGTGCCAACGGTATGGCTGGGTATGTTTGCCGATATGGATGCCAATGGCGGCGATTATGGCGATTTAAGATTGGTGGTGATTGGCGGGTCCGCTTGTCCGCGCGCGATGATAGAGCGTTTGATGAAGGCTGGAATACGGGTTGGCCATGCATGGGGCATGACCGAAACATCACCAATCGGATCAACCGGGGCCTATCCCGCTAATTGGGATGAGCTTCGCTTTGACGAACAGGTGGATATCATTTGTATGCAGGGACGGCCGCCATTTGGCGTTGAGCTGCGCGTCGTGGATGATGAAGGTAAGGAATTGCCGCGTGACGGAGAATCGAGCGGCACGCTCCACATTCGCGGGCCATGGATTGTACAACGCTATTTTCAGGCGGATACAGATGCTGTCGCGCCGACAATGGTTTGGATACAGGCGATGTTGCTGTCCTTCATCCTGACGGCACGATGCAGATTACCGACCGAGCCAAAGATGTCATCAAATCGGGCGGCGAATGGATCAGCTCGATTGAACTTGAAAATGCCGCCGTTGGTTGTCCCGGAATTGCCGAGGCCGCTGCAGTTGGCGTATATCACCCCAAATGGGATGAAAGACCTCTGTTGATCGCGGTGCGCAAACCGGGCAATGATGTGAGCGCACAGGATGTAAAAGATTATCTTTCGGATAAGATTGCCAAATGGTGGATGCCTGATGAGGTGATTTTCGTGGAAGAATTGCCGCACACGGCAACGGGCAAAATTCTAAAGCGGGCATTGCGAGAGGAATATAAGGACTATCAACTGGCAAGTGCGCTTTGATGACGGGATATTATGTCGACCCATCGCGCAAGGCATTTGATGTTTTCAAGGCGTTGCCGCGCGATACGCCGATCCAGATGCTCAACCTCATCCGCTACCGCGAAATAGCGGCCTATCCTGATGGGCATGAGCATTTTGGCAAGGAATGGAGCGGGGAAGAGGCTTACCGAGAATATGGCAAGAGCAGCGGACCGATTTTCGCCCGTGTTGGCGGACATATCGTCTGGCGCGGCGTTATGGAAGCGATGCTGACCGGCCCGGATGACAGGCAATGGGACTTAGCCTTTATCGCAGCTTACCCGGATAGTGCCGCTTTTTTTGAGATGATCAAGGATCCCGATTATCAAAAAGCGGTGGTTAACCGCCAAGCCGCAGTGCTCGACAGCCGGTTGATCCGGTTCAAACCGCTGGCGGTGGAGGGCCAAAGCTTTGTGTGAGCCGGGCCATGGGCCAAATCTGGTTATTTTTCCTTAAGCCGCGGCATCAATTCGACAAAATTGCACGGGCGATAGCGGCTATCAAGTTGATAAACCAATATTTTGTCCCAGCCATCTTTCACCGCGCCGTTGGAACCGGGCAAGGCAAAAATATAGGTTCCACGGGCCAACACGGCGCAAGCACGCGACTGTATGGTCGATAGGCCGATGCTTTCATAGCTGAGCCAGCGGAAAAGCTCTCCAAAGCCAGGAATTTCCTTTGACTTAACCCTGTCTAAAGCTTCGGGCGTAATATCCCGGCCAGTCAGGCCGGTTCCGCCGGTGCAGATGACGCAGTCCACATCTTCATTGTCGATCCAGTTGTGGAGAAGCGCCGTTAGCTTTGCCGTGTCATCCCTCTCGATATGGCGATCGACCAAATTATGGCCGGCTTCTTTAATCCGTTCGGCGAGTATGTCGCCGCTTGTGTCATTTTCAGGGGTTCTTGTGTCCGAAACCGTTACCAAGGCGATATTTACGGGTTTGAAGTTGGCATTATCATCGATTGGCAAAGCTGTTCACTCCCACTGGGGTTCCACCATTTTTACTGCCCGCACGTAATGCAACGCTGCGGCCGTCTTTACCGGGAAAACTTGGCCACATATATTGGGCAAGGCCGGTCATGCTATCGCTATGCTTGCCCTTGCTGGCTTCATAAATCCAGTAATTGCGCAGGATAATAGCAACATAGCCGCGGGTTTCCCAATAGGGAATGGATTCGACGAACAATAATGGATCGCCATTGTCCCTTACCTCATCATTCCAGCGGGCAATGGGGGCAGGGCCAGCATTATAAGCGGCAATCACCTTGGGCAAAAGCCCTTGTGTCGCGCTCATATCGCGCAATTGCTCCATATAGCTTTGGCCGTATTCCAGATTGATCGACGGATTGTTCAAATCATCGCGGGAAAAGCTCATCCCGCGGGCGCGGGCAATGTCACCTGCTGTGCCGGGGCGGACTTGCATCAATCCTTGGGCGCCGGCGGGGCTGATGACGCTGGTACGGAATTGGGATTCTTGAAGAGCATGGGCATAGACCAGATTACTGTCAACGCGCCAGCCGCCTGTGGGGCTCCAATTGGGGCTGGGATAACGGGTCATTGCATCGCTATTCCCGCCCGCTGGACCATAATGGCCCATCCAAAGCTGTGTCGCGGGCAGATTGAGCGATCCGGCAAGCTTGGCAAGATTGGAATGTTTCGAACTATCCCCAATACGAGCCTGAAAACGGAGGGTTTCATCCGCCAGGCTTGATTGGCCGATTTCCGCAAGGCCAACGGCTATCTGCACATTTTTTTCGCTTTTCAGAGCATTCCAGTCGAGCGCGGCATTACGGGCTTGTTTGGAAGCAAGAGGCTCCATCCCAAGCGATTCGCTGGCAAGCAGGCCATAAAAGGTTTCCGGAAGCCGTGCGGCATTTTGCAGGCGGACCTGAACCTGTTCCGGCATTTTGGCGGCCATTGCGGCGCGGGCGCTCCAAAACAATCCTGCCGCGCGTAAGTCATCGTCACTTGCGAAGCGCGAGACATGGTCAAAAGATTCAAACGCCGATTTTTGATTTCCTAATCGCCAATTGGCCAGTGCGTTTACCCAATGCGCCTGCACACCCCAATCACCGCCGCCTGCCATTGCGATTTGCGCGACACGGCGGGCATTATCATCTTGATTTTCGATATAATAGGACCACGCAACACGATAGCGTAATTCGGTCAGGGCTGCAGAGGATAGGGTTGAGGAGCGGCTTTCAACAAGTTGTTCCGCCGATGCCGGATCATCATTGCGTATGAAGACGTTAATCTCGCTGCGCAGAGCGGCGGCGTCGCTAATATCGTCGGGCAAGTTGCGCTTGGGTGCGCTTCCCAGATAGGAAAAGCGCTGCGTTCCCGGGCGCAAAGGCAAATCGCTGGCCCCGCGTTTGAGCGCCAGGCTTTCCAGTCGCTCGGCCTGCGGCAAATAGGGCGCCTTGCTGAGTAATGCCTGTAACTGCGGCGCTTCTACAAGCGGGCTGTTTGCGGCCAGATAAAGTTCGGCCTGTGCCATATAGGCGAGCGGTGCGTCGCCGGCCTTATTAATTAACATTTGCGCTTCATCCCATTGCTGGTTGGAAATAGCGCTGAAAATTTCGGAAAACTGTTTTTTCTCTTTGCTGTTCAATATATTGGGCGTGGCATTCTCTATTGCGCTTCGCACTGTCTCACTGGTGAGTGCGTGGGCATTTTGGGGAATGAGAAGCGCCGAAACGAAAGATACAGCCATGAACAAAGGAAATGATTTCACGGTAAACCCTTATTTATCAGTATGATCTGCAAATCCTTCCAGCTTTGCGCCTTCAAAACCGGGCGCGCTATCAGGGTTCGCGGGTGGAAACTTGTAACGGCCACCACTTTTTGACCATTATGCTTAACAAATAGTAAATTTCCGCGCGCTGACATCAATTCTGCGTCCAATAGAGCGCTGCAGGCGGCTGAGCCGAGGATCAGCACTATCTTTGGCTGCACCAGCCCGATTTGATGCTTCATAAAAGCGGTCAACTCCCCGATGGCTTCTTCGGGTAAGTCGCCGGATGCAGGGCGGCTTGTGGCCAGCGCGGTCAGGAAGCAATCGGCCAAGTCATAACCGATTGCTGCGGCCATATTGGCAAGCAATTTGCCGCTTTGGCCTTGCCCCAATGAACCGGCCTCTATTTCATCAAAGTCGGGAATATCGGAGATGATCATCATATCCGCATCGGCCCTGCCAAACGGTTTTGCGCATCCGCCGCCCAATTGCGTGCCGGGCAGCGCCTGTCCCTGTTCAATGGCGGCGCAAAACTGCTCGATCGTTTGCGGCCATTTTTCCGGCTGCACCGGCTGCGCTGGGGTGGGTGCCGTTTTGGGCCGGGCTTCCCTTGCCTCCGCTGCGCGGTTAGGCGAAACTTGTGAAGAGTGATCAGCGGCGCTTTTTTCCTGCTCTAGCCAGCTAGAAGGGGCATCATCGACCAGATAGTCAAGCCCCGCCATTGCCCACCAACGGGTAAGGGATATAGCAGTTTGCTTGGCAAGGGATGGATGTAAACTCATTCAATCTGATCAGTCATGTGTTGACGTAAAGGTCAATTGCTTGGCATGGGATAGTATGCCAATGGTTTGGTATATCAGATGACCCGAAAAGGCCGGATAAGTAAAGGACAATGATGCGATGAGCGAACGGGAATCAATGCCCTATGACGTGGTGATAGTGGGGGCAGGGCCAGCAGGCCTGTCTGCCGCGATCCGGATAAAGCAAAAATCGCCGGATACCAGTGTTGTGATCCTAGAAAAAGGATCGGAGGTTGGCGCACATATTTTATCCGGCGCCGTTGTCGACCCCAAAGGGCTGGACGAGTTAATCCCGGATTGGCGTGATCAGGGCTGTCCCATGGCCGAAGCACCGGTAAATGATAATCAGCATTGGATATTGACCAAAAAGGGCAAATATAACCTACCACATTTCCTGACCCCCGGTTTCATGCATAATAAGGGCACCTATACCGGCTCGCTCGGTAATATGTGCCGGTGGCTCGCGCAGCAGGCCGAAAATCTGGGCGTTGAGATTTTTCCCGGTTTCGCCGCAGCCGAGATACTTTATAATGACGATGGATCGGTAAAAGGCGTTGTGACGGGCGATATGGGTGTTGCAAAGGATGGCAGCCATAAGCCCGATTATATGCAGGGTATGGAAATCCACGGAAAATACACCCTTTTTGCCGAGGGTGTGCGCGGCCATTTGACCAAACAGCTAAAGCCCAAATTCGCGCTAGACGCCGATTGCCAACCACAGGTTTATGGTATCGGTATAAAGGAATTATGGGATATAAATCCCGAAAATCATACGACAGGGCGGGTGATCCATTCACAAGGTTGGCCATTAAGCGATGCCAATGGCGGCGGGTTCTTATATCATCAGGCCAATGGTCAGGTGGCATTGGGCTTCGTCGTTTGGCTCAATTATTCCAACCCCTTTCTATCACCATTTGAAGAAATGCAGCGTTGGAAAACGCATCCCGAAATCCGCAAGATTCTGGAAGGCGGCAAACGGGTCTCCTATGGCGCGAGAGCAATTAGCGACGGCGGTTTCCAATCGGTGCCCAAGCTCGCCTTTCCGGGCGTGCATTGATCGGATGCACCGCAGGATTTTGAATGTGCCGCGGATAAAAGGCACACATACCGCCATGAAATCCGGGATGCTGGCGGCCGATGCGATTGTTGATGCGCTTGCCGCTGGCCGGGCAAATGATGAATTGACATCCTATCAATCGGGATATGAAAATAGCTGGATTTACAGCGAATTGCGCATGGTTCGTAATATCCTTCCTCTGGTTGAGAAATATGGAAATTTCTGGGGCACAATGCTGTCCGGCATCAATATGTGGTTGGAAAATTTTGGTGTGCGGATGCCCTTTACGATGAAGCACCATGCCGACCATAATGCTTTGCGGCGCAAGGATCATGTCCATAAAATTGATTATCCCAAACCCGATGGCGTGATCAGTTTCGACCGTTTGTCCTCAGTATTCCTATCCAACACCAATCATGCAGAGGATCAACCGGTCCATTTGCAGGTCAAAGATTCCGAATTGCAGCTTTCCAGCGAATTGAATATTTTTGCTGGCCCCTCCACCCGCTATTGTCCGGCAGGCGTATATGAGTGGATCGAAGAAGAGGGGAAGGAGCCACAATATCAGATCAATTCGCAAAACTGCGTGCATTGCAAAACCTGCGATATCAAAGATCCGAACCAGAATATCAACTGGGTGGTTCCCGAAGGCGGAGGTGGTCCCAATTACCCGAATATGTAAAAAACAAATAGCTAGGGCTTTTTGGGCTGCCGGAGCGATTTATGCCTTGGCGGCTCCTATGGCATCGCTCCGTGCCGCCGAAGTGAGCGAACGGGATCTGCAAATTTATGTCGACGCACGGTTGGCAGAAATTCAGGACAGGGACACTGATGCGCTGAAAAGCTATCAATTGCTGTTCAAAACCCATGCAGATAGCGCGGCTTTAGCGGACAAGCTGTTCGACAATGCCATACGAACAGGCGATATGGATGCGGCCCTGCGCGCCGCACGGGCGCAGGAATTGCAAGGCGTGGTAACGGCGACTGTGCCTTTGCTGCTTTTTGCCGATTCGATTAAGCGCGGCCAATGGAATGATGCGGAAAATGCGGCTAATTTGCTGGAAGAGAAAAGCAATCTCGGATTCGCAGCGCCTTTGCTGCGCAGCTGGATCAATGTCGCGCGCGGCAAGGCGGGCAAGTTCAAAATTGATGATCCGCGCGAACAGGCATTGTTAAATTATTATTCCACCGACCAACGCATTTACCTTGAACTGGCCGAAGGAAATTATGCCAAAGCCAAAACTATGCTCGATGTCTTTGTCGGCATGGATGATGATTTTGCCCGTGATCTGCTTATCCGCGCCGCGCCCCCTATATGCGGCGCAGGGGGATGAGGGCTTTGCCGGAAAGCTGCTCGAAAAAACTGTGGATCGGCGCTACCGTGATTTGTTGAGCGCAAAGCAACAGCCGCGCTCCTTGGCTAAATTGACTACAGCGCAGGGCTTTGCGGCGCTCAATACCAGGCTGGCGGCATCTTTGGTCGAACAAAAAGCGCCCGAACAAGGGCTTGTTCTTGCGCGTATAGCATTTTGGTTGGATCCGGATAGCGATTCGGCAAAGCGGACTTTGGCCCGCGCCTTACAGGCAACCGGTTCCTCCGATATGGCGCAGAGGATATGGACAAAAATCCCGGAAAGCTCTCCCTATTGGACAAGGTCTATTGGCGAGCAAATACGCTATTTTTCGGATGAAGGCGATAATGACAGCGCACTGAAACTGGCCAAAGGGGGGCTGGCACGCCGCCCTGATTCGGCCAGCTTAATCTTGTTGACGGCACAGGCGCAGGAACGGATAGGCGATTTCGCGTCCGCCAGTAAAGCCTATGTCATGTTGGTTGAAGATGCTGAGCAATCAAATGTCCCTGCCTCTCAAAAAGCACTTTATACGCTGTTCTACGCTACCGCTCTTGACAAAAATGGCGATTGGCTACTGGCCAAATCCTATTTGGAAAAAGCGCGTAAATTGGACCCCAGCAACCCTTATATTTTGAATTATCTAGGCTATAGCCTTTTGGAACGCGGCGAGGAATTGCAGGCAGCATTATCCTATATTCAGCAAGCCCATAGACTGGAGCCGGATTCGGCGGCAATCATGGATTCGCTTGGCTGGGGCTATTTCCTGAACGGACAATATGAAAATGCTGTCGTCCATTTGGAACAGGCAGTACAAAAATCCGGCAATGATCTGACCATCAATGAACATATGGGCGACGCTTATTGGAAAGCGGGTCGGCGGGTCGATGCCCGCTATGCCTGGAAAACCGCAAAGCATATGGCAACTGATGAAGATGCCGTCCGGCTGGCACGGAAAATTGATCTCGGCTTGCCGCAGTCCGGGCGTTAGGAATACGGGTCATTTTTTCAATGCTGATCGAGACTGGTTTTGCAAAGATCAACCTTGCACTGCATATCCGGAGACGGCGCGGCGATGGCTATCATGAATTGGAAACGATATTCGCTTTTCTGGATAAGGGCGATATTCTGGAAGCGGTGCTTGGCGATGCATTGTCCTTGGATATTGAAGGCGAATTTGCCGCCGACCTGTCCAATGGACCGGATAACCTGATCCTGAGGGCGGCGCAAATGCTGCGTGAACATTATAATGTGGACGCGGGAGCAAAGCTGCGTCTTCAAAAAATCTGCCGATTGCGTCGGGCATTGGCGGCGGATCGGCGGATGCGGCGGCGGCGGCGCGGCTGTTAAACCGGCTGTGGCAAATTGACGCGCCGTTGAGCGATATAGAGATTTTATTGGCTCCGCTGGGCGCTGATATACCTGCCTGCGTGCAAAGCGCGACTGTGCGCGGTATGGGCACAGGAACGCAGCTTTCATCTGTCAGCGCATCCGATATTGCCGCATTGCCGGTTCTGCTGATCAATCCGCGAAAGCCGGTATCGACAGGGCCGATATTTGCGGCATGGAATGGTGAGGATGGCGGTGCGATTACAGGGGATAGCGTGCGCGAAATGATGCTGTCCGGGCGCAATGACCTGCAAGCACCGGCGATCGCATATTGCCCGGACATTGCCGATGCGCTGAAGGCATTGGAGCAATATGACCCTTTGCTTGCCCGGATGTCGGGTTCCGGTGCAACGTGCTTTGCGCTGTTTGAACAGGCGGAGCAGCGTGATCAGGCGTTTGCCGGACTGTCACGCCAACACCCGCAATGGTGGTTTATGGCGGGTGCAGTCCGATGAGAGACACTTTCCGGGTCGTTGGCAATCCGGTCACAAAGGGGATTTTGATTGTTGCGGACCACGCATCAAACCATGTGCCTGATGATATTGACCTTGGTTTGGCGGGGGAAAGGCTTGAAACGCACATTGCATTGGACATTGGCGTTGCTCCGGTGGCCGAATATATGGCCGAAAATTCTGGGATTGCGGCGATATTGGCCATCAATTCGCGTTTGATTGTGGATTTGAACCGTGACGCGGGGGAGGCGGGGGTTATCCCGCTTGTCAGCGACGGCATAAAGATTGCAGGCAATGCGATTTCACCTGCCGAAAGAATTGCCCGGCTGGACCGCTTCTATCACCCTTATCATGCAGAAGTGGCCCGGTTAATCCGTGAATATCGGCCGCAATTGCTGCTGTCGCTGCACAGTTTTACACCGCAGCTGGCCAGCAATCCGAAAGAGGCGCGGCCATGGGACATAGGCGTGCTCTATAATGAAGATGACCGCGCCGCCCGTTTGGCCCTACCGATGCTTGCCAAATATGGGCTGAACGCCGGTGATCAATTGCCCTATTCGGGAAAGCTGCTGAACGCGACCATGAACCGGCATGGAGAAGGTAGCGGAACGCCCTATCTTGGTATCGAAATGCGTCAGGATTTGGCTGCGAATAGCAGCGGACAGAAAAGATTTGCGTCTATTTTGACCGATATTTGTCATAAAATAACAGAAAAGCTTGGCCAATAGCCGCAAATTCAATAGACGCGGCCCAAGGGGTCAGGCCCTCAGTAACGGAGCACCATATGACGCATATATTCGACAAAGCCAAATTGCCCAGCCGCCATGTTTCTGTCGGGCCGGAACGGGCGCCGCATCGCAGCTATTATTACGCCATGGGGCTGACCGAAGAGGAAATTGCCCGGCCGTTTGTGGGCATTGCGTCGGCGGGAAACGACAGTGCACCATGCAACACTATGCTCGATCATCAGGCGGATATTGCGCGGGCAGGGGTGGAGGCTGGCGGCGGTATGCCGCGGCGGTTCAACACCATCACCGTAACAGATGGCATCGCCATGGGGCATCAGGGGATGAAATCCTCTTTGGTCAGCCGCGAAGTGATAGCAGATTCGGTCGAGCTATCGGTGCGCGGCCATTGTTATGATGCGCTGGTAACCTTTGCCGGTTGTGACAAAAGCCTGCCGGGCATGATGATGGCGATGCTGCGGCTCAATGTGCCGTCAATTTTTGTCTATGGCGGTTCGATCCTGCCGGGCCGTTTCCGGGACAAGGATGTGACCGTTGTCGATGTGTTCGAAGTGGTCGGTAAATATGCCGCTGGTTCCTGCCCCTTATCAGAGCTTGAGGAACTGGAAAAGGCAGCGTGTCCGGGGCATGGCGCGTGCGGCGGGCAATTTACCGCCAACACAATGGCCTGCGTTGCCGAAGCCATTGGCCTTTCGCTGCCCAACAGCAACATGGCACCGGCACCCTATACGACAAGGGATCAGGTCGCCCATGCGGCAGGCGCTCAGGTGATGGAATTGCTCGCCCGTAATATCCGCCCGCGGGACATCTGCACGAAAGAGGCGTTTGAAAATGCCGCCCGCGTGGTCGCTGCAACCGGCGGGTCGACCAACGCAGCGCTTCATCTGCCCGCTATGGCGCATGAAGCGGGGATCAAAATGGATTTGTTCGATGTTGCCGAAACCTTCAAAACTACCCCTTATATGGCGGATTTGAAGCCCGGCGGCCAATATGTGGCCAAGGATATGTATGAGGCGGGCGGCATTTATATGCTGATGAAATCGTTGCTTGCCGAAGGCTTGCTGCATGGCAATTGCATGACGGTTACCGGCAAGACACTGGGCGAGAATATTGACGCAATCACATGGAACCCCGATCAAAAGGTGATCTATGATGCCAAAAGCCCGATCACACCAACAGGCGGTGTCGTCGGTTTGCGCGGATCGCTTGCGCCCGACGGTGCGATTGTAAAGGTGGCGGGTATGGCGCGCCTGCAATTTAGCGGGCCTGCACAGGTTTTTGATTGTGAAGAAGATGCATTTGAAGCGGTGGAGAACCGCGAAATAGCCGAAGGTTCGGTCATCGTTATTCGCTATGAAGGCCCCAAAGGCGGGCCGGGTATGCGCGAAATGCTTTCCACCACGGCGGCGCTTTATGGGCAGGGTATGGGAGAGAAAGTGGCCCTGATCACCGATGGCCGTTTTTCGGGTGCGACACGCGGTTTTTGTATCGGCCATGTTGGGCCGGAGGCCGCAGAGGGCGGACCGATTGGATTGGTCGAAAATGGCGACATCATCAGCATTGATGCCGAAAATGGCACGATCGACTTGGAGGTTTCTGACGAAATTTTGGCGAAACGGCGGGCGGCATGGACGGCAAAAACGACCAATTATGGGTCAGGTGCATTATGGCGCTATGCACAAAATGTCGGACCGGCCTATAAGGGCGCTGTCACGCATCCGGGAGCGGAGAATGAAAGCCATATCTATGCCGACATATAAATGGGGCGCAGCTTTAGCGGCCATTTTATGGCTATCGGCCTGTAATAAGGGCGATGATAAGGCATTGGAAAATGCGGAGGAACAAGCCGCACAACAAGCCGCCGATAATGGCAAGATTGAATGCGCTTTAGCAGGGGCGGCTGAATTTTCGCGCAACTGCGAAAGCGAACGTATTGCCGGGCCAAATGGCCAGATTGCGGTCATCCGCCACCCCGATGGCGGCTTTAGGCGGTTCAGGATTCTAACCGATGGTAAAGGGCTTGCCGCCGCTGAAGGGGCTGATCTTGTTAAAATTACACCGATCAGCGCCGATGAAATTGAAGTATCAATCGCCGATGACCGGTACAGGCTGCCTGCGCGGGTGAAGCCAACGGTTGGTCAAGAGGCGGCTGCCTCCACCGCCGCGCCCGCACCCACCTCAACACCCACACCCACCGCAAATAGCGCCCCTGTATCGGATGGCGGTTGATTGCGGCCTGTGCAAGGTGCATTGGGCGGTATGACTGATACAGATTTGATATTAAGGGTGGCGGCGCGCGGCGACGGCGTGACCGCAGATGGACGCTATATCGCCCACGCCGCCCCCGGTGACCGGCTTGATCCATCAGGTGGCTTGATCCACGGCCCGCATCATCAGGAACCGCCTTGCCGCCATTTCCTGCAATGTGGCGGCTGTCAATTGCAGCATATTGATGATGAAAGTCTTGCGGCCTTTGTTTCTGACCGGGTCGCCCATGCCCTTGCGACTCAGCATATCGTCCCGCGTCAGATCATGCCCGTCCATTTGTCACCTGTTGGTAGCAGGCGCCGTGTCGCGGTGCGATCGGCCTGGGCAGGAAAACAATTTCATCTGGGTTTCAGCACAGAGAAAAGCCACCGGATTGTCAATATTGGCGAATGTGACGTCATGCTGTCAAATATTTTCAACCTGTTGGAACCTTTGCGGAAATTCCTGTCGTCGCGAGTGGATAAGCAGCGTCAGGTGCAGGTTAAAATGGCGTGCGTGGATCAAGGCATCGATATGCTGATTGAAAATTGGACGGCGGAGGATTTGCATAATCATGAGGCCTTATCGGAATTTGCGGTTCAACATGGTCTGGCGCGTTTGTCGCTTGACGAAGGCTATGGGCCGACGGCATTTTATGAACCCGAACCAGTGACCATGACATTGGGCGGCGTGCCTGTGGCCTATCCGCCCTATGGTTTTTGCAAGCAACAGCCGATGGCGAAAAAGCTTTGATCAACGCGGTGCAATCCATCATCGGCGATAGCAAAATGGTTGCAGACCTGTTTGCGGGCCTTGGTACATTTGCGCTTTCATTGGATGGTTCACGCAAAATTTATGCGGCCGAAGCGGACTTGGAACCCATTACCGGCCTCAAACAGGCTGCCGCGCATGCGCAAAGACAAATTTTTACCGAACATCGTGATTTGTTCCGCAGGCCGTTATCTGCGGAGGAGCTTAACAAATTTGACGCAGTCATCTTGGACCCGCCAAGGGCAGGGGCAAAGGAACAATCGGCCCATCTGGCGGTATCCAATGTTGGCAAAATCGCTTATGTCAGCTGTAACCCCGCCAGCTTCGCCCGGGACGCAAGGCGCCTTGTTGATGGTGGTTATGAACTGCTCCGCATATGGCCGGTCGGACAATTTCGTTGGTCATCTCATGTCGAAATGGTCGGCGAATTTGCCCGTTCTTAAGCCCGCTTAAAAAACCGCCATGGCCGCGTGCAGCACCAGCGCAATTAAAGCAAGAGACGAAAGCGAGAAGGCCGCAAATCGCAATAATATAATATTGCCGAAAATCTGCATCAGGCTGTGGATGACACGCAGGATCACATAAATCCAAGCGATAGTGGCATTGATCCCGTCACCTTGCCCAATAAAGGCCAGCGTCAGGCATATGGCATAAAATATCGTTGGCGCCTCGTGCAGGTGATTATAATTATCGGCAACCCAGCTTGCCTTTTCTTCACCCTTTGCCACCAGATCATCGCGCAGGGCCTTACCGGTGGTTCCAACCATTTTCGTGCCATCAATGCCCGCACGCTTCATCGCCGGAAGGCGCGTTGCATACATCCACAGCCATAGGATCATCGTCCACGCCGCCAGCGCAACGAGCGGCCCCAATATTGCACTTTGCATATTCCCCTCCCTATAAAGTCAATGTGGCCCAAACGGCATTGACTGCCATGATCAATAGACACACTGTCGATAAGAGAAAAATGAAAAAACGTATCGGCGTATTATTGACCAATGCCTGCCATAGGCTGTGCATGATGCGCAACACCACATAAGCCCACGCCATTTGAAGGTTTAACCCGGTGCCATGGCCCGTTAGCGCAAGGATAATGACAACCGCATAGAAAATCGTCGGTTGTTCCATCAAATGCGTATAATTGTGGGATATCCAGTTGGTTCTTTGCGGTAACACTGGTTCCAAATCGACGCCGCGTCCTCCAGGTGCTGCATTGGAAAGCGTTACGCCCGCTTTTTGCATTCCCGGCAAACGGGTTACGGCTAGCCAAGCCAACATGATTAAAGACCATAAAGCCAAAATCGCAGCCGGTGCCAATATTTGTAATGACATATTTTCCTCCTGTTCGAAAACAGGAGGAGGATGCGTCAAGTGAAATAAATTGTCAATTGCAACTTAAATAGCGCTTAAGCCTTTTTGCCAATGTTGGATATATCCTACAAATCCGTTCAAAAATGGCGCTAAAAAAGGCTTCCTTGGTGTAAACTTTGTAAACTTAGCTTTGCGGTTCAACGCCTATTGCTTTGACATATTGGCCGAGTTTTGCTTCTCACCAATGTCATTTGCTGCAATCTGCGTATACAGCGAAGCCATAGGCTCATCGCCAACGGTCACGGTATCGACATCGCCAAAACCGTTAAATTCCGTCCGCATCGCGCAGCCATAGGCTCCAAGCATACCGATTTCGATATAATCGCCCGCGCCCATATCATCGGGCAGGATGAAGGGGCCGGGCATGAAGTCCATATCGTCACAAGTCGGACCATAAAAGCTGAACTCTGTCATACGCACATTGATATTGGTTTCAGGGTTGAGCGCTATCACCGGAAAGCGCCAGCCAATATGCGCGGCATCGAACAGAGCACCATAGGCACCGTCATTGACATATAGCTCCTTGCCGCGGCGCTTTTCTACTTTGACTAGCAAAGAGGCATATTCGGCGCACAAGGCGCGGCCCGGCTCACACCAAAGCTCCGCCGAATAGCTGATCGGCAAGTCTTCAAAGCAGCGTTCGATTACATCGAAATAGCTTTCCAGCACAGGCGGTTCCATGCCGGGATAGACCGAAGGGAAACCGCCGCCGACATCAATGATATCGACAACCACTGATGCTTCGACAATGGCCGCACGGACAAGGTCCATCGCATCGCTATAGGCTTGCGGGCTCATCGCTTGGCTACCGACGTGGAAACATATGCCAAGGCAGTCGGCAACTTGCCGTGTTGCGGCCAGCAGGCTGGCAACATCGGCAGGATCAGCTCCGAATTTCGCCGCTAGGCTTAGCTTCGCATGATCCGAAGATACACGGATACGCACGCACAGCTCCAAATCGGTTGCGGTGACGCCGTCCTTCGATGTCGCCCGGACAATCTTGTCCAGCTCATCATGGCTGTCGAGCGAAAAGACGCGCACGCCGTGATTGTGATAGGCCTGCGCTATAGCCCGTTCCGATTTCACAGGGTGCATGAAACACAAACTCGCATCAGGCAGGAACTTATGCACCAGCCGCACTTCACCCAGTGACGCAACGTCAAAATGGGTTATGCCGGAATCCCAGAGCAATTGCAGCAATTGCGGCGAAGGATTGGCCTTTACGGCATAGAGCGACTTGCCCGGAAACTTCTCGGTAAAGAAGCGGGCAGCGCGCTGTGCGGCGTGCGGGCGTAGTAGCGTGATCGGATCATCCGGGCTTAAAGCGCGGACTACGGCGAGAGCGTCAGGAAATTCGTACAACTCAAGGGACCCCCAATAGTTTGTTAAACTTAAAAATTGCGAAAACACGCTGCCTTGCGGTTATTGGAAGTCCCCCTGGGGCAGCGGAGAAGTGCGTATATGCAGATGTGGATTTAATGTAAAGTGAATGGGGGCAAAAAATCGAATTTTTTAGGTTTTTTAGCTCAACCGATTTCTGAATTCGGTCCAGTCGAAGCGTTTAACGCATTGAAGATCGTCGGTATCGCTATCCCATAGCCAGATAGAGGGGAGGGGAACGCCATTGAACGTGTTTGTTTTGACCATTGAATAATGCGCTTGGTCCAAAAAAGCGAACCGCGTACCGGCTTCGCCATTGCCGGGCATATGATAATCGCCGATGACATCGCCCGCCAGACAGGAAGGCCCGCCCAAGCGAACCGCTTCGCCCTTAGCAGATTCGTGCAGCATAGCGGGGCGGTAAGGGGCCTCGATCACATCGGGCATATGGCAGGTGGCGGAAATATCGGTTATGGCAACCGGGATATCATTGCGGAACGTGTCAAGGATCGTACCAACCAATATCCCGGCATCGAGCGCAACCGCTTCTCCCGGTTCCAGATAAATCTCGCAGCCGCTATCCTCTTTCACATCGCGTAGGAATTCGATCAGTTCCTCCCGCTGATAATCCGCGCGGGTGATATGATGCCCGCCGCCCAGATTGATCCAATCAAGCTGGTCAAAATAAGGTTCGATAAAATCGAAAACCCGGTCCCATGTGGCCTGCAGGGGTTCCAGATCCTGTTCGCACAAATTATGGAAATGGATGCCATTCACGCCCTCCATATGTTCCTCGGTCAGTTGATCGACCGGAAAACCTAATCGGGAACCGGGGCTGGAGGGGTCATATTTTGGGGTCTCGCCCGTGGGATGCTGCGGATTGATGCGCAGGCCAATATCAAATGTCTGACCAGCGGCGCGGGCCTGTTCCAATATCAGCGCAGCCCGCCGCATTTGCATGGGTGTGTTGAAGATGACATGATCCGACAAGCGGCAGATTTCGTCCAGCTCATCGGGTTTATATGCCGCCGAATAGGTCGCAATTTCACCATCATAAAATTCCGATGCCAGCCGCGCCTCCCAAAGCCCCGATGTGCAAACCCCGTCAAGATATTCGCCGATAATGGGCGCGGTGGACCACATGGAAAAAGCTTTCATCGCGGCCAGCACTTTGATCTCCGCCGCATCGCGTATATCGGCTAGAATCTGACAATTGGCACGCAGCTTCGCCGCATCCACGACGAAAGCCGGGCTGTCTACGCGGGAAAGGTCAAAATGGGCAAAGGCCCCAGGATCGCCAGCTTTTGTTTCCATTTAAGAATCCCATTCCGTTTGTTTTGCGTAGAGACGCAGAGTTTCGCAATGCAAGCAGAGCATTATTCATTTTGTGGCAGCTCTGGGCAGCGATGCCATAGATCATTAAGTTTTAAGCCATCTTTTGAGAGAACCAGCTTTTTTGGGGCTATGCGATAAACATCTTGCTTAGGGTAATAACTCAGCTTCAGATGGCTTTTAGTAACAGTCACCATATTGACCTGATAATCCTCTGCGTGGAACCCGACACTGTCTTCACTAATAAAAAGCTCGTTATCCAGCGTATCGCCTTCATAGTTGCAGTAAGCTTTATCCATGCTCCAGCTACCCTGATATTGGGCCGGTATTATTTGTGTTTTTGATACAGTTGCGCAAGCGGTAAAGGCCATAAGAGGCAGGATTGTTGCAAATTTCTTCAAAACCCGACCGGCCCGTCTAGTTCTTCAACGGTCCAAGGAAGACCGTCGCTGTTGAGCATTTCCATGAAGGGATCGGGATCCATTTCTTCCATGTTGAACACGCCGTCGCCGCTCCATTTGCCGGTAACCATCATGGCCGAACCGATCATTGCGGGGACGCCGGTTGTATAGCTGACCGCTTGATTGCCGGTTTCTTCATAGGCGGCCTCATGGCTACAGATATTTTTGATATAATATGTCTTTTCACCCGAACCGTCCAAAGCTTCGCCGGTTGCGATCACGCCGATATTGGTATTGCCCTTTGTGGTTTCACCCAGCGTTTCTGGTTTGGGCAAAACGGCGGCAAGGAATTGCAACGGAATGATTTCCTGCCCCTGATAGCGTACCGGCGCGATAGAGGTCATACCGACATTTTGCAGCACAGTGAGATGTTTGATATACTCATCGCCAAAGGTCATCCAGAAACGCGCACGCTCAAGCTCGGGGATGAATTTGGCGAGGCTTTCCAGCTCCTCATGATACATCATATACATATTTTTGGGGCCAACTGCTTCAAAGTCGAATTCGACCTTATGCGCCATCGCCGGGGTTTCAATAAACTGACCATTTTCCCAATGGCGCGCCGGGGCTGTTACTTCGCGGATATTGATTTCGGGGTTGAAATTAGTGGCAAAGGCCTGCCCATGATCGCCGCCATTGCAATCGAGAATATCAAGCTGGCGGATGGTCTTGAGCTTATGTTTCTTGAGCCACATGGTGAAAACGCTGGTAACGCCCGGGTCAAAACCTGACCCCAAAAGCGCCATTAACCCGGCTTGTTTGAACCGGTCATGATAGGCCCACTGCCAGTGATATTCGAACTTTGCCTCATCCTTGGGTTCATAATTGGCTGTGTCGAGATAGCTGACCCCGGCGGCGAGACAGGCGTCCATGATCGGAAGATCTTGATAGGGAAGGGCAAGGTTGACGACGAGTGCGGGACGGATTTGTTCGATTAATTTGGTCAGCGCGGGCACTTCTTCGGCGTCAATTTCATAGGTGGCGACTTCGGTGCCGGTTCGCTCTTTCACAGAAGTGGCAATAGCATCGCATTTGCGCTTTGTCCGGCTAGCGAGGTGAATGTCACCGAAGATAGTCTTGTTCATGGCCATTTTGTGGACCGCGACTGAGCTGACCCCGCCTGCTCCGATTACCAAAATTTTGCTCATTGCCGCTTCCTTTGTTTTTGCAAGATTCGTCTGCTTTGATATAGAATGCTGATATGACAGCACAAGACCCGCTTTCCCCCAATAGCAAAGCCGCCCGCACCCCAGATAGAGAGGGGGTTTTGCGGGCTGCCGCAAAAATCGCTGAAATCTTGCCGCCCACGCCGCTTCTGCCGTTGGAGGTGGATGGGGTAACGCTTTGGTGTAAGGCCGAAATGCTGCAACCTGTTGGGGCCTTCAAGATACGTGGGGCTTGGCACCGTCTAACCGATATGACGCCATTGGAGCGCAAACAGGGTGTTGTAGCAGTGTCCAGCGGCAATCATGCACAGGGTGTCGCTTGGGCAGCTCGAAGACTAGCTATTGGCGCGACCATAGTGATGCCTGAAAATGCGCCAGCGGCCAAAATCGCGGCGACCAGGGCCTTGGGCGCCGAAGTGGTTTTGTATCAGCGTCCCGGACAAGATCGTGATGCCATTGCGGCGGAAATCACTGCACGCACAGGAGCAATTTTGGTCCATCCCTTTGCCGACCCATGGGTGATTGAGGGGCAGGGTACGCTGGGCATTGAGGCGGCTGCGCAAATGAAGGCTGCGGGGATTGATGATGGGCCGCAGCATATCGTCGCTTGCTGCGGAGGCGGCGGATTAGCGGCGGGACTTGCGCTGGCCTGTCCAGATGCCAAACTCTCAATCGCTGAACCAGAGGGTTGGGACGATGTTATCCGGTCAATAGAGGCAGGATTGATCGTGCCAGTTGCCGATCAATCCTATCAAACACCCTGTGATGCGCTGCAAACACCGCGCACCTTCCCTATAAATTTCACCATTTTGAAAAGCAGAATATATAGCAGCGCAGCAGTTACACCGGCGGACATAAGCGCAGCAATGCGTTTGGTCTTTGAAAAACTGCGCCTCGTTGTCGAACCGGGCGGCGCGGCGGCGCTGGCGGCGGTTGTTTCTGGTAAAATAGCTATAGAAGGTTCCGCGCTGGTAACTCTTTCTGGCGGCAATATTGATCCGAATCTATTTGCTAAAATAATTTCAAATAATACAGTTCGATAGATATATTCCCATTATTTTTGTCGTTGATGCATCCCGATCCACATTCCGCTCGTATCTGGGGATGTTCATTTTCTGAACATTCCCCCGAACCCGAAAGGATGATAGATGCAATTAGGAAAAATTATAAAGACAGCTTTGGCTGGATCAGCCGCTTTTGCCGCAATGGGCGGCGTAACTTTGGCTCATGCCGGGCATCATAGCGAAAAAGCGGCCAAAATGGCACCTGCCAATATTATCGGTGTCGCGGCAAGCAATGAAAATTTTGAAACATTGGTTGCTGCGGTAAAAGCAGCCGGGCTGGTCGAAACCTTGTCCGGAAAAGGACCGTTCACTGTTTTTGCGCCAACGGATGATGCCTTTGCAAAGCTGCCAGCAGGGACTGTTGGCGAATTGGTTAAACCGGAAAACAAGGACCAGCTGACCAGCATTTTAACCTATCATGTTCTTGCCGGCAAATTTGATGCTAAAAATGTTATGAGTTTGCTAAAAGCCAATAATGGATCGGTTTTCGTTGAAACCGTGCAAGGCGAAAAGCTGAATATCCGGACTGATAGCCATGGTGCCCTGACGCTGATTGATAATAATGGTAATAAGTCCAAGATTATTATGACCGATGTTGGCGCATCCAATGGCGTCATTCATGTGATCGACAAGGTCGTTTTACCCTGAAAAACCATACGGGGGCCAATATTCTGGCCCCCGCATTTTCCCCTAAAAAATTTGCAATTTATTTAGGATATTAGCTTATTTTGCTCTGATATTATTCATTGAGCTATTTTATGATTATATTGCAAAAATCGCCAAATGGCCCCAGAAAAATGGTTCCGACGGGCTTTTCTTGGACCACTTTCTTTTTCGGAATTTTTCCGGCCTTGCTTCGCGGGGACGCGAAAAATGCGGCATTCATGTTCTTTTCCGCATTGCTGACATTGGGATTTGCGGCTTTGGTTTGGCCCTTCATCTACAATGATATTTACATTAATGATTTAAAAGCAAAAGGCTGGACCGAAGTTAAAGATGGTTTCGGCGTTGAAGACAGCAATGATGGCAAAGCGAAAGTCCCCGTATATCATGAAGCAACAGCGCCATCATCGGGTTTCCGCGATAATCCGCGTCTTGATATTCTATATTCTGAACCCGAACAGGAAAATCCGAAGATTAAAGAAGAGCCGAAGCCGGTTCCTCCGCCGGTACCAACCAATCATATCGGTGTAGCCGCTAGCTTTGGACGGAAAGTCGCCTAAGTGGGGTAAGGGGTGTCAGGCAGCTTTTTGCAGCTGTAATTCCATCCGGTCCCAAATTTCGACCAAAGCCATGGTAAGATCGCGCATCATGACTGCATCATGTTGGGGACCTGGTGTAAAACGTAGGCGTTCTGTGCCGCGCGGGACAGTAGGATAATTGATCGGCTGCACATAAACGCCATATTCAGCGAGCAATGTATCGCTGATTTTCTTTGCCTTGACCGGATCGCCGACCATTAAAGGCACGATATGTGTGCCGGTCATCATCACCGGCAGGCCCGCATCGGAAAAGAGACTTTTCAGCATCGCGGCATTGGCTTGCTGCGCATCGCGCTCCTCAGACGATGCTTTCAAATGTCGCACTGCGGCGAGCACGCCCGCGACCAATACTGGTGACAGGCTGGTGGTGAAAATAAAACCCGGCGCATAGCTGCGGATCACATCGACGATTTTCTGCTCGGCGGTTATATAGCCGCCCATAACGCCAAATGCCTTGCCCAAAGTGCCTTCGATAATCGTTACCCGGTTCGCCACCGCATCACGCTCTGTAATACCGCCACCGCGCGGACCATACATACCGACTGCATGAACTTCATCGCAATAGGTCAGCGCATTATATTTATCGGCCAGATCGCAAATAGCGGCAATCGGTGCGACATCGCCGTCCATCGAATAGACACTTTCAAAAGCAATTAATTTGGGTGCATCGCTGTCATCAGCTGCCAGTAATTCTTCAAGATGCGCAAGATCATTGTGCCGCCAAACTCGCTTTTCACACCCTGAATTGCGGATACCAGCGATCATGCTGGCATGGTTGAGTTCATCGGAATAAATGATGCAGCCGGGAAGGATTTTGGCCAGCGTCGACAATGTTGCTTCGTTCGATACATAGCCGGAGGTAAACAGCAAAGCCCCTGACTTGCCATGCAGGTCGGCCAGTTCGGCCTCCAATTCGATATGATAATGGGTGTTGCCGCCAATATTTCGCGTGCCGCCCGATCCGGCACCGACATCGTGCAGTGCCTCCTCCATCGCCGCAATCACTTTGGGATGTTGGCCCATGCAAAGATAGTCGTTGGAGCACCAAACGGTTATCGGTTTCGGACCGTTATGTCCTGCAAAACAACGCGCATTGGGGAATTTACCCTTGTTGCGCAATATGTCAATGAACACACGGTAACGCCCTTCTGCGTGCAGGCGGTCTATCGCCTTGTCAAAAACCTGATCATAATTCATTGCTGAAAAATTCCTGTTGCCACGCATTCTGTTTTTGCCATTCGAGGCGCTTTAGGGGAGGATTTCCGAAAAATCCAGTGCTAACGACTTGCAAATCACGCACCCCAATTTTCACTTCGCGTCCTGAACGTATTGTTCATAGCCCTATCTCACCGATAGAGTGTATATTCGTTGATTTATATCAATTTGACAGGAAATTTTTCTACACGCCAATGAAGATTTTTGGGTATTCTGATTGATAAAGGCGATCAAAGTTTCTGTTATCGAAACTATTATCGATTAAAGCCCATCAATCCGGCTAAAACCATATTTTGCCAATCGCGGAAGATAATCAGCAATGGTTTCAGGATTGGTTGTTGTTACAAAATGAAAAGCTGGCTCAATATCTGGCCACTCTTGCCCCTCAGAAAGATAAGCTATTCGCCGTGCTATGCCTTTTGCTCCGTCGACAAATTCAATTGTGGGCGCTGCTTTGTTGAGTTCCGCGGTTAAAAGCGGAAAATGAGTGCATCCCAAGATAACAACATCCATTTTGGCACCGCCTTTTTGGGTGCGAAGCCCGTCAATAGCGTTCTGATAGATTGCAGCATCAACAGATACCCCGCGCATTTTTGCTTCCGCTGCATGGACCAATTCACCTGCACCATGGCGCAGCAAGGTCATGCCCGATGCAAATTCGCTTTCCAGCTGGTCTACATAAGGCTGTCTTATCGTCGCCTGTGTCCCTAAAAGGCCGATAACGCCGGTTTTTGTGATAAGCGTAGCGGGTTTTATCGCTGGAACCGTGCCTACCACCTGTAGATTCAGCGCCGCACGAACATGGGACAACGCGATAGTACAGGCAGTATTGCAGGCTATGGCAACCAGCCGGGGGGAATAACGCTCGACAAGCCGGCCGAGTAATGCGGGTACGCGGGCGGCGATTTCGGCTTCGCTCTTTTCACCATAGGGCAGGCCGGCATGATCGGCGGCGTAGACAATTGGCGCATAGGGTAATGCCCGTTTTACCTCTTGCATGACAGAAAGCCCGCCTATGCCGGAATCGAAAATCAGGATCGGCGCGTTTGTGTCAGCTGTTTTTGCTAAACTTTGTGCTGTGAACATGATTATGCGCGTATCGCTGTCAGCCGATAATGGCAATGGCCAACACCATTTAACGAGCCTTAGAACCGGCCTGCCGCCAATTTTGCGAACTGGTCACTATCTGTGTCCACAGTTGCTTGAGACTATAGGAAAATTTCTATAACTGCTTAGCGAAAGAAGAGGATTCGGCAGCTTGGATTTAATCACTCCTATCATTTTTTCCTTGCTGCTCGGCTATGGCTTGGGGTCCATACCCTTTGGCTTGATATTGACGAAAGCCGCAGGCGGTGGAGATTTACGCACCATAGGCTCCGGAAATATAGGTGCGACCAATGTCCTGCGCACGGGCAAGAAATGGCTGGCTGCGCTTACCTTGCTATTGGATTTGGTCAAAGGATTGGTTGCTGTATGGCTTGCAGCCTATTTTTTTCCAGGCTGTGAAGCTATAGCGGCGGCAGGGGCCTTTTTCGGTCATCTTTACCCTGTCTGGCTCCGTTTCGAAGGTGGCAAGGGGGTTGCAACCTATGCTGGTATCATGTTCGGCCTTTTTTGGCAGGGCGGCGTGGTCTATGCCGTCGCATGGTTAGGGGCTTTGCTATTGTTCCGGGTTTCTTCGCTGTCCGGGCTAATTGCCGCCATTTGTGCGCCGGTTGCGGCTTTTTACTTCGAACGCGGTGAATTGGTACCCTTGCTCATTGCCTGTTCCTTAATTGTTTTTTGGAAACACCGTGAGAATATCGAAAGGCTGCTCAATGGAACCGAACCGCGTGTCGGCTCCAAACCGAAATAACGGCGGGTAATTTTGAACAATAACAATGATTTTGATAAGCTGAGACTGCCTAAGCATCACAAG
>JAAURJ010000028.1 GCA_012032285.1 Sphingomonadales bacterium
GACCGCCATTCCTACCTAGGCCCATATCAGCCCGCTGGCGTTCGAGGCAAAGGTAGCGTAATGTGCTCATTCGACCGGCACAAAACCGTTACAAGTCCAAAGATCATAGCCGCGCATCCAGATCGAGAGCCTCGATCAAAAGTTGCCGCATTCGTGTGACATCATGAACTGCGGTGAGCAGCGCTTCCTCTGTCTCTGGTGTGACAGGAAGGCTGCCCGTGTTTGCGGCCTTCGCGAGTTGGTTCACATTGTTCGCCAATCGCGATTGACCGAGCATCGCCAAGAGCTGCGCAAGCGCACGATGATCCTTGACCGGAAACTTGCCCCGACGACGCGGCGCGATCCAATCGGGATCAAGCAGACGCGAGCGGATATATCCGCCGAGTGACATTCCGGCGGCATCGCTTTCAATCTTTGCGCGTTCCTCGAACGTCAATCGCAACGAGAAGGGAGGTGGACGGCGATCAGCCATGACCGACCTCCATTCCGTCATCATCGGAATGACGCTTCTTCGGTGCGCGATCTGTAGGGCGCGGCGGACGCCGCACTGAAAGATCGACGCCGATGACGTTATCAGACAGGGATTCTAAAGGTTGAGATTTAGGCGATTTAACCTTGGCGTGAGGCGCATTGCCATTGGCCGATGGGGTATCGATAGCGATTGACGTATGGCTAAGAGCGTGGTTCCACTCCGCTAACACCTTGAAGAGAAGTTTCGAACTTTCTCCTCCAAGGTGCGCCAAACTGCGATAAAATATATGTTCATCAGAAATTGTTCTGGATGAACTTCTAGTCAGCCCCGCTCTTTACCCCAATGACGGACGACAGCCTCCAATCCTTCAATGACACGGGCAAGCTTTGCATAGTCAATTTTGTCCGGTGTGTCGGATATTTTATGGTAATGCGGGTAACGAAAAATAGCGGTATCTGTAATCATTAACGCCGGTATGCCAACCTGCTCAAACGCCCAGTGATCAGACCAGTCTATGCCTGTCGCTATCGCCGGTGCAGTGCCACCAATGCTTGGAAAACGAGTATGATAACGAAATGACTCTACCGTCGATCTAACAAATGAACGGGAAGATGTTTGTCCTACAAAGGCTATAAAATTGCCAACCGATGAGTAGCGCAGATTGAGCGGCCAAGGATAGCTTTGACTATTTGGAGCATCGCTATAGTAGCCCATTGTTTCTAAAGAAAACATTCCGGAAATATTTTCGCCGGAATTTTTTATCGCTTTGGCATAAACCAGACTGCCCATATTGGATGATTTGAAATGAGGCGGCTCCTCGTTCACAAAAAAGACCAATCGGATTTTGGGTCCATTTACCATTGTATTTTCTTTGAAAAGCCTTGCCAGTTCAAGTAATGCTGCCACACCACTGCCATTGTCGTTGGCGCCAGGAGCCTTCCCAAAGCTGTCATAATGGGCACCAATAATCAGGGTCTCAGAATTCCGACTGTCATTGCCTACTATAACCTCAATATTACGAAACTGATGGCTTTTTGCATCAAACTTCTGAAGGTGCACCTTGTAACCAAGGTCCGTGAGATATTGTTCGATATAATTGCCGGAATTCTCGAGATTTGTCCGAAAATAAATATTGTGCGGAACGCTAGCAATTGCGGTAACATGGCGACGAAGATTATCGGATAACAAAGCCTGACTCGCGGTTTGTGGCGGGAGTGGCCCAGTATAAGACTGGCCCGGCACAGATGTCGCCCACATAAGATATGCGCTGGCGGTTAGAATGAGCAAAACTGCAACAGTCAGAATCCTTTTTGCCATTTTTGTGAAACCGCCTGTAGCGGGATAGTCATCAGCAAATGCCATATTTATGCCAACAACAAATCCGCGAGCTTTGCGCGGTGCCAGGCGGCGTCGCCATATTGGGAGGCGGCGAAGATTGCGGCTCTGCGGTGTAGGCCGGCGTCGCAATCATGGGTGAAGCCAAAACCGCCGTGAAATTGCACCGCGCGGTCGGCGGCGTGGCTGTAAATGCGGTCGGCGGCTGCCTTTGCCATACGCACCGCGATTTCGCCCTCCCCTTGATCCCCATAGTTATGCGCGGCGCTGTAAAGCAAGGAACGGGCCTTCTCATAATCGACATAAGCGTTCACGATCGGATGTTTCAAAGCCTGATAACTACCAATCACCTTGCCAAATTGCGTCCGGGTTTTCAGATAGTCGGTGGTGTAATCAATTACGCTTTGCGTGCCGCCGCACATTTCGGCGGCTTGTAGCAGAGCGGCGGTCAAATCAATATGAGCCAGCGCGGCTTCGGCCTTTTCACGATCCAATAAGGCCGATAGCGGCAATGTGATCCCATCTAGCGTCAACGCGCAGCTGCGACGCGTTTCATCAACAATCGATTCGCGGCGCAGGGCGCCCGCCGGAATATCATCACCAGTCAGCAGGGCCAAAGTCGGCTTTCCGTCCAGAGAAACGCTGATGATAATAATCTCGGCGGCTTCGGCCCATTGCACAAATTGCTTGGTTCCCGACACAGTAATGCTGCCTCCATTCACCGCTGCGCTGGCCGTAATATGGGTCAAATCCCAGTCCCCATGGGCTTCATACAGCGCCACGCTCGCCGCCATACCTTCGGCCAATTTGGGCAGCCAATGCGCCTTTTGCGCATCCGTTCCGGCGGCCATCAGCGCCTGCGCGGTAACAGCAGAAGCGGTGAAGGGCGATGCCAGCATCCGGCGGCCCATTTGCTCCGCCACCGGTACCACCTCCGCCAGCGACAGGCCGACGCCGCCAAATTCAGTAGGTATCGCAATCGCGGTCCAGCCTAAAGCAGCCATATCCGCCCAAAGCGCCGCATCAAAACCGCTTTCGCTGTCCATCAAGGCGCGAACTTTATCAATCGGCGATTTGTCGCGGCAATAATTGGCCGCAACATCGAGCAGTTCAATCTGCTCCTCGCTATATCCCAAATTGGCAAATTCCATGATATGCTCACCCTCTTCTTCTGCGAACCGCCACGTTGCGCAGCTTGGGCCGGTAAATCAAGCGAGATTTAATCGCGTGGTTAAATTTCCTGCATACTGACTGCAAATTTCATTGGCACATTGACAGCATCCGTCTTATATCGCCAATACAGTTCAATATGCACGATATGCCGCCCCCTGCCTCCGCCTATAAACGCCGCCCATGGTGGGCACTTTGGCGCAGGCGGGAGCCGTCATTACACGAACAGCTTGGCTGGAATGCGGACGAATTTGCGCATTACCGCAATGGCACCGCCGCGCCCGCCTATCCGCAAGGGGAGCCGATTGGCACAGACATCTCTCCGCCGCCTTCACCGCCGCGCAAATGGTATTGGATCCGACGCGCGATTGCGGGAATTTTTCTGCTCTTCACGCTTCTGATCCTATGGCTTGCACTGACCGCGCCTTTGTCAAAAAGCCTGCAACCGATCGTACCGCCGCAATTGACGCTGACCACCAATGACGGCGTGCCGATTGCGCGCAACGGAGCGATTGTCGATATGCCGGTGGATATGGACACGCTGCCGCCCCATGTTGCGCAGGCGTTTATGGCGATCGAAGACCGGCGTTTTTATTCGCATTGGGGCGTGGACCGCGCGGGCTGGCAAGGGCCGCTTGGAATAATGCCACCGGCGGCGGAACCCAAGGCGGCAGCACGATAACACAGCAACTGGCCAAATTCACTTTTTTGACGCCTGAGCGCAGCATGACGCGAAAGGCGCGGGAGATGTTAATCGCATTCTGGTTGGAGGCGCGATTGTCCAAGGACGAGATTTTGGAACGCTATCTGTCCAACGCCTATTTTGGCGAGAATATTTACGGCCTTCGCGCTGCGTCCATGTATTATTTCTACCGCAAGCCCGAAAATCTGACGCTGGCGCAGGCGGCGATGCTGGCAGGAGTGGTGCAATCCCCGTCCCGTCTGGCCCCGACGCGCCATCCGAAAAATGCCGCGAAACGGGCAAAGATGGTGCTGAACGCGATGGTTGCTGCCGGTTATCTGACCAAGGCCGAGGCGGCCGCCGTGCGGATGCCGCGCACCGATGTGCGGTTAAAAAATGATTTGCCCAGCGGCACTTATTTTGCCGATTGGGCCATGCCGCAGGCCCGCGACGTCACCGAACAAAGCTATGCCAAACAAACCATTGCCACCACATTGGACAGCAAGCTGCAAGAGGCTGCCCGCCGCGCCATTGGCCGGGCAAATCTGGGCAAGGCACAGGTCGCGTTAGTCGCGATGCGCACCAATGGAGAGGTTGTGGCGATGATCGGCGGGCGCAGTTACAAGGATTCCGCATTTAACCGGGTAACACAGGCAAGACGCCAGCCGGGATCAACATTTAAGCTGTTCGTTTATCTCGCCGCCATTCGCGCCGGAATGACACCTGATGACAAGATTGACGACAACCCGATTGAAACAGGACTATACCGGCCCAAAAATAGCGGTGATAGCTATCACGGCGCGATTACCTTGCGCGAAGCCTTTTCCCGTTCGTCCAATGTCGCGGCGGTGCGGCTGTATAATAAGGTTGGTAGCGCGGCGGTGTTGCGTGCGGCGCGCGATCTGGGAATTGAAAGCCCGCTGGCCCGCGATGATCCCAGCTTGGCGCTCGGCACATCGGGCGTGACCCTGCTCGAACTGACCAGCGCCTATGCCGCCATTGCCGCGGATAACCGCCCGGTCACCCCAACCGCTTTTGCCCCCGAGGCGCCGGGCTGGTTCGATTATGTTACCAACCCGCAGCGCAGTCTGGGCCGCGGGCAGCAGGAGATGATGGAAGATTTGCTATCATCAGCGGTCAGGGATGGCACCGGCCGCAATGCCCGGCTGCGCATCCCCAGTTTTGGCAAAACCGGCACCAGTCAGGATAACCGCGATGCGTTGTTCGTCGGCTATGCGGGCGATCTGGTTGTCGGGGTTTGGGTCGGCAATGATGATAATACCCCGTTAAAGGGTGTGAATGGCGGCGGAATGCCGGCGCGAATCTGGGCCGATTTCATGGCCCGCGCTGTTGCAGGTGCGGCCCCCGCCGCCGCGCCAAGGCCCAAGCCGAAACCAGCGCAGGAGCCTGACCCCGAAGGTCCGGTTGAACCGCTCGACCTGCCCGATATTCCCGATCTTCCGATTGGGATCGAAGGTGCCGAAATCCGCATTAACCGGGAAAAAGGCCTGTCGGTATCGACCGAGATTGAGGGCGTTCCTGTCGATGTCACCTTAGGTAAAGAGGGGCTGGACGTGCGGCAACGCGATCAGACCAATAAACCGAGGTGAAATAGCTTAAAAAGCGTTCAACCGCAGCGATAGGGCGCTTTATCCCGGCATGGCCCGGCCCATTCATCCTACCGACAGCTTCACCGGCTTTATTTGTCTTTCGGGGGCGAGTCGAAATGGAGGAATTGACCCATGCGCAGCTACCGAAAATCCACCTTAATTCTTAATGCCATTGGCCGCAAAACCATTGCCATCGCGCCGATATTGGGGCTTGTCGCTGCCTTTGGAGCATCGACGCCGTTACAGGCGCATCCCGGCCATCAAAGCCATGCCACAATATTAAAAGCGCCGCTGGCCGGGGTCCGCAACAATTATTGGTATGATTATCGGTCCGATGTGCTGGAGGCCGAAAATGAGCTGCGCAAGGATTTACGCCGCGCCAAAACCGCGCAGGACCGGCATGAAGCTTGGCAGGAATATAACCGGGAATTGAAGGATGCCCGTCATGATTATAGCAAGGAAATGGCCGAACGCGGCTATATCCGGCCGGGCCGGGTAACCGTGGGCGGGTGATAGCCGCCATTGTTTAGTCCCTGTTAAATTGAGGACTAGGATCGGTCGGCGGTTCGCTCTAATAGGGCTAATCTATGTCCGATAAAAATCCACTTGAGGCGCTGAAATCTGTTTTAACCGGTACCGCCCGCGCAATGGCGAGTGAGCCGGAGGTTGAACTTGCCTTCACCGCAGATGCGCCATCACAGGCAGGCAAGAATTTCAAAGTGCCCATGCCCGGACGCAGCCTGCCCGCCGATCAAGTGGCCGAGGCAAGAGGCTTTGCCGATAGCTTCGCGCTCAAGCTGAAATATCATAGCGTCGCCCGCCATGCCGCGCTGCGTCCTGCAGAGGCGATTGCAGGCGCGGCTTTTGATGCGGTTGAAAATGCACGGGTGGAGGCGCTGGGATCGCGGGCGATGCAGGGGGTTGCCGCTAATTTGAACCATGCGCTGGAGTTGAAGCTGCGCACCGACCCGATAACAAGGGCGCAGGCCGCCGATGAGGTGCCGATCTCCACCGCTTTATCGCTGATCGTGCGCGAACGGCTGACTGGGCAAGCCATTCCGGCGGCGGCAGCCGAAGGTGTTGCGATGCTGCGCGATTGGATAGAGGATAATGCGGGCAGCGATCTCGATGCGCTATCCATGGCGCTGGATGACCAAAACGCCTTTGCCGCGCTGACCCAATCCATGCTTGCGCACCTGAAACTCACCGAGGGCGAAATGGACCCTAGCGATGAGGATAAGGCGGGCGATGATGATGATAGCGAGCAGGAAGAGGAGCAAACCGACGAGGCCGATGAGGCCGAAGGTGACGCCGGCCAAAGCGAAGCCCGCGCCGAGCCGCAAGAGGGCGAAGGCGAGGAACAAGAAGGCGAATATGACGACAGCCAGATGGACGATGGCGATATGTCCGAAGGCGATATGGGCGATGACGGGATGCAGCCGGTTAACCCGCAGCGGCGCAATTGGGATCATTTGCCGCAATCCGATTATAAGGTGTGGACCGATAAATATGACGAAACCGTAACCGCGCTGGAACTGGCCGATGAAGAGGAGTTGAACCGGCTGCGATCCTATCTGGATACGCAACTGGCAAATCTGCAATCGGTGGTGACAAAGCTGGCTAACCGCCTGCAACGCCGGTTGATGGCACAGCAAAACCGCAGCTGGGATTTCGATCAGGAAGAAGGGATGCTCGATGCCGCGCGGCTTGCCCGGATCGTGGTGTCGCCGGGCAGCTCGCTTTCCTATAAGGTCGAGCGCGATACCGATTTCAAAGACACGGTGGTCACCATGTTGATCGACAATAGCGGTTCCATGCGCGGCCGCCCGATCAGCATCGCCGCGATCAGCGCCGATATTATGGCCCGCACGCTCGAACGATGCGGTGTTAAAACGGAGATATTGGGTTTTACCACCCGCGCGTGGAAGGGCGGACAGGCGCGTGAAGACTGGTTGAATGCCGGACGGAAAGCGATGCCGGGGCGGCTGAATGACCTGCGCCATATCATCTATAAAAAGGCCGATGAGCCATGGCGGCACGCGCGGCGCAATCTGGGCCTGATGATGCGCGAAGGGTTGTTGAAAGAAAATATCGATGGAGAGGCGCTGCTTTGGGCGCATAACCGCTTAATCGCCCGCGCCGAGGACCGACGGATATTGATGGTGATCAGCGACGGCGCACCCGTCGATGACAGCACCTTGTCGGTAAACAATGGCGGCTATCTGGAACAGCATTTGCGCAAGGTGATCGAAATGATCGAAACGCGCAGCCCGGTGCAGCTGATCGCCATCGGCATCGGCCATGATGTTACCCGCTATTACCGCCGCGCGGTGACGATCATGGACGCTGAACAGTTGGGCGGCACAATGATCGAGCAGCTCGCCGGATTGTTTGACGAGGAATAGCCCCGTTGCAAATCATACATAGTATGATATATTCATACTATGAGCAATTGGAACGTATCACCGTAACCGTCACCAAAGAGATGGCCGCTAAATTGAGGGCTGCCGTCGAGTCCGGCGAATATGCCACCACTAGCGAGATTGTGCGCGAGGCGCTGCGTGACTGGGAGGAGTATCAGCGACGACAGGAAGAGAAGCTGAATTGGCTGCGTGCGGAAATCAAGAAAGGCGAAAAAGGCCCTTTCCTTGACGGAGAAGAGGTGATGTCAAAGCTTATTGAAAAATATAAGAAGCTTGCTGAAAAAGAGCGCAAAAAAGCTGCATGAAATTCGTCATTTCGCCACAGGCTTTGCGTGATATTGATGACATTGCTGCCTACATAGCTGAGGATAATCCGGCAAGTGCGGCCAACTTTGCTTCGGAAATACTCCAGCGCTTCAGGGTTATTGCCGAACGTCCTTTAAGCTTTTCTGAAAAACTGCATTGGGGCAAAAACAAGCGATCTGCCCTTATCGGGAAATATCATATAATTTTTGAAGTAAGGAACAAAGTTGTGCAAATTCAGCGCGTGTTGCACGGCGCGAGAAATATTGGGGATTTGATTTGATGAATGTCACCGAAGCCGTCCAAACGCGCCGTTCCATCCGCCAGTTTCTAAGCAAGCCCGTTGCGCGAGAGGTTTTGGAGCGTGTGCTTACCAAGGCACAGCGTTCGCCGTCGGGTGGGAATACGCAGCCTTGGAATGCAGTGATCGTAACCGGCGAACAACTGGCGCGGATTACCGCCGCGATCAAGGAGAAAGCCAAAACCGCACCAATGGGCGAAGGCCATGAATATGACATATATCCCAAGGGCCTTGATGGCCGCTACGAAGATCAAGCCGCGGCGTGGGCAAGGCGATGTTCGATGCGCTCGGGCTGGCGCGTGAGGACGGCGCAGGCCGCATTGCACAGATGATGAAAAACTGGGACAGTTTCGGTGCGCCGGTGCAGCTATTTACCTATTGCCCCAAATATATGGGTCCGCCGCAATGGAGCGACATGGGTATGTGGCTACAAACCGTGATGATCCTGCTACGCGAAGAGGGCCTGGATAGCTGCGCACAGGAAATCTGGGCAATGTATGGCACTTATATGCGCGAATTGCTGAATATCGACAACGAACATATCTTCTTTTGCGGCATGGCTATCGGCTACCGCGATGCCGATGCACCGATTAACAATTTTGATGTCCCGCGCACGCCGACCCATGATGTAATCCGGTGGGAGGGCTGGTGAAGGCTTGACCTTCACGCCCAGTTGCAGCATCGCCGCAAGCATGAGCGAGCTTAAACTTTTTAACAGCCTGACACGGCAAATGGAAATCTTCAAACCCATTCATGAAGGCGAGGCCAAGGTTTATACCTGCGGGCCAACGGTCTATAATTATCAGCATATTGGCAATATGCGCGCCTATGTGTTCGCCGATACTCTGGGCCGGGTGCTGCGCTACAAGGGCTATAAGCTGACCCATGTGGTCAACATCACCGATGTCGGACATCTGACCAGCGACGCCGATGCGGGCGATGACAAGATGGAGAAAGCCGCCGCCGCGCAGGGCAAGACGGCGTGGGACATCGCCCAATATTATCAGGCGGATTTTGAGGCCGATCTGGCCCGGCTCAACATCCGCAAGCCCGCACATCCCAAAGCGACCGAATATGTGGATGCGATGATTGACTGGGCGAAGGCAATAGAGGCAAAGCATTGCTATCAATTGGAAAGCGGGCTGTATTTCGACACATCGACCGTCCCTGATTATGGGCGGCTTGCCCGCGCCAATACCGACGCGGGGGAAAGCCGGATCGATCCGGTTCCCGGCAAGCGCAATGCGGTTGACTTCGCCATTTGGCGCACGACACCGGCGGGCGAAACGCGGCAGATGGAATGGGACAGCCCGTGGGGGCGCGGCGCGCCGGGCTGGCATCTGGAATGCAGCGTGATGAGCGCGGCGCTGCTCGGCCATCCTTTTGACATTCACACCGGCGGCATCGACCACCGCGAAGTGCATCATCCGTGCGAAATTGCGCAGAATCAAGCACGCCAAAATGTCAAAGGGGGCGACTGCGCGGACAGCGGCGCGGGCATATGGATGCACAATAATTTCCTGATCGACCGGCGCGGGAAGATGAGCAAATCATCGGGTGAGTTTTTACGGTTGCAGACCTTGGTTGATCGCGGCTTCCACCCCCTCGCCTACCGCCTGATGTGCCTGCAAGCGCATTACCGGAGCGAGCTTGAGTTTAGCTGGGAGGGTTTGCAGGCGGCGTTTGTAAGGTTGAAGCGGATTGTGATGGGAGTTGAGAGCCTCAAAGTCCGTCATGCTGAACTTGTTTCAGCATCCATCGCGCCAAACAACCCTTCGTTTGAGGAGGAAGAATGGCCCCTGAAACAAGTTCAGGGTGACGGGAAATCGGATTCAGTTGGCCAGACTGAACGAAGAGTTGGGACGATGCGGTTTGAGGAGGTCTTGTTTGACGATCTGAACACGCCGGAAGCTCTTACCTCTGTTGATTGGGTATTCTCACTGAAGGATGAGACCCCAGAGGCAAAGCTTGCAGTAATCACAAAAATGGACTCCGTCCTCGGCCTCAACCTCCTCACCCTCACCCGCGAAGACCTCCGCATCCGCCCTGCCACCGCCACCATCACCGAGGCCGAAATCGAAACCGCCCTTGCCGCCCGCAAGGAAGCACGCGCGGCGAAGGACTTTGCCACATCCGACCGCATCCGTGACGACCTGATCGCCAAGGGTGTCGAGGTGATGGACGGCGATCCGCTGGGTTGGGATTGGAAGCTGGATGTCTAAACACGCGTCATTGCGAGGAGCGATAGCGACGCGGCAATCCAGTGTTGCGCAATACTGCTCTGGATTGCCTCGCTTCGCTCGCAATGACGGGATGACTATATGACTATTTCAAAAACCAAATTCGCCGCCGCCTCTCTGATCCGTGCGATGATCGAACCGCATTTGCCGGGCTGGATCGAGCCGCTTTGGTTCATGACCAAGGAAGAAGCGCTTGCCGTCGCGCCGCAGGCGGAGATTGGCTGGTTCGATATGTATGACAAGGCGGATATGGTTGAGGTGATTTCCGCTGCGACACAGCTGAAATGGCTGAACAGCATATATGCGGGCGTTGACGGTATGCCGCTGGCGCAGCTTCAGGCACAAGGCACCATTGTCACCAATGGCACCGGGATCAACGCGATCACCATAGCCGAATATGTGGTGATGGCGATGTTGAATATCGCCAAAGGATACCGGCAGGTGATGGAGGCGGCACAGCGGCAGGAATGGCTGCTCGATAGCCCCGGCAAGATGGAACTTTATGAATCGAAAGCGCTGCTGATCGGTTATGGCGCCATCGGAACGCTGATTGAGGAACGGCTGGCTGCGTTCGGCGTATCGGTGACCAAAGTGCGCCGCACGCCTGCGCCCGATACGCTTTCGCCCGGTGAATGGCGCGGACGGTTGGGCGAATTTGACTGGGTGATACTGGCCGTGCCCGCAACAGGGGAAACGGACGGTATGATTGGCGCGGATGAGCTGTCCGCGATGAAGTCCACGGCAAATCTGATCAATATCGCAAGGGGCAGTGTTGTGGACCAAGAGGCTTTGATTACCGCGCTGCACACCAAGCAGATTGCTGGCGCTTGGCTTGATGTTACGACACCCGAACCGCTGCCCGCCGGGCATCCGCTTTGGGATACGCCAAATGCGCATATCTCCATGCACCTGTCGGGCCGTGCGCAGACATTGATGTTCCAGCGCAGCGCCGATCGTTTTCTTGCCAATCTGGCCCGGTATAAAGCAGGCGAGCCGTTGGAACCGGTTGTTAATCTTGATCTGGGGTATTGATAATGAGCGACGATGATTATGTGTATGACGAAGACAGCGGCGAATGGATCACCGCCGCACAGGCGAGAGAGAAGGCCGAGAGTGCGGACAAGGTAGAAGTCCGCGACGCCGTGGGAAATCCGTTGGCTGATGGCGATCAGGTAACATTGATCAAGGATCTGGACGTAAAAGGCGCGGGCCAGACATTAAAGCGCGGCACGCTGATCAAATCGATCCGCCTTACCGGCGATGCGCAAGAAATTGATTGCCGCTTTGATGGTATAAAAGGTTTGGTGCTGCGCGCCGAATTTGTCCGCAAGCGGTAAGCAGGCTATGTCATAATCCTTCATCCTGCGGAAATTTGGTGCCGCGCAGGCTGCGTTCGATAGGCATTTGCACCAGCGCATCAATCACCTCACCATCGGGCGCGACCAGCCCGTCGAGCATCAGCATGGATATGCCATGCACCATCGACCAGGCGTGCAGCCCGGTCACCTTATGCTGCAACGGGCTGGCATTGCCGGGAAGGACGGAGGCAACGCAGCCGCGCAATATCCGCATTGGCCCCTCCATAGCGCTGGCATTGGCGTCATAATGGTCCGCCGACGCTTTGGTCGCCATCATCAATCGGTACAGCCCAGGATTGGCGAGCGCGAAATAAATATAGGCCCGCCCCGCCGCCTGAAAACCCGGTTCCCCGCCGCCCGCCTTGTCCACGGCCGCCTGTTGCAGCGCCGCCATGTCCGCCGCGCCCGCCTCACACAGGGCAAAAAGCAGCGCCTGCTTATCCGGGAAATGGCGGTATATTGCGGTTGCGCTAACCCCGACATGGCGGGCAACCTCTCGCAGCGAAAGATCATCGGCGGCGCGGTTTTTGATAAGATCCAGTCCTGCCGCAATCAATGCGGGCCGTAAACCGCCATGATGGTAATTTTGTTTCGCCTGCGTCATGTTTCCACCGTAAACATGGGGACTGCAAATAACAAGAACGCCGAATCGTTCAGGACCAGAATTTCAGCTTCGGTTCGCGCTTTGCCGCTGGTTTTATCTGCCGCACATCGGACTTTTTATTCAGCCGCCATGCCGCGAATACGCCGCCCAAAGCGCCGAATATATGGCCTTCAAAGGATATGAACCGGTCGGTGGGCAATAGCCCGAATATCATTGTTCCATACAGGCCGATGATGATAATCGCGATGGCGATATTGCGAATGCTGCGTTCAAACCATGCCATGGCGATGATCATCGCCCACAGGCCGAATATCCAACCACTCGCGCCCAAATGCACCCCGCTGCGTCCGAATAGCCAAACACACTGCCCCGATATGATTATAATCTGCACGCTCGCCACGGCAAAATTGCGCAGACCATAAACCATGCATACCGACGCCAGAACGGCAAAAACAATCAGGTTATTGACAAGATGCACAACATCGCCGTGCAGCCAAGGCGCGGCATGATGGCCGGAATGCTGCTTATCTCGCGCGGGTGAACGCCAAAAGCGGCAAGCGATCCGCCGGTTAACATATTCAAAATATGCACCCCCGCCATGACAAGGCAGATAAGGAAAACAGGGGTTAGCCGGGTGATCATAACCGCTATATGGGGTTTGTCAGCTATGACGGCAATGACTTTGTTGGATCGTCATTGCGAGGGACATAGCTCCGAAACAATCCAGCGCGGTTTAGCTAGGCGGCTGCCGATTGCTTCGCTCACAATGACGAAAAAGCCATGTGCATCGCAAAAACAAATTCAGGCTAAACTTATCGAGGCCGGTTTTCCGCAATACCATACCACCCTTCGGCAGGCTCAGGGTGAGCGCGGGGCGTGAAGGTAGGGTGAGCAAGGTGCGTGAAGGTAAAGTGCGAGGTTGAAGGATAAGGGTGAGGTAGACACTGCGCTCAGGCTGAGCCTGTCGAAGCCGGGCAGTCCGAAATGGCTCAGCCCCTGTCTTTTGTCCAGTGGAACCAAAAAAGGCCGGAAGAGTTTCCCCTTCCGGCCCATTTTTCTGTGTAGCGATGAACGCAGGATTTAGAAACCCATGCCGCCCATACCGCCGCCCATGCCGCCCATATCGGGCATACCGCCTGCGGCTTTATCTTCCGGTGCATCGGTGATCGCCGCTTCGGTGGTGATCAACAGGCCGGCCACGCTTGCGGCATCCTGCAATGCGGTGCGAACCACTTTGGTTGGGTCGATTACGCCCGCAGCGGTCAGGTTTTCATAAGTGTCGGTTGATGCGTTAAAGCCTTGGCTTTCGTCATCTTCGCGCAGCAGATTGCCCGAAACGACCGCGCCGTCAAAACCGGCATTCTGTGCAATTTGACGAACCGGCGCCATAATAGCCTGACGCACAATGTCGATACCGCGAGTCTGGTCATCATTCGCACCTTTCAGGCCCGAAAGCGCTTTGGTGGCGTAAAGCAGCGCGGTGCCGCCGCCGGGAACAATGCCTTCTTCGACAGCTGCACGGGTTGCGTGCAATGCATCGTCAACACGGTCCTTGCGCTCTTTCACTTCGACTTCGGAAGCGCCGCCAACCTTGATCACGGCCACGCCGCCTGCCAATTTGGCGAGACGTTCCTGAAGCTTTTCCTTGTCATAATCCGACGTGGTGGTTTCGATCTGCGCCCGGATTGCTTCGACGCGGCCTTTGATCGCATCGGCATCACCGGCGCCATCGACGATGACGGTATTGTCCTTGTCAATGGTAACGCGCTTGGCCTGACCCAGCATATCGAGTGTCACCTTGTCGAGTGTAATGCCCAGCTCTTCGCTGACCATTTCCCCTTTGGTAAGGATCGAGATGTCTTCGAGCATCGCTTTCCGGCGATCACCGAATCCAGGAGCCTTCACCGCCGCGATTTTCAAACCGCCGCGCAATTTGTTGACAACCAAAGTGGCCAAAGCTTCGCCTTCAATATCCTCTGCGATGATCAACAGCGGACGGCCCGATTGCATCGCCGCTTCCAAAATCGGCAGCATCGGTTGCAACGATGACAGCTTCTTTTCGTGGATCAGGATATAAGGGTTGTCCAGCTCGACCGACATTTTTTCGGTGTTTGTGATGAAATAAGGCGACAAATAACCGCGGTCAAACTGCATCCCTTCAACCACATCAAGTTCAAATTCGAGACCTTTGGCTTCTTCAACGGTGATGACGCCTTCTTTGCCAACTTTGTCCATGGCTTCGGCAATTTTTTCGCCGACAACGGTGTCGCCATTGGCCGAAATAACGCCGACTTGGCTGATTTCCGCGCTGCCTGAAACCGGCTTGGAACGGTTTTGCAGATCTTCGACAACCTTTGTCACTGCAAGGTCAACGCCGCGTTTCAAATCCATCGGGTTCATGCCAGCGGCAACCGATTTCATGCCTTCACGCACGATGGCTTGTGCCAGCACGGTGGCGGTGGTGGTGCCGTCGCCTGCCGCGTCATTGGCTTTGCTCGCCACTTCACGGATCATCTGTGCACCCATATTTTCGAACTTGTCTTTCAGCTCGATTTCCTTGGCAACCGTCACACCGTCTTTGGTGATGCGCGGTGCGCCAAAGCTTTTGTCGATAACAACATTGCGGCCTTTGGGGCCAAGGGTTACTTTTACCGCATCAGCGAGTGTATCAACACCCTTCAAAATACGTTCCCGCGCGTCGCGGCCAAATTTCACGTCTTTTGCAGCCATGATTTTGTTCCTTCTTTTTGGGTGGGGGGATTAGGCGATGATGCCCAAAATATCTTTTTCCTGCATGATGATCAGATCTTCACCATCCAGCTTCACTTCGGTGCCCGACCATTTGCCGAACAGGATACGGTCGCCGGTTTTCACGTCGAGCGGGGTAACCGAGCCGTCTTCGGCTTTGGCTCCTGCGCCAACGGCGACAACTTCGCCTTCTTGCGGTTTTTCTTGGGCACTATCGGGGATGATGATCCCGCCAGCGGTTTTTGCTTCTGCCTCGACACGGCGGACGAGAACGCGGTCATGGAGCGGACGAAATGCCATTTTTATGCCTTTCTATAAAATCGGTTGCTCAAAATAGGGATTTAGCACTCGTTAAATTTGAGTGCTAACGCCTGTGCAGATAGGCGCTAAAATCCGTGCGTCAAGGATTCCCGGTGATATTCGGCGAAAAAAATTTGCGTCTACCGTAACCTGAAAAGCGGCAATCCCGAACATTGGTGGAGAGCGCAAGATGAAACCGCGCCTCACCCCCGGCGCTTTACCCCCCACGCGCCATAATTTTGAAGGAAGACTTATGAACAATCTTGTCAAAATCACCGCGGCCGCCGCCGCACTCTCCGCCGCTGCCGCTTTGGTATCCGCCCCCGCTGCGGCGCAGTCGGCCAAAGAGAAATGCTACGGCGTTTCGCTCAAGGGCAAAAATGACTGCGCCGCAGGTCCGGGCACGAGCTGCGCCGGTACTTCCACCGTCAACTATCAGGGCAATGCCTGGAAATATGTTGCCAAAGGCACTTGCGTCAAAATGGGTGGTTCGCTGAAGCCCAAAACGGGCAATGCAAAACCGGTTCCCCAAAAGGGCTGATCAAGCTATATTTTGCCGATGCAACCAAAAAACAGCCATAATGCAACGCGCACATCGGGCGGCCTCCCCCCTGCCGCCGGCATCGGGTTAAAACCGGTGCATTATGATGCGGTGCTGGAGGCAGCAGACCGGGATACCCCAAACCGGCATCATGCCCCCGCCTGGTTGGAGGTGCATCCGCAAAATTACTTCGGCGATGGTGGTCCGCCGCACCATTGGCTGTCCGCCATCGCCGATATTTATCCTATCAGTTTCCATTCGGTTGGCCTGTCGCTGGGCAGTGCCGATGGCTTGAACGAACATGATCTGGAAAAATCGCGGCCCTATGTGACCGCTATAATCCGGCCAGCGTCTCCGATCATTTAAGCTTTTCGGGTAATGCGCATGACCGGTTTGCCGATCTGCTTCCCGTGCCCTATAGTTTTGCGTCTCTCGATCATTTTGCTGCGCAGATTGACCGGGTGCAAAGCCGGATCAAACGGCGGATGCTGATTGAAAATCCCTCGCGCTATCTGGCCTATCGCGGCGATGATATGAGCGAGATTGAATTTATCGAAAGGTTGGTGCGCCGCACCGGATGCGGGATTATCTTTGACATTAACAATGTCGAGGTTTCCGCTTGCAACCTAGGCTTTGCCGCAGAGGTTTATGTCGATGCGATTGATCCCGATTGGGTGGGCGAGATGCATCTGGCAGGCCATACAAGCGAAACGCATGACAGCGGACCGCTGAAAATCGACGATCATGGCAGCGCAGTCAGCGATGTCACATGGCAGTTGTTTCGCCGTTTCATTGCACGCAGCGGGCCGAAACCGGTGCTGATCGAATGGGACACGGATGTGCCCGGTTATGACATATTGATCGCTGAAGCCGTAAAGGCGCAAAAAATAATGGATCAGTCGGCTATGGCTGAACCCCCGGCGTGCGCGGCACCGGCCGCAGCGGATCCGGTTCATGCTGGATAAAGCCCTACACCATCAACTCGGCAATTTTGTCCACACTATCAACACCGGGCCGGACGCGCTTGACCCGGCGTTATTTACAGGCCCGCAGGACCGTATCCTGCTCGGCCTGAAAGCCCATGCCAATACGATCAGCTACGCACGGCTGACCGCATTGGAGGACAGTTTCCCCATGACCCGCGCAGTAATGGGCGACGGACCGTTTAACGCGGCTGCCCGTATTTATGCCGAAACCCCGCCGGCCCGTGCCAGCGACAATAATAGCATCGGCGCGGCTTTTCCCGCCTTCATGGCCGAACAGGGGCTGGAGGATTCTGCACGGCAATTGGCCGAAATGGAATGGGCCTGGCTGACCAGCTATAACGCCGCCGATGCGCCCTCGCTACACCTTGGTCAGCTTGGCGGCATGGATGAAGCGGCGATGCTGGCATTGCACCTTATCCGCCATCCCGCCGCGCATATCGTCCCGCTCCACGCCCCGCTTTCAGGGCCCATCACAGAGCAGCTATCCGGGTTTGATGGCCGCGATGACGCCGCCGCCCTGCTGCTGACCCGCCCGGAAAACGATGTACTGCTGCGCCCGCTGGATACACTCACCGCGCAGATATTTACGATGATTCAAAAAAGTACGCCCATGGGTAACCTTTTGTCGGTGATCCTCGAACAGGGAGGAGAAGACGCTCCGCTGGAGCCGATTTTGACCCTGATCGGGGCCGGTGCGCTTATGGCTGCACCTGCACCTGGAACCTGAGCGAAAGGCATGGTGGATGAAAAAATTAATAAGCCTTTATGATAAGGCCGTGGCTCTTGTTTCTGGAAAAGGGACCGAAGCCATCAGCCTGCTTTTTGTGCGCGTGGCTCTTGCCGGGATATTCTGGCGCTCGGCACGAACAAAGGTGGAGGATGGCAGCTGGCTGCAAATGAAGGAGCTGACGGTTGACCTTTTCCGCGATGAATATGGAATGCCCTTTCCCGAAATTACCGGATTGATCGCAACCTATGCCGAACATTTTCTGCCGATATTGATTATACTCGGCCTGTTCACTCGGTTCGGTGCGGCGGGGCTGCTGGTGATGACATTGGTGATCCAGTTTTTCGTCTATCCCGAAGCATGGTGGAGCGTGCATATACTGTGGGTCGCGCTCGCGCTTACCCTGATCGTGCGCGGCGGCGGCCTGTTGACACTGGACCATTTGCTTTCCCGTAATCGCAAGGATCAACCGGCATGAAAGCGGGTGAGGAAAGCCTGCGCACCCTGATGATCCGGGCGCAAAAGGGTGACAAACGCGCTTATACGGTGTTGTTGGAGGAATCGAGCCGCTGGCTATCGCGTTTCTTCGCACAGAAAATCGCCGCCGATGTCGTCGATGACTTGGTTCAAGATACGCTGATTTCCGTCCATCGTAAATTGGCCAGTTATGACAATAGCCGCCCGTTCCTGCCTTGGCTTGCCGCAATTGCCCGCTACCGCTGGGTTGACCGTTTGCGGCAAACCTACAAGCATGAAGCCAAGGCGCTGGATTTCGATATTGCGCAGGACGGCCATGAAGACGTGGTTGGTGCAAAAATCAGCATCGACCGCCTGCTTGCGCATTTGCCCGATGGGCAGGCGGAGGCCATCCAATATGTAAAAATACAGGGGCTAAGCATCGCCGAGGCCGGCGCAAAAACCGGCCAATCGGAATCGCTGGTCAAAGTAAATATCCACCGCGGCTTGAAAAAACTCGCCGCGCTGATTGAAAGTGAATAAGATGAATATCATGACCAACACCGGCTTTGAAATATCCGCTCTCGTTGACGATCTGCGCCCTGTAAAACCGGTACGCGCCCTGCCAGCGTTGCTTTGGGCTTTGGCTATTGCGGTTGCCGGGATAGCCGCCATATCGCTGCTGCGTGATTTTCGCGTCGATTTGCTTGCGGGGCAGCCGACGGCAATGTTCCTGATGCGGTCGGGTATACTCGCGCTGCTCGGCGGTGCGACGGGATATAGCGTGCTTACCATGGCGCAGCCCTCTGTCGGGAAGCAAAATGGCGGATGGATCATCGCCATTGCCTTTGCAGCTTTATTCCCCCTTGGCGGGATCATCGCTCTGATGACCGGAGACACCACGCTCAGCAATGCGTCGAACGCTTCTGTCTTTCGCTGCCTCGGCTTTAGCGGCATCACCGGCTTTGCCACCGCCATACCGATGGTGCTGGCGCTGCGCCGCGGCGCACCGACCAATACCAAGCGGGCGGGCTGGCTAACGGGACTTGCAGCGGGCGGCATGGGTGCCTTTGCCTATAGCTTCTTCTGCCCCTTTGACAGTCTGGCCTATACCGGCTTTGGTTCACGCTGGCTGTGGCGATTACCGCCATTGCCGGGCGGATGATCGTGCCGCCACTGATCCGCTGGTGAACGTCTAACCCGCTATCAACCGGCGTGCGGCAAGGCCTGCATTGCGTAAAGCGTCATGCGCGTCGGCAATGCTATATTCACCGAAATGAAATATGGATGCCGCAAGGACCGCACTCGCATGGCCTTGGACAACGCCGTCAACCAGATGCTGTAAACTGCCTACCCCGCCCGATGCGATAACAGGAACCGCGACGGCATCGGCAATGGTGCGGGTCAGGTCAATGTCAAATCCCGCTTTGGTCCCGTCACGGTCCATGCTGGTTACCAGCATCTCTCCTGCGCCCAGTTCCGCCAGTTTGATGGCGTGTTCCACCGCGTCAATGCCGGTTGGGCGCGCCCACCATGCGTATAGATTTCCCACCCGTTACGGCCATCGGACCAACGCTTTGCATCGACCGAAGCCACCACACACTGGCTGCCAAAACGGGCCGCTATATCGGCGACGACTTCGGGCCGGGCGACCGCTGCGCTGTTCACCGCCACCTTGTCCGCGCCCGCGAGCAGCAACGCGCGCGCATCGTCAGCGCTGCGCACACCGCCGCCAACTGTGACTGGCATGAAGCATACTTCAGCGGTGCGGCGCACCACATCAATGATGGTATCGCGCCCTTCATGGCTGGCACCAATATCCAAAAAGCACAGCTCGTCCGCCCCCGCCGCATCATAGGCCTGCGCCTGTTCCACCGGATCGCCGGCATCTTTCAAATCGACGAAGTTGACGCCCTTAACCACCCGGCCGCCAGCGACATCAAGACAGGGAATAACGCGGATACGCACGGTCATGGCTAATTGAATTTCCCTGTCATTGTGAGGAGCGTAGCGACGAAGCAACCCAGTGCCGTTCTCACCCGCTCTGGATTGCAGCACTCCCCCCGGTCGTGCGCAATGACGGTCCCATTAAACCTCATCCCCGCCCCGCCATGGCGATCGCTGTCGCCAGATCCAGCCGTCCGTCATAAATGGCACGGCCAGTTATCACGCCTTCTATTCCGTCGCCTGCGTGCAGGCTTAGCATATGGATATCGTCAATGCCCTTCACCCCACCGCTGGCGATGACGGGCAGGCTGCACCGGCGGGCGAGATCAACCGTTGCCTCTATATTGCATCCGGTCAGCATTCCGTCGCGCCCGACATCGGTGAACAAAATTGACGCCACGCCAGCGTCTTCAAACCGGCGGGCAAGATCAATGACCGGCATATCCGATTTTTCGGCCCAGCCTTCTGTTGCCACCATGCCATCACGGGCATCCACCGCAACCACAATACCGCCTTCAAATTCGCGGGCCATGGCTTTTACAAATTCGGGATCTTTCAGCGCCGCTGTACCAATTACCAGCCGCGATACGCCAAGGTCAAACCAGCGTTCCACCGTTTGCGCATTGCGGATACCGCCGCCCAATTGCACATGGCCTGGGAAATTTTCGACAATATCCTCCACCGCTTCGGCATTTTCGGGGCGTCCGGCAAAGGCTCCGTCCAGATCGACGACATGGAGGAATTCCGCGCCCTGTTCCGCAAACAACAGTGCCTGCGCCGCGGGATCATCGGCATAAACGGTCGCCCGGTCCATGTCCCCTTCGGCAAGGCGAACGACCTGACCTGCTTTCAAATCAATGGCGGGAAAAACAATCATGGGTTCCACTCCAAAAAACGGGCCAGCATGGAAAGGCCGAATGACTGGCTTTTTTCGGGATGATACTGCACCCCGACAATATTATTATGCGCCACCGCCGCAACGATCGATCCGCCATGATCTGTCCGTGCCAATATATCGGCATCATCGGACACATCGAAATGATAGCTGTGCAGAAAATAGGCCTCACCCGCCTCAACCAGCGGATTTGCCCGCATGGGGATAACATCGTTCCACCCCATATGCGGCACTTTGATGCTGTTGTTGCTTGCTTCGATTTTGCGAACAGTGCCGCCGATCCAGCCCAGGCCGGGATGCGTGCCATGTTCCACGCCCGCATCGGCGAGCAATTGCATCCCCACACATATGCCCAGAAACGGCACGCCGTCATTATGGACCCGGCCTTCCATCGCCTCCACCATGCCGTCAATCGCCGATAATGCGCCCATACAAGCGGCAAAGGCACCAACACCGGGCAGGACAATCCGGTCCGCACGCGCCAGGCTGTCGGGATCGGCGGTGACAGTCACATCGCTTGCACCAGCGGTTTTCAGGGCATTATAAACCGATTGGATATTGCCCGCGCCATAATCGATCAGCGCGATTACCATGGGTTACAACGTCCCCTTGGTCGATGGAATCGCGTCCGCCTTGCGCGGGTCGATTTCCACAGCAACGCGCAATGCACGGGCCAGCGCCTTGTAACAGCTTTCGACAATATGGTGGTTGTTGCTGCCATACAGATTTTCGATGTGCAGTGTAATGCCCGCGCTGGTCGCAAAGCTGTGGAACCAATGTTCAATGAGCTCGGTATCCCATTCGCCGATCCGGTCCATGGTAAAACCGACCTTCCATACAAAATAAGGGCGACCGGATATATCAAGCGCACAGCGGGTCAGTGTTTCGTCCATCGGTGCATAGGCGCTGCCATAACGGGTGATGCCGCGTTTTTCGCCGAGCGCAGCCAACACCGCCTCGCCAATGGCGATGCCGGTGTCTTCGGTGGTATGATGCTGGTCGATATGCAAATCGCCCACTGCCTTAACCTTCAGGTCGATCAGCGAATGGCGCGACAATTGTTCCAGCATATGGTCCAAAAACCCAATGCCAGTGCTCACCTCATATTGACCTGTGCCGTCCAGATTAACCTCTACGTCAATCGACGTTTCGCTGGTCTTGCGGCTGATAATTCCCTTGCGCATGGCCGGTGCTATAAAGATACGTAAATCTTTCGCAAGTGGGTTAAAAGCGTAAAAGAACCTTGATTTCGGTGAAAAGCCGGTCCACCAACCCCATATGAGTGATGCGACGCCCGAAAGCTTGATTCCCTATGACGATGTTGTGCAAGAGGCATTACGCGCGGTTGTGGGACGCGTTTTGGGCGAAATTGCCGAAACCGGATTGCCTGGCGATCATCATTTTTACATCACCTTCAAAACACAGGCGGCGGGCGTTATCATCCCATCACATCTGCATGACCGCTTTCCCGATGAAATGACCATCGTGCTGCAACATAAATATTGGGATTTGAAGGTGGAGGCAGAGCATTTTGAAGTCGACCTGTCTTTCAGCCAGATACCATCGCATTTGGTCATCCCCTATGCCGCAATTACCGCTTTTGTCGATCCTGCGGTGGATTTTGCGCTGCAATTCCATGTTGATGATACCGATATCGGCCCCGAACCGCATGAAGAAGCGGAAAATGACGAAGAAGCAGCCGCCGCCATCGCAGAGGCGCAGGAGGACGGTTCCAACGTCGTCAGCGTCGATTTCGGACGAAAGAAATAGGGGCGCCGCCATGTCGATCATCACCGAAATGACCCGCGCCGCCGTGAGCACAGGCATAAAGCGCAAAAGCCGGGGCAAGGGCCTGATCAGTTTTGGCGCAGGCCTTGTCGCCGCACGCATCGCAACCCGCTCGATACCGGGCGCGGCGCTGATCGGCGGGGCGCTGCTTGCCAAAACCATCTATGACAGGCGCAAGGCGAAACTGAAATAAGGTTGGTTGCGGGCTGATCTGGGGTCAGGATTGCCTCTGGGCGATGCCCATCGCAATGACGATCCATAGCAGGATCATCCGCTGTCAATTGCCGCCTATTTCCCCGTCAGCCAATAGCCCGTGCCCGCCGCCTGCCAATCTTTTACCGCTTCAGGAGCAGCAGTCAGCATCAATATGTTGAGCGTCAAATTGTCGCGGATCAGATAGGCAGTCATAACCTCAAACAACAGCGCAAGCGTCAATGTCACCTTCCACGGCAAGCGCGAGGCCAACAGGAAACCGGCGAGCATCCAGCCAATATCGGCCATGCTGTTGACGATGCTGTCGCCTTCATAGCCATAGCTGATCGTTGCTTCGCGGTAACGGTCAATGACGGTGCGCGAATTTTCCATCACCTCCCACGCGCCTTCGGCCAATATGGCCAAGCAGACCACCAGTCCCAATGTAAAGATTGCAGGCCATTTCTTACGCAGCAAATGACCGATGCCATAAAATATAAAGCCATGGATAATATGGCTGAATGTATACCAGTCGGACAGATGCTGGCTATTTTCGGATGATTGCACAATGCCGTGCCAGATTTTCACCGTTCAGCAGGCGCAAATGGGCGGACGGCCCATGGCATATAATATTCCGGCGAATGCCAGCACCAACAGCAAAGCAAAACCCGCGCTCCATTTGCTGATCCTCAACGGCCATTTTTGCGGCATTTTTTTCTCCCCCATTCACCCACTTGACGTCCATCCCCCATTGAGCCAGAGACGACTATGGCTCAAGAAAAAATAAAGAAGAAGGCAAAGCCGCGATCGAACTGGACCGGCGCGGCTTGCTGTTTGTTCTGTCTTCGCCGTCGGGGGCGGGCAAATCGACGCTGGCGCGGATGCTGTTGCTATCCGATCCGCAAATTTCATTGTCGGTTTCGGCCACCACAAGACCGCCTCGTCCCGGAGAAGAGGACGGGGTGGATTATCATTTTGTTGATACCGACACTTTCAAACAAATGGCAAAGAATGGGGATTTTTTGGAATGGGCCCATGTCTTTGGCCACCGTTATGGCACTCCAAAAGCGCCAGTGGAGGCGATGCTGGAGGATGGCAAAGACGTCTTGTTCGACATTGACTGGCAAGGCACGCAGCAACTGTATCAAGAGGCAGGCAATGACGTGGTCCGCGTTTTCATTCTGCCCCCGTCCATTGCCGAGCTGGAGGCCCGGCTGCGCGGCCGCGGCACCGATAGCGATGCGGTGATCGCCGACCGTATGTCACGGGCAAAGGCGGAAATCGGCCATTGGGATGGCTATGACTATGTTCTGATCAATGACGATATAGAAGCCTGCTTTGCCAAGGTCCGCCATATCCTGGCCGCAGAACGATTGAGCCGTTCCCGGCAAAAAGGTCTGATCGGCTTTGCCCGAAAATTGGTAAACGGTAAAGGGCAGACGGCATAGCACGCAATCTGATGCGACCGTTGACCATGTGCAACAGAGAATGATGCGGCGGATTATATCTTGGGGCTGATAGCATAGCTATTGCCTGTCCCTGCTCTTCCTCTGTTTCATTTGCTGCAAACCCCTCTAAGGCGGGGGGATGAAATCACTATTACTAGTTATGGCGGGCGGCGCATTGGGGGCCGGGATGCGGTTTTTGCTGGGCAGCGGGCTGGACCGGATCACCGCACCGTCGGCTTGGCCATGGGGCACATTTTCAGCCAATGTCAGCGGCGGGTTTGCCATGGGATTGCTGGTCGCATGGTTGATGGCATCACCGCGCGGCATGGATCAGGATTTACGCCTGTTGCTCGGCGTTGGCCTGCTTGGCGGGTTTACTACTTTTAGCGCATTCAGCTTGGAAATGGCGATGATGCTCGAACGCGGTGCGGCGGTCAGCGCTATGGCCTATGCGGCGGCATCGGTGATTATCGCATTGCTCGCTCTTTTTGGCGGCCTTGCGGCGGGACGGGCGATGTTCGCATGACAAAACCGCAACCGCCCAAACCGCCTACCAAAAAGAGCGGTAAAACCAAATCGCCGCCGGCTAAAATACCGGGTGAGCAGGGCATACGCGAATTTTCGGTTGGCGCCGATGATGACGGGATCAGGCTCGACCGTTGGTTCAAACGGCATTTGCCCGATACCAGCTTCAACCTTGTTTCCCGCTGGGCCAGGACCGGACAGATTCGTGTCGACGGCAAACGCGCCGCGCCCGGCGACCGGATCGCAGCTGGGCAGAAACTGCGTGTCCCGCCCGCCGACATGGAAAGCGTGGCTGCCCGCCCGGCGCGGGTGCGAAAGCGGGTGGAGTTGACCGATGATATGGCGGATTTTGCCCAAAGCCTGGTGATTTACAGGGACAAGGACGCACTCGTGCTAAACAAACCGCCGGGCCTTGCGACGCAGGGCGGCACAAAAACGAGCGAGCATATAGACGGGCTTTTGGACGCGCTTTTTTTTGACAGCGATCAACGACCCAAACTGGTCCACAGGCTCGATAAAGATACATCGGGCGCTTTGCTCATCGCCCGGTCGGCGCGGGCGGCTGCGCATTTTTCCAAAGCGTTTTCTTCACGGACAGCCCGCAAAGTCTATTGGGCCTTGGTCGTTGGCGTACCGTCGGTGGAGGACGGCGTGGTCGAATTGCCGCTCGCCAAACAGCCGGGCACCGGCGGCGAAAAAATGTGCGTTGACCATGAAAATGGACAGCCATCGAAGAGCCGGTATCGCATCATCGAACGGGCGGGCAACGCTGCGCATGGGTTGAACTGCAACCATTTACCGGGGCGCACGCACCAGCTGCGCGTGCACATGGCGGCGATCGGCCATCCGATTGTCGGTGATGGTAAATATGGCGGCAAGGATGCGTTCCTGACAGGCACGATTAGCCGCAAAATGCACCTGCACGCCAGGCGCATTCGTATTGATCACCCGGCGATGAACAGCGCGGGCGGAGAGGCACTGGATATTACCGCCAACCTGCCGCCGCATATGGCAAACAGCTTGGAAGATTTGGGCTTTGACCTGACGCTGGGCGATGCTTTGCCGCTGGCCACGCCGAAATATCAAAGCACGCTGGAGGCGAAAATCCGGCTGAAAAAAAATATCGCCAAGGAAATCCGCAAGGAACGCAAAGGCGAACGCCGCGCACGCGGAGAAACAAAGGCGGCGGTAAAAGACAGCAAGGGGAAAGGTGCCAAAGCCAAATCCGTCAAAACCAAAGCATCGCGTCCCGTCAAACATATCGCCCCCAAACAAAGCCGCACCGCCGGGCAGCCCCGCAAACGCAAATGAAACAGGGCGCTCCGTCATGACCCGGCTTGCTTTGTTTGACTGTGACGGCACCTTGGTGGACGGACAGGTCAATCATTGCCTGGCCATGGAGGCGGCGTTTGCGGCGCAGGGGATGGAAGCGCTGCCCCGCGATATTACGAGGCGGGTGATCGGCCTGTCGCTATTTGAATCGATGCGGCTTCTGGTGCCAAACGGCGATGACGCCCTGCATCAAATCATGGTCGCGGATTATAAAAAAGCGTTTATTGCAATGCGCGGCCGGGCAGAGGTGGAAGAACCGCTTTATGAAGGCATGGGCGCTTTACTCCACTTGCTGCATGGCGGGGGCTGGCAATTGGGGGTCGCAACCGGTAAATCCGACCGGGGGCTGCACCATTGTTTGGACCATCACGGGATAAAGGGGCTGTTTGTCTCGCTGCAAACCGCCGACCGGCACCCGTCAAAGCCTCACCCGTCCATGGTATTTGAAGCCATGGCCGATGCCGGAGCGACGCCGCAGCAAACGGTGATGATTGGCGACACCAGTTTCGACATGGAAATGGGCAGAGCCGCTTCCTGCCGCACAATTGGCGTGTCTTGGGGCTATCATAGCCCCGATGAATTGCTCGCAAGCGGCGCAGACGCGGTGGCATATAATATGGCGGAGCTGTCGGCTTTTTTGGAGGAAATGCTATGAACGCAGACAAAAGCAAGGCAAGAGAGCGATATTTGATCATCAGCGCGGCGCGGCTCGCGGGCGCGGTCATGATCGCCATTAGCCTTGGCATCATTGCCAATGGATTTATGGATTTGCCGGTGGAGGCGGGCTATATATTGTTCGCTATTGGTGTGGTGGAATTCATTATCACCCCCCTGATACTCGCACGGATGTGGAAAACGCCGGAGGAGTGATGCAGCGTTTTTGGAAGGATGTTGGTGTAGAGGCCAAAAAGGGCGGCTATCGCGTTTTTCTCGATATGCGGGTAATCAAAACGCCGTCAAAGGCCGAACTGCTGCTGCCCAATAAAGCCATGGCGCAGGCGGTTGCGGCGGAATGGGACGCGGTAACAGGCAAGATTGATCCTGCGCAAATGCCCATAACCGGTTTTGCTAATGCCGCAATCGACCGGATCGCGCCGGACCAAACCGCGTTTGTCAATGCGGTTGCCGCTTTTGGTGAAACCGACCTGTTTTGCTATCATGCCGATGGGCCGCAGGCACTGACCGAACGGCAAGCGGAGATTTGGGGCCAATGGCTGCGCTGGGCACAGGCGCGTTATCTGGTGAACTTCACCGTCGTGACCGGTATCATGCACGAACCGCAGGCGAAAGCCACTACGGACCGGCTGAAAGAGGCGGTTGCACAAATGTCGGTCTGGCAATTGGCGGCGGCGTCGAAGCTGACCCATCTATCGGGGTCGCTGATTGCTGTCCTTGCGCTGATGGAAGGGGCGGCGGATGCTGCGGCGCTATGGCTGGATCTGATCCTCGATGAGCTGTGGCAGGAGGAACAATGGGGCGCGGATGAATATGCTATCAAAAACCGCCGCGACAGGGAGGCCGATTTTATAAGCGCAGCGCGTTTTATGGCGTTGTCCGCGCAAGGTGGCGAATAAAGGTTAAAACCTATTCATGGCCCGCCCGCCTAAATCGCGTTAGTCAGTTCCGCCCCTTCGGCTTCGTCGATAACGTCTTGCGCAATATCGCGAAGATCGGCGCAATTTTCTCCTAATAAAACAAAATCCTGCTTCGCCTGTTCATCGCCATTATTATATTCATTCACTATGGCAATGACGCGTTCTTCCAACAAATTGGCACTCGCCTTATCGGATTCGGCCACATCGGTTAAGGCCGCAGCGCTAAGAAAAATCGCGCCCTCGCTGGCATCTTGCCGGGCGATTTCTTCTCCCTGAAAATCGACCTCGGTTTTGGCAAGATGATAAGCGGAACAATAGACAAAGCTGTCATATAGCTCTTGCTTGCTTGGTCCATCACCATCTTGCGCCTTGGTTATTTGTGGCAAGCAAAGCGCCAGAAATAAAGATATTGCGGCCCATAATTTCACGTCATTCTCCTTATTCGCCAAAACAAGACCGGCACACCTGCCAATTAACGCCCAAAAAAAGCCGCCGTCAATAACGCAAAAAACCAAAATGTGACTTGTTGTTTTGGCCGTATAGACAATATGAACATTATAGCAAATTCCATAAGGAACCCCCATGACCGCAACCCCCGCGTTGGAAGATAATCCCACCCCTTCCCTTGCCCAGCGAATTGCCGAAAGCCGCTGGTTTACCAACTTCATTCTGGCCGTGATCATCATTAACGCGGTCACGCTTGGCCTTGAAACGCGCAGCGATGTGATGGGTTATGCAGGCGGCCTGATTCAGGCGATTGATAAAATTGCCATTGCCATATTCACCGGCGAAATTGCGCTGAAACTTTTTGCCTACCGGATGCGTTTTTTCCGTGACGGGTGGAATTTATTTGACCTGATTATCGTTATTTCCGCCTATCTTCCCGCCGGCGCAGGTTTTTCCGTCCTACGTGCGCTGCGTATATTGCGGGCGTTGCGGCTTATTTCGATCGTGCCCAGTATGCGCCGGGTGGTGCAGGGGCTGCTTTCTGCCATTCCGTCCATGGGATCGGTTGTCGTGCTGTTGCTGCTCATTTTTTACATTGCTTCGGTGATGGCGACCAAATTATTTGGCGCGGCTTTTCCGCAATGGTTTGGCACAATCGGCGAGAGTTTTTATTCGCTGTTCCAGATTATGACATTGGAAAGCTGGTCGATGGGAATTGTCCGCCCGGTTATGGAGGTATATCCTTATGCTTGGGTCTTTTTTGTGCCCTTTGTGCTGATATCCTCTTTCGTTGTGCTGAACCTGTTCATTGCGATTATCGTGAGTTCCATGCAAGAAGCCGAAGGGGAGGCCAGCCATCAGGAACGCGAAGATATTCTTCATGAAATTCAGGCGCTGCGCGGTCAAATTGACGTCCTGCAAGCCGATTTGAAAGGCCGTTAGGAAAACGCTGCACAAACAACGCCGCCTTTGTCATATCTTTACGCTTTACCGATAGCTTTGGTGCATGATCAGAGCCGCGTTTTTTGCCATCACCGCTACCGCAGCCGCGCTGCTTTCTTCTTGCAGCAATGGCGGCGTTTCCCCATCCGAAATACAGGCCGCTCTTAGCAGCGGTGATTATGCCCGCGCCGCCACGCTGGCACAGGCCGCTTATGAAGCGGGCGAAAGCAGCGGCGAAATCCGTTATCTCGATGCGCTGACCGATCTGGCCACCGGCGACGGCATTGGCGCGGAAACCAATTTGCGCGCGGCACAGGCGGCGGGGATAGCGCAGGCAAAAATCACCCCGCTGCTCGCCGAAGCGTTGGCGCGGCAGGGTAAGGCAGAGGAGGCTGCCGCACTGGCCGCAAAGAGCGGCGGCACAACCACCGCCGCCATCGTCAGCGGGCTTAACGCTTGGCAGGCGGGTGACCCTGGACCGCACGCGAGGCGTTCGAGCCTGCGCTTGCCGCTGCACCCGGCAACCACCGTCTGGCGCTCGATCTGGCGCAGGTTCGCGCCGAACTTGGCCTGTTTGATGCTGCGCTGTCGCTATGCGAACGCACCGCAAAGGCGCAGCCCAAAAATATCCGCGCGCCCATCATTCGCGGGGATATTCAAATGCGTGCCCATGACTTTGCCGCCGCCAAAACCGCTTATGATGATGCGTTACAGCTTTTGCCCGGTAACAGCACGGCATTGAATGGCAAGGCCCGGGCGCTCTATCAGATGCGCGATTATACTGCGGCATCGGCGATGTTGTCGGCCCTGCCCGATGATCTGCGACAGCGCAGCGATATGCAGATACTCAGCGCCAAAATTGCCGCACGCCAGGGGCGCTATGACGCCGCACATATGATCTTTTCAGGGCTTGGCGATGGGCTTTATAATGATGATGAAGCGCTGTTTCTAGCGGGCGCGGCGATGGGGCATCAGGGGCAGCATTGGAAATCGGCCCGGCTGATCGAAGCCGCGCTGCGTATCCGGCCCGACCTGCCCGAATATCATGCCGCTTTGATCGCCGCCTACCGCGCGGCAGGGGACGAACAGTCCGCATCGCGGGCCATTGCCGCCATCCCCGCCAATCTGCGCGGGCAGGGCGCGTTGCAGGGGATGTGAAGGGGCCACTCCCTGCTTCTATTGTCAAAGGGCAATGTTGAACCCAATCAACAAAAAACGCGGAGTAGCCATGGACGGCCCTCCGCGCAAATTGGGTTTCCGGTACTACGGAACCCGCTGGATAATTGATAACCCCGGCTTTATACCGCCGCCGTTTTCCGGCGTCGGCGTAGCGCAATGGCACCTGCGCCCATTGCGAACAGCGCCAGCATGGCCGGAGCCGGAACATCAGTAGGCGTTCCGCCACCACCGCTGCTTCCCGTGCCGCCGCCCGATGACCCGGTGCCGCCCGATGACCCGGTTGGCGCAGGCGGTGTATAACTTGCAATAGTGGTCACATAGTCGCCATAGCGCGGACCATTGCCCCAATAGGACCATAGGTTGGTCCGGCCGTCTGCGCCAATGATTAACCGCTGTTGATGCGAATCATTGTCGAAGAAGCGGCGGCCATTAACCACGCGGTAACCGGTCAGGCTGTCCAGATCGAACGCGCCCTCTGGATTGCGTCCGCCGGTGAAGTTTGCAAAATCATCACTGGTAAACCGTGTGTTGATATCGCGGCCGATCAATGATCCGGCGCGTGTTTCGGTGTTAATTGTCAACACCGCGCCATTGCTTTGCCTATAGGTGAAAATGCTCGCATCCGCCGGACTGGCCCCGGTGGAAGCAGCGGCGATTATCGCAAGGGTTGCTATCGTCCATTTGTTCATCGGCTTTTCTCCTTGGTATCTGATTAACGGCCATTATTGGCGACAATGTCTACCGCCGTGCCGCCTGCTGTTTTGTTGAAAGTGACGACATAGGCGCCGCCATCGTTATCGCGCACCCCGCCCAGCGTATGTTCGCCCGCGCGAATTTGATATTCTGCGCTAAACCCGCTGCGTTTGGCGCGGGTATAATAATAATCGACCACATCCTGCATTACAGACGAAGTGACAAAACTGACCACACGAATATCACAGATACCCCCGTCAACACCGCCCGCTTGCTTTCACGCGGCCTTTGGGATATACAGGAAATTCTGTGGGCATACGGCTTGCCCATGCGGCACCATATTGCAGCTTCGCATCGCACGTGCCTTTACCGCGCTGCATTTCCTGATCCTTGGCAAGCCCGCCCAATGTCACCGCGCGCTTTTCGCCGCAGCTTTGACAATCCTCCGCCGCCACAACCACAGGCGCTGGCGCACGCATTATTTTGCCGCCCGAAAGCTCCTCAGCCGAAGCCACCGCGCCTTCATAACCGGTATCGGCAGGACGCTCGCCGTTTAGCGGCTGTGCGGCTTCGCTGACGGTCGTAACATTGGCGCTGTCGGTCAAATTGGGGTCCACCAATATACGGTCATCAAGCGCGGTGTTCATTGCAGGATCACTGCCCTGCCCCACCAGTTTTTCGTCCAGTTCGGCGACAGCGGCTTCGTTGCTGTCCTGACCACCGCACGCGGAAAGCGCGAGCGGCATGGCGAATGCGGCGGCACCGATCCATAGGGTGTGAGAGATGTTTTTCTTGGCACGCATTGCGTTTGCTCCTGTGTTTATGATCACATGGTGCGGGGCGCAGCGCCAAATACCACCTTAAAAATTGGTTAATCGCACACTTTACCGCAAGCAGTGCGGCCCATGGCGGGGCATTGTGCCAGCATGGGACAGGCCGGGCAGACAGGTTAATGAAAACGGTAATGAAAAACCGGAGCGGATGAACAAAAAGGCCGCAAATGGCGTGGCCAAACGAATCGCCTATACTGCGTTAACTATGTATCGTAACAAACAGCGTCTGCATTCTGTTTTCATCTTGCCGGTACAAGCCTTGGTCAATGCCCGCCCTATTTCACCACACCGCGAAAGGATATGGAGCCTTTAGCGCCCGCCGGAATGGGATCGGCGAAGACCCAGCGGACATGGGTAACATCCTTTGCATCTGCGGCACGGGTAACGGGCTGTGCTGGCGCGGATTGCTCTTGTCCCTCACTGCCTTCTTCTGCGGCCTTGACTTCCTCTGTAATCTTTAACTGTTCTAAACGGCCCCAGGTTGCACCGCCATCAACCGACATTTCGGCCCAGTCTTCACCGGCGGAAATAAACTGTATTGGTCCCGGCATAGGGTTGGTTGCGCGAAAACCGGTGGCCGCTTCGCTGCCGTTATTTTCATAGCTGAGCGTGAAGACAACACGGTCACCGGGGACAACGATAACTTCGGACGGGTCTTTTAACACCAGTTTTTGCACACCGTCCTGACCGGCTTCGCTGCGTTCGATCATCGCCTTGCTCGACAAGGTGACGGGGGAGGATTGCACCGGAGCCGAAACAGGCGCAGCCGTGTCCGCCGTGCCCGCCTTGTTCTGCGCAAAGGCGGAACCGGCAAAAGCCAATATCGACCCCGAAGCCGCCGCCAGCATCAAAGCCGCTGCATAAGCGGTTTTCACGGGCATCCCCGAGCGAAGTTTCCTGTTTGCGAAATATCGTGTCATCATTCCAGTTTCCGTGCGTTTTCCTGCTATTTCACCCAAAATTGTAGGTCGCAAACCGTTTATCGCGCAAATTTGGTTAATAACCGGTAAAGAGCCGCCTGTAAAATGATCCGCATGACCGCTTTCACAGCCGGAAAAAGCCGAAATTTTTTTGCCGTGGCTCAGCCATTATGGCGTATTTGGAACAGGAAGCTGTCACATCCAATCCTATACCCGCCCCAATTTGGCCAAAGGTTGGCGCTGATATTTGCGGCCCGGATAGCCAAACCAGTATTTTTCGCAGCGGATTCATTCTGACCTGCCGCCGCCCCCCAAAAACCTGCTCTCTTTGCCCGCGCCATCTTGCGCTGCGCGTCACTTCCCGCTAACGCGCACGCGACAGTCGAATCTTCGGCCTTCGTCAAGGCTATGGCGGGCAAGTCTCTGAAAATTGACAGCCCCCTATTTTGCCCCCGTGAATGGCTGAATCCATATTATGCAAGCGAAGGATTTCTCCCATGACAACCACCGGACAAGACAGCCTCGGCACCCGCGATACGCTGAATGTAAATGGCACAGAATATGCCTATTATTCGCTTGCAAAAGCAGCCGCGAAACTGGGGGATATTTCCCGCCTGCCCTATACGTTAAAGGTGCTGCTGGAAAATATGCTGCGTTTTGAAGATGGCGGCTTTACCGTTGCCGCTGCCGATGCGCAGGCGGTTGTCGATTGGCAGAAAGAGGCGAAATCTGCCGCCGAAATCCAATATCGCCCGGCCCGCGTTTTGATGCAGGATTTTACCGGCGTGCCCGCCGTGGTGGATTTGGCCGCGATGCGCGACGGGATAAAGGCGCTGGGCGGTGATGCACAGAAAATCAATCCGCAGGTGCCCGTTCATCTGGTGATTGACCATAGCGTGATGGTCGATGAATTTGGCACGCCCAAGGCGTTTGAAAACAACGTTGCGCTGGAATATGAACGCAATATGGAACGCTATGAATTCCTGAAATGGGGATCAAAGGCGTTTGATAATTTTTCGGTGGTGCCGCCCGGCACCGGCATTTGCCATCAGGTGAATTTGGAAAATATCGCGCGGGCCGTTTGGTCGTCAAAGGATGAAAATGGCACCGAAATTGCCTATCCCGATACCTGCGTTGGCACCGACAGCCACACCACCATGATCAATGGCCTTGGCGTGCTCGGCTGGGGTGTGGGCGGTATTGAGGCGGAAGCCGCGATGCTGGGCCAACCTGTGTCGATGTTGATCCCAGAAGTGGTTGGTTTCAAACTCACCGGTGAACTCGCCGAAGGCATTACCGCAACCGATCTGGTTTTAACCTGCGTTCAAATGCTGCGTGCAGTGGGCGTTGTCGGACGCTTTGTAGAATTTTATGGCCCCGGCGTTGCCGCACTCAGCCTTGCCGACCGCGCAACCATTGCCAATATGGCGCCCGAATATGGCGCGACCTGCGGCTATTTCCCTATTGATGACAAAACGCTCGACTATCTACGCCTGACCGGACGCAGCGAAGAGACGGTGGCGCTGACCGAGGCCTATGCCAAGGCGCAGGGTTTCTGGCGCCTCGATGATGCGCCTGAAATGGTGTATACCAAAACGCTGGAGCTGGATATGGCGAGCGTTGTGCCGTCGCTTTCCGGTCCCAAATTGCCGCAACAGCGCGTGTCGATGGCCGATTTGGACGAAGGGTTTAACCGCGATATTACCGAAGTGTTCAAAGCCGACGATGCGGACAAACGCATCGCCGTCGAAGGCGAAGATTTCGATCTGGGCCACGGCGATGTCACCATTGCCGCGATTACCAGCTGCACCAATACATCGAACCCAAGCGTGCTGATCGCCGCCGGACTGGTCGCTAAAAAGGCGCGCGAACGCGGCCTGACGCGCAAACCATGGGTGAAAAGCTCGCTGGCCCCTGGAAGCCAGGTGGTGACCGATTATCTGGTTAAGGCAGGGCTTCAGGATGATCTCGATGCGCTGGGCTTTAACCTTGTCGGCTATGGCTGCACCACTTGTATCGGCAATTCCGGACCTCTGGCCCCCGCCATTTCAAAGGCGATCAACGAAAATGGCCTGGTCGCAACCTCCGTGCTTTCGGGCAACCGGAATTTTGAAGGCCGCGTTTCGCAAGATGTGAAGGCCAATTATCTCGCCTCCCCGCCGCTGGTCGTTGCCTATGCAATCAAGGGCACGGTGCGCGAGGATATGTATGAAACCCCGATAGGTGTAGGATCGGACGGCGAAAATGTCTTTCTGCGCGATATTTGGCCCACCAATGCCGAGGTGAATGCCGCCATGGCAGGCGCGGTCAGCCGCGAAATGTTTGAGGCACGTTATGCCAATGTTTATAATGGCGATGCCGCATGGCGGGCAATTGATGTCACTGGCGGCGATACTTACCAATGGCGTGCCGGTTCCACCTATGTCGCCAACCCGCCCTATTTTGACGGGATGGAAATGACGCCTGCGCCGGTGAGCGATATTGTCGATGCGAAGACTTTGGCGCTTTTGGGCGACAGCATCACCACTGATCATATTTCCCCCGCCGGTTCGATCAAAGAGGATAGTCCGGCAGGAGAGTTCCTTAAAAATCATCAGGTGAGCAAGGCGGACTTTAACAGTTATGGGTCGCGCCGCGGCAATCATGAAGTCATGATGCGCGGCACCTTTGCCAATATCCGCATCAAGAACCAGATGGCCGATGGCAAGGAAGGCGGCTACACCAAATATGACGGTGAAGTCATGCCGATCTACGACGCCGCCATGCGGCACAAGGCGGATGGCAATGATCTGGTCGTTATTGGCGGCGAACAATATGGCACCGGCTCCAGCCGCGATTGGGCCGCAAAGGGCACGAACCTGCTGGGTGTGAAGGCGGTGATCGTCGAAAGCTATGAACGTATCCACCGGTCCAACCTGGTTGGCATGGGCGTCCTGCCGCTGCAATTTGCCGAAGGGGTAACCCGCGAAACGCTGAACCTTGATGGGAGCGAAAGCTTCACGATCCGCGGCGTTGCGACCTTGAAACCACTGCAAGAGGTGGAAGTAGAAATGACCCGCGCCGACGGCACGGCTTCGATCTTCAAGACGCAGTGCCGGATTGATACCGCCAACGAAATGGAATATTTCCTGAACGGCGGGATCCTGCATTATGTGCTGCGCAAACTGGCCGCATAAATGGCGAAGCAAAGCAAGTCGGGGGTAATGTCCGCACCAATGACGGACGAGCCGCTGACCATTGCAGAAGCGCACCGCGACCCGTTGAACCAAATGTGGTCGGCGCTGCGCGGGTGGTGGGTCAATATCGTTATCAAAGATATTGACCAGCTTGCCGTTGTCAAAAAAATCAAAGACGAAAGCGGCCTGACACCGCGCTATATCTTCATGACCTGTATGTCGGCGGGGATTGCGATATTGGGTTTGATCCTGTCTTCCCCCGCTGTGGTTATCGGGGCCATGTTGCTCAGCCCGCTTATGGGCCCGATATTGGGCGCAGGCTTTGCACTGGCCACAGGAGATGCCCTTTGGCTGAAGGAAAGCGCAAAGGCGCTTGCCGCCGGAACCATTTTTGCAATCCTGTTCTGCGCCGTGATCGTCCTGTTGTCGCCCTTGCAAACCGTGACCAGCGAAATTGCGGCACGGACAAGGCCGAACCTGTTTGACCTTGCCGTCGCGCTGTTTTCGGCGCTTGCGGGTTCCTATGCGATGATCCGCGGACGAGAAGGCACGATTGTCGGTGTCGCCATTGCCACCGCCTTGATGCCGCCACTTGCGGTAGTCGGCTTTGGCCTTGCGACCGCCAATTGGACGGTTTTTGGCGGTTCGCTTTTGCTGTTCGTTACCAACCTGATGACGATCGCCCTGTCCGCCGCCGTGATGGCGCGGCTATATGGTTTTCGCACCTCGCTATCGGCCACGCAAAGCATGATGCAAAATCTGTTTATTCTTATCAGTTTTATCGCGCTTGCCGTGCCGCTCGCTTTTTCGCTTAAGCAAATCGCATGGGAGGCCAATGCATCGCGCCAAATCAATGGCGCTGTAAAGGACCAATTTGACGACAAAGCGCGAATTTCGCAGATGGACATCAATTATGACGCCGATCCAATCAGCGTCACCGCATCGGTGCTGACCCCGGAATTTGAAGCCGATGCCGCAAATAAAAGCAGCAAGATCCTAACACGGACATTGGGCTATCCCATTGCGGTTACCATCGACCAGTTCCGGGTGGGCACGGGCGCGGGAGAGGCCGATGCCGCGCAGCTCGCCGCCGCCAAGGCGCAGCAACAGGCGATAGCCGATGAACGCAAAATCGCACAGCTTGGGGAACGGCTTGCGCTGATTGCCGGGGTGCGTTCGCAAGATGTGCTGATCGACCGGTCAAGCAAACGGGCGGTGGTAAAGGCCAAGCCATTGACCGGGGCATCGCTTGCCACATATTATGAATTGGAAAAACGGGTATCGGCCCTAGAACCGGGCTGGACGCTTCTCATCGAGCCGCCTGCCCTTGATCTGCCCGATATTGCCATGCAGGGTGCGGCGCCGAGCGAGGCCGGGCAAAGGGCACTCGCGCTTGTTATCTGGGCCGCGGTGCGGGTGGATGCGCCCATCGGCCTGAATGGTGACGCCAAAGATGTCGATGCGGCGCTCGCGCTGTTGCAGGAAAAGAATATCCGCGCCGTGAAACGCACCTCCATCCCCCGGCGCAGCGGCGCTGTAAGCGTCCGCTGGCTCGCCCCGGATGAGGTCGTCGCCGCGAATGAAAGCAGCCTAAGCCCGCGCCAATAGCGCCAGCGCGGCTTTCAAATGCGGGGCGTCAACCATTTGCCCGTTCACCTGTAGAACCCCGGCGCCCGGATTATCGGCAAAGGCATCGACAATCGCCTGCGCCATTGCGATTTGCGCTGCTGCCGGGGTAAAGGCCGCGTTGATGACCGGCACCTGCGCAGGATGGATGGCCAGCATCCCTGCAAAGCCGTCCCTCGCGGCGCGGGCCGCATAGGCGGAAAGCCCCGCTTCGTCCTTAAAGGCCGGAAAGACGGTATCAATTGCCGGAACGCCCGCCGCATGGGCCGCAAACAATGTCAAACTCCGCGAACCATTTCCATAGGGCGGCGTATATCGGC
>JAAURJ010000065.1 GCA_012032285.1 Sphingomonadales bacterium
CGCGAGATCAGCTTGCTGCGTCGCCACCAAATCAGCAGGCCGATACTGCGATACCCATTTGCCCAGCGTCGATTTGCCAACACCCAAATCTGACGCAACACGCGCCCGCGACAACCCGCTGCTCAGCGCAATCCGCACCGCTTCCTGCTTGAACTCTTCACTATGTTTAATCATTTTACCGGTCTCCATTCTATGAGCTTCTATCGCTCATTCGACCGGCACAAAACCGTTACAAGTCCATACCTCCTGACGTTCCCACTCACCGTGGTCGAAGGAAGCAGCGTCTACTATGCGCCGTGGAAATCGGATGTGCTTGAGTTCATACAACGCGCGTGGGTACGCCATTGCGGTTACCCCGACCTATCCGTCGAGGAACCACAGGCATCCGACTTCTCCACGATCGACCATATCCCCGAGCAGGCACCGCGTCACGAGCGTTGGCGGACCGACTATCGTCGCAATCCTTACCTGCAACTTTTGACCAACGATCAGCTGCGTGACCGATTTGATGAGATCATGTTGGTCAACACTCAGAGTTTTCTCAAAGACCCGCCCGTCGTCGTTCCAAAGGAACAAACAACCGCGAGCATGGAGCAGTTCACTCACATGATGCTCGAAATGGCTAACCGCGCCATCCCTATTACCGCGTTTGCCTACGATCCACGGCGGGACATTGCAGCCGCTCGACGGATTGGCCTGCCCGAAAGCGTTGAAAGGTGGATTCTGACGATGGAAGCAGAAAAGCAGCAAGGACAATGAGATGGATGTCACCTTGCGGTGCCAATTTTTTACGTTGCCAGGTTCTGTCCGGCCAATGAGGTACGAAATTGGACGCGTGAACGAAAGGCCGGTTTCAATGGCCAAGCGGGGCGTTGCGAATGTCGTTTTTCTTGGCGGAAACTGACCAAGCCCATCGCTGTCGCGATGGGTCCCATTGTTCAAAGATTAAGCTCACCCTTAGGCAGGTTCGGCGCTGCGCAGCATCAGGAATGCTCCGCGCCGAACCTGCCCTATTAATCTCAGTCCAGCAGGGCTAAGGAGTCCCCTCTCAATTGAACGCAAAAGAGTCCCTTTTCAAAAGCACTCTAACATCCCATGTAAGCACCAGTTAGAAACGAGACGGTGTCCGTCGTCATATAAATTGAGACAGATAGCGGCTTAACTTTTGTGAGTGTTTGGCCTCATCTGTTGGTTGATATTATGCGGCAAGCTTACGGTGAAGCAAGCGCCTTTGTTCGATGGTTTGCTGTTTGATCCTTTCTCGTTGTTTTATGATGGCTTCTGCTCTGCCGGAGTAGGCATCGGCAGGCGTCACATTGTTCAGGCTTTCGTGATAGCGCTGGTGATTGTAATGCTGGATGAAGGCTTCGATCCGGGCCTCAAGATCACCGGGCAGGAAGTAGTTTTCCAAAAGGACGCAGTTTTTGAGCGTCTGGTGCCAGCGTTCTATCCCCGCCTGCGCGAGGACATGCCTTGCCCTGTGTCTGCGGATGCAGCGGCGCACCGCGTATATGATCCATACCTTGGTCATCCATATAGGCCGCAAGCTCGCCTGCAATATAACTGGGACCATTGTCACTGAGCAACTTGGCTTGTGCAGCACGGTGGCGTTATCCACAAACCTGGAGGCTGCCAAGGCCATATCCAGTGTGTCGGTGACATCGCTGGCCTTCATGGTCGAACATAGCCTCCAGGCGATAATATAGCGCGAGAAGTCGTCCAGAACGGTGGATAAATACATCCAGCCCCAACCGATGATTTTGAAGTAGGTAAAATCGGTCTGCCACATCTCGTTGGGACGGGTCGTTTTGGTGTGAAAGCTGTCCGCTGCTTTCACCACAACAAAGGCGGGACTTGTGATCAGATCATGGGCTTTCAGCAGGCGGTAAACCGTTGCCTCCGATATAAAATAGCGCTTCTCATCAGTGAAGCGCACCGCCAGTTCCCGCGGGGATAGCTCGCTACACTCCAGCGCCATATCGATTAACTGGCTCTGGATAGCGTCAGGGATGCGGTTCCACGCCTTGCGCGGCCCCGGCCTACGGTCTTCCAGCGCCTCTTCGCCAAAACGCTGATACAGATCATACCAGCGGTAAAAGGTGGGCCGGGCTATGCCGAGCCGGTCCAGCGTCTGCTTAGCGGGCAGATGTGACCGTTCCACCAGCCTGATGATCTCGAGCTTCTCGTGGGCGGGATATCTCATTCGTCGTCTCCCCCATCCCCGATCATGCTTTTTTTGAGCAAACGCATCTCCAGCGTCTGTTCGGCAACAACCTCTTTCAGGACACGGGCTTCCCGGCGCAATTCCTTCACTTCATCGCTGGTGGCATTACGCACGGTATCACCGGCAAGCCTGCGCTTGCCAGCCTCCATAAAGTCTTTGGACCATTTGTAATATACGCCTTGGGCTATGCCTTCGCGGCGGCACAGCTCAGCGATGCTGTCTTCGCCGCGCAAACCCTCCAGCACGATCCTGATCTTCTCTTCCGCGCTATATTGTTTGCGGGTCTGACGGCGGATGTCCTTAACCACCGCATCGGCCGAGGCTTTCGAGTGTTTTGCTTTCATCTTCGTTCCTTACAGTCACTGCGATGAAACCAAAACACTCAATTATTTTAAATACACAACCTGTCTAATGAATGCTGACGGGGGACAGGGCGTAGAGCTAACCTTGGCGCAGCGGGAGAAAATCCACGATGCATGGGATTTGCCAAAGGAAGACAGCCTTGCGGCCTTTGCCAAGGAATATCCAGAATATAAGGATACTGTGCCGATCGCTGGCGGCTTCCATTGGAAATGGTATTACGCGTTTCAGCATATGGGCGATGTCAGCGTGCGGGATGCCTCTGCGGCATACCGTGACGGTTTGATGCAGCGGGACATATGGACGCGGCGCGCAGGCTGGATATTACCTGCTGTTGGCGTGCAGACACGCATCCACCGGCTTGCCGAGACGGACCTGAAAGCAAGCCTCGCCTATCAGAAGCGCATTCGTGAGTATCACGCAAAGCTGCGCGAATTTCTGTACCCTTATATCTTTAATGATGTGCCCTTCCGTCAGGAGGAGTTCGCGAAATTGCCTAGATGGGATGATAAATGACACACAAGTTAAGGGCAATTTTGATGGCTGCGCCTGCGGCCTGCGCGCTCTCCATGCCCGCCCTCTCTGTACCAGCTTACGCCCAGCGCGCAGATGAAAACGCGACTACGTCAGCCGAAGATGGTTTCGGCAGCAGCGTGGGCAATGAATCGGTGGGCATCTATGCCAGCGGAACAGTGCGCGGCTTTTCGGCCTATGATGCCGGTAATGCACGGATAGAAGGGCTGTATTTCAACGAATCTGGCGGTATCACTGACCTAATTCAGACAGGATCGGATATCCGCGTCGGGCTGACCTCATTCGGATACCCCTTCCCTGCACCCACCGGTATTGTGGACAGCAAGCTCAGCCGGATCGATAGCGCGCGCCCTATATTGTCTGCGCGTATTTCAAGCGGGCAGTATTTGGGCCCGGATGTGACCGCAGAGCTTGCGGTTCCCGTCAATGACACTTTTGGCGTGAAGGGCGCGATTGGCTATTTTGATGAACAATATGGCGACGGGGCCAGCGCCTGGTTCGTAAGCTATGGCGGGGTGACCCGCTGGCGGCCAGAGAGCAATGTCGAGGTTACCGGTTTTTTCAGCCGCTATGATTACGGCGATGAAGAACAGGGGCCGGTGATATTCACATCGGGTGACTTTTTGCCGCAACAGATAAAACGGCGCGAATATTTCGGGCAGGATTGGGCGCAATGGGCGGGCCATAGCCAGAATATTGGCGGATTTGTTAAATCTGATCTGGGCAATTTGAAAATAGAAGCAGGTTTGTTTAACAGCCGCTTCACGCAGGACCGCTATGCAGCCGCCTGGTTTGATGATGTAGGTGAGGACGGCATTGGCCAGGAATATGTTCTTGCCGGACAGGATCAGCGCTTTGCCTCCACCTCCGGTGAGCTGCGTCTGTCGCGCAGCTTTCGTGAAGGACCGCGCCTGCACCGCGTCATCGCCTCCCTGCGCGGACGTGATGTGGAAGCTGACTTTGCCGGGTTCCAGCTGTTCGATTTGGGTATGGGGCCTATCGGTGTGCAGGACGCGGAAGAACTCCCCGACTTCACATTCGGCGCGCTGACCAATGATATTGTGCGCCAGCGGAACTATTCGCTGGGCTATGATCTGCGCTGGCAGGGTGTGGGCGAACTCAACCTTGGCCTGACGCGCACCGATTATCTGAAGGTGATTGAGGAACCTGCGCTTCCTGTCTTTCGACGCCGCGACCGGCTCTGGCTCTGGAATGCCGGAATTGCCTTTACGCTGACGCCCAAGCTTTCCGTCTATGCGGCGGCAACGCGAGGGCTTGAAGAAACTGGCAGCGCGCCGGGTAACGCGGCCAATGCAAACGAGCTGCTGCCTGCATTGCGCACCCGTCAGATGGAGGCGGGGCTGCGTTACCGCCTGCCCGGTAGTTTCACGCTGGTGGCAGCGGGCTTTGACATAAGAAAGCCCTATTTTGAAACTGACAGTGCGGATAATGTGTTCCGCATCCTCGGCGAAGTCCGTCACCGCGGCGTGGAGCTGTCGCTTAGCGGCGAGCCTGTCAAAGGCCTCTCAATTGTTACCGGCGCACAGCTGCTGGATCCCAAAGTCACAGGCGAGGCGGTTGCGGACGGTAGGCTAGGTGCAAAGCCGCTGGGCCGCACGCCGGTCTTGATAACCTTCAACGCCGATTACCGCTTTCCCAAAATTGAACCACTCTCGCTCGATTTGGCGGTGACCTATGAAGGGGACCGGACCGCAAATATTGCCAATACTTTGGAAATTCCGGCGCGGGCAACGATAGACCTTGGCGCACGCTACCGCCTTAAACTAGGCCGCAGCCCCGCGACGCTGCGACTTCAGGCACGCAACCTGACCAATGCATTTGGTTGGCGCGTATTTTCTGGCGGCAGCTTCAAACCCATCAACCGCGCGCGGTCGTGCTGTCGCTGACTGCGGATTTTTGAATGTAAGAAGTCGCCACTAGCTAACAGCTGCTTGCCCGCACTTCCTGCACAAATGACGCAAGCGACTGCTGCAATCGCCTGACCTGCTTTGCATTCAACATATCCGATAGCAGGCCTGAAAATTGGTCTGGCTCCCCGCGCAATGTGGCGGTTACGAGGTCGAGCAGTAGCATTTCGTCATAGCTGGTCTGGCGGCAGCAGGGTGGATGCACGGTGAAGGGATCTGGCCACATATCGCCCATAATATGGATCAATCCGGTAAAGGCGGCGGCGGCGCGGGTGCTGCCCAGATGCCCCGCCAGATAAGGCTCAACCGGGCGTTTGTGCCTGCCCGCCATGACCGCAATGCGCAAAGCAACAACAATGCGCATCTGAAGCGGCGGGACATCCTGCAGCAACGGGGTGCTGGAAAACATCACGGCGAGCGGGGTGTGCAGCCGGGCCATCAGTAACCTGCCTTGCTATCGCTGGCGGCATCGTCCGGGTTGATCGCCGCCGATTTGGTAAGCTGCGACGTAGCGCTCCGGATCATGCTGCGTGCCTGTGTGATGGCATCCGCCTCGGCTATCTCCCCATTGTGCAAGCTATCTGCCATTTCGAGCAGCTTTCCGCTGATAACCGTGCCCGCCTGCGCTTCCTCCTCGATTGAGACGCCATTATTCCGCGCAATGACCGCATCCCATTCTGCTCGCACGGCGGCCCAATAGCCTTGCGTGGCCTGCCAATAGTTATCCGCAGCAGCCACATCATAACCGTCATAGCGCGTATAGGTGTTGAGCGTCATTTCCTGCACATAAGGGACAGGCTTGCCGTCCACTGTTTTCATCTTGGTATTATCCTGCCAATGGATCCACCCGCCGGGGAACGGCTGATGCCGGTTAATGCCGATATAATGATCATAGACTGGACTGCGCACTGCATCACGGCGGGCAAGTGGCCGGGCGGTCCAGTTGCTGCGCCATTGCCGCACGCCGTTTACGCTGCGCCATTGGCCCCAGCCTGCATAACGCGGGCTATCGTCAACCTGATAGACCGTCTGCGACCATCGGCCGCGGCGCATGGCTTCGGGAACGGGTTCCAGCTCCCATTTGCCAGAGCTTTTGTAGGTGAGGATCGTTTCGGGTTCATAGACCCAGTCCTGCCGCCAATGTTTAATGACAAAGCTCTTACCCTCATGGCTTGCCACCAGCAGATGCTGCAGCACAATCTCGCGGCCGGTATCCTTGATCATGCGGACGCTTTCAAACCCTCCCGACATCTTTGGGTCAATCGGGGTGTAATCCTCGCGCCAGCTGGTTGTCTCGCGCATATCAAAGCTAACGCGGTAATCTCCCGCCATCGCCAATATATCTGCGCGGTCGGCTTCGTAAGAGGCCTGTTCCTGTGCCGCAGGGCGCTGGGCAATCGGATCATCGGCAAGCGCGGGCGATGCGGCAAGCGCCGCTGCATAGATGCCAAGGCAAAGGCTGCGTTTGAATAGATTCATGGATATTCTCCCTTTCATTAGAATTTAAGGCTGGCGGACACGCTCACATTGCGGCCCGGCTGCGTGAAGGCATCGGTGATGGTGGATGTGGCGGTCAGCCCGCGCACATCATTCCAATAGGCATATGTGCGGTCTGTAATGTTGAACAGGCCAGCGCGCAGCGTCAGCTGATCGGTCACATTAAAAAACGCGGTTGCGTCCAGAATGACAAACTCGCCGGGGCGGAAACAGGTCGCCGTGCAGACGCCGATCGTCTCATTCGCTTCCTTGCGCGCATTATAGGTGGCGATAATTTCTCCGCCGAAACGGCGGCCGGGCGCACGGTATCCGATGCCAAGCACTGCGTTCAATGGATCAATGGTCGACAGCGACGCTGCTGGACTTCCCGGGGAACGCACCTCGCCATCTGCATAGGCCAGCGCAAAGCGCCCGTTCAGGCCGCTGGCCGGTTGGTAGGCAGCGCGCGCTTCAAACCCGCTTATCTTCACGCTGTCCAGATTAATAAATTGGAAGATTGTGGGGTCAAATGGCGTACCGGTGCCGCTGACTGCTTCCTGACTGATGAAATCGTCATAATCGGCATAAAAGCCTGCAAGCCCAAAATTCAGGTCACCGTCCGCATACCGTATTCCGGCTTCATAGCTTTTGCTTGTCTCCGGCGTCAGTTCAGGGTTTGCGAGGGAGGTATAGCCAAAGGCCAGATTTTCGAAAAGTTATTGACCTGGGTTGGTGTCGGCGCCCGAAATCCTTGCGCGTAATTGCCATAAACCCTTAGTGCCTCCGTGATTTTATAGACGACCCCCAATTTGGGCGAGAGCCGCGATCCATCCTGCGCCGCGCCCGCAAAAGTGGGGAGTAGCGGATCGTCTGTGGGATTGAGATCGTAAAAGTCAAAGCGCAGGGCCGGATAGATGAGCAGCCTGCCCTCCCCGATGCTGATTTCATCGCTTGCGAAAACGCCGCCCTGTGTAAAATCGGTGACAGGGAATGCGCGCGTGGGGAAGGTTTCGCCAAAGGGGGGGGCTGTGCCGTCACGGAGCCCTTCCTGGCGTGTCCAGCTGATATCCCCGCCGATGGTAAGGCGGTGACCGATGCTGCCAGTGGAAAACCCGCTGCGTATTTCGGCGACCGCACCATAGACGCGGGTTTCAAATATGTTGAGCCTTTCGCGGTCCGGGCGCGGCGTCGCGCTGGTCGGGGAGCGTTCTTCCAGCGCAAACTGCCGGTCCTCACTATCTTGCCAAAATGCGGCGAGATGCGCGTAGTCAATCACACCGCCATCCCCCGATGCATCATAGGTCCAATCCAATGAGGCACGTGCGCGTTTCATGCTGTCCTTAGCTGTCAGATTATCGACAATCCAGCTGGGCTGCGGCCCGAACAGGAATACTGGACCGCGCCCCGAAAGTATTTGGGAGGAGAGGCCGCGGTCCAGATATTCCCCGGTTAGGCGCAGGCGATGATCTCCACTGCTCCAGACCAGTTTGCCAAGCAGCGCATCACTGCTGCCATCCTGCGGATTGGGCGCGGTGCGCGCTGCGCCTTCCGCATCGTTTGTGCCCTTGTTATCCAGCTCTTCAAAATCGCGCCGGGAATAGGCGATGAGCGCGGAAACATCGCCAAGCTGACCTGCAATCGCGGCGCTTTCGGCAAACTCCTGATCCGCAGAGCTAAATTGTGCCCGGACAAAACCGCCCACCGCATTGCCATCCTGAATGAAATCGGCGGGGTCTGCGGTGATAAAGCTGACCGCGCCCGACAGCCCGTCGCTGCCATAGAGCGCTGAAGCTGGACCGCGCAGTATTTCGACTGATTTGATAAGACCGATATCGGTGGCATTGCCGCGCCCCACATCCTGCGCGCCAAAGCTGAATCCTTCGGGGGAGCGGATACCGTCGACCTGAATGAGCACCCGGTTGCCGCCAATGCCGCGAATATTAAAGTCCTCATTTCCTCCGCGCCCGGTGCTGCCGAGGGTCGCGCCAAACCGCGCAGGTTGCCGCCGGACAGTGATGCCCGGTTCAAAACGGACAAGATCGCGCACATCGCTGGCAAGTTCGTCGGCAATCTGCTGATCATCAATTACAGTGATCGTAATAGGCACATCATCCACATCGCTGGGCGTGCGGGTGGCTGTTACTGTGATGACACCGCCTTTTACGTCTGAATATGCGTCGGGCGGGGTTGCATTCTCAGTGGGGTAATCCTTTGCATTGACGACGCCGAAAGGTGTCAGCATGAAGCCTGACGCGATAATCAGTGCGATGGCTGAACATGTATTTCCTGAGGTCATAATCTCTCAATTCATTAATTGATAATGCGAACGAGTCGCAATAAATGAATGAGGATTTCCCAGTGATACGTCAAACAATTTTATGCGAATGCCTCGCAATAAATGTATAAACTGTTCTAAATACGCAATTAAAACCTATGTGTTTTGAACGCTAATCGGATAAGTCTAAAACAGGCATATGTGCAAATTTTACTCTTGATGTGCTCATTTGCCGTTGATTTCTGCAGCAACAAACATTTTCTGTGGAGCTTTTATGATAGCCCAGTTGGGGAAAATATTCCGAATCAGATCGTCATAGGTTCACCAAGTTTTCATAAGCAGACTGACGCCGATATCAGGAAAGGCTCAAAGCCCGTCGCTCTTGCGACGGGTCCGTATCTCATCTACCGGTCGTGTTCTGGCAGGGCAAGCGCTGCACTCGATGGAAGGCTCCGCGCTTGCCCTGCCCTCCAAAAACACTGCGATGAGCTTAATTCCCCGAGTCTCATTTCTAGCTGGCAGGAAATTGTCTCTTTTCTAAATTGGTTTAATATCCCACATATTGACACCATTATGTTTCTGCGGGATAAGTTTTCATGGCAATTGTTACCCCCTTGAGCGATGAGCAGCTGCGGCTTCTGGTTAATCTGCGTGCACGCTATGAGGCCTGGATGCAGCCGCAGCAAAAACTGTTTGAACTGCCCTATGATTTGCGCATCAAGACGGTCGATAAAAAGAAATATCTCTATGAGATTTATGATCGCGGCGGCAATGGCCGCTCGCTGGGACGTGTGAAGCCGCAGCTTCAGCGGCAATATGATGCGTATCAGCAGACCAAATCCGAGCTTAAAGCCCGCATGGAGACGATGCGCCCCGTGCTGGCAGAAAGCGCTGCCATGTACCGTGCGCTGCGCCTGCCCCTACTCTCCAGTGATGCTGGGCCTATCCTGCGTGAATGCGATAAGCGCGGGCTTCTCGGCAGCCATCTGTATGTCGTCGGCACCAATGCTATCGCGGCTTATATGGCCGAGGCTGGCTCTACCGTCACGCTAGCCGATGAAACAGAGGATTTTGATCTCGCCTGGGTGGCGAGGGAAGAGCAAGATGCGGGAGCTGCTGTATGGCATATGCTCAAGGCCGTGGATTCCACCTTCACCGTAAATACCGAGCGTGATTTTCAGGCGCGCAACGCCAAAGCGTATGAGGTGGAGCTGCTGGTGGCTCCATCGCGAGAACTCACATTGCCGCCCAATGACCGCCCTCGCCCCGTTTCCTTGCCCGAGCAGGAATGGCTGCTGCTTGGCCGCCCGGTGGATCAGGTGATAGGCTGCCGCGACGGCTCCCCTGCCCGCATTGTTGCGCCCGACCCCCGCTATTTTGCGCTGCATAAGCTGTGGATGGCAGAGCAGGATAAGCGCAACCCCCTGAAACGCATCAAGGATCGAAAACAAGGCCTGGCGCTGCTTGACCTTATCAGACAGGCGATGCCGCATTTTGCATTGGATGAAGAATTTAGCGCTGCTTTGCCTGCGGAGTTAGGTAAATTTATATAGCAGTTATTTTTCCATGGGCCTTAATGCTCTACCGTAGATCTGTGTCTCAATAATGCACCTGCCATAATTGCGGGCGAGCGGTTGCAACTCACACCATGAGGGTGGATCGTATCTTTTCAATTCTTCTGATCGATCATTCGAGATAGATTGGTTATAATAGAGTGGCTTAT
>JAAURJ010000005.1 GCA_012032285.1 Sphingomonadales bacterium
GACCCGCCATTTCCTGAACCTGTCCGATGCGGGCGGCGATGCGATTGCGGCGATGATAAATGATGCCATCGACCGCAAGGCGCTCGCGTGTGAAGCGGACGGGACCGCATGGCCAAAGGGCAGGGCGGACGCCGATGCGCCGCTGGCTGGCCGCACGCTCGCCATGATCTTTGAGAAAAACTCCACGCGCACGCGCACGTCGTTTGAAATGGCGATGAAGCAATTGGGCGGGGACAGCATCTTCATGGCGGGGGACCAGATGCAACTGGGCCGCGGTGAAAGCATATCCGACACGGCACGGGTTCTTTCGCGCTATGTCGATGCCATCATGATCCGCACCGATGACCATGCTAAGATTGAGGAAATGGCGCATTATGCCACCGTGCCGGTGATCAATGGCCTGACCGATCTGTCGCACCCATGCCAGATTGTCGCCGATATGTTGACCATGATCGAACATGGCAAGGCGCTGCCGGGGCTGGAATTGGCCTGGCTGGGCGATGGCAATAATGTGCTGAATTCGATAATCGAAGCGGCGGGCCTGATGAAATTCAATGTCCGCATCGCTGTCCCGGAAGGCTATGATCAGGATATTGCCTTTGTCGATCAGGCCCAAGCGGCCGGCGCAGGCATAACGATCACCCGCGATGCGGCCGAGGCGGTATCGGCGGCAGATATGGTGGTCACCGATACCTGGATCAGCATGGGGCAGGAAAATACCCATAATAAACTTGCCGCGATGATGCCTTATCAGGTGAATGACACGCTAATGGCACGGGCAAAGATGGATGCGAAATTTCTCCATTGTCTGCCTGCGCACCGTGGTGAAGAGGCAACGGACAGCGTGCTCGACGGGGCGCAATCACTGATCTGGGATGAGGCGGAAAACCGGCTTCACGCGCAAAAATCCATCCTGCTATGGTGCTTTGGAATGCTCGCATAATGGCGGAGCAATCCGAAACCCTGTCTGATCAGCCTTTGGCTTTTTCGATTCCGGCCCGCCATGCGCGGGGTCGGATCGTGCGGCTGGATAGGGTTTTGAACGAGATTTTAGCGGCGCATAAATATCCGCCGCTAGTGGAAAAAACATTGGCCGAAGCGCTGGTGCTGGCGGCGCTTTTGGGTTCGGCAATTAAGGATGATGAAGGGCAGTTAACGCTTCAGGCGCAGACCGAGGAGGGCGCGATCGACCTGTTGGCTTGCGATTACAAGGATGGGGCACTGCGTGGTTATGTGAAGCATGACCCGGCGAAGCTTGCCATGCTGCCTGCTGATGCGACGCTGTTCGGTTTGTTCGGTAAAGGCTATCTGGCGATCACTTTTGACCGCAAAGTGCCGGCAGAACAAGGCAGCGGCCGTTATCAGGGTATCGTCCCATTGGAAGGCGATAGCCTGTCGTCTGCGGCGGAACATTATTTTATTCAATCGGAACAGATACCGACTCTGATCCGTGTGGCTATTGGTCATGTGGATGGGCCGGACGGGCCGCGCTGTATTGCAGGCGGTATCATGTTGCAACATCTGGCCGATGGCGAAGAAGGGCGGGAGCGGCTTCATGTCCGACTCGACCATCCCGAATGGGACCATGTCGCGATATTGGCGGGCAGTATAAAGGCCGAAGAGCTGACCAAAGCGGCGCTGCCTATGGAGGAAATTGTCTGGCGGCTGTTCCATGAAGAGGATCAGGTGCGGATCAGCACCGCAAGCGCGATATATAAGGGATGCCGCTGCGACCCTGCGCATATCCGCGATGTCATTGCCCGCTTTGCCGCCGACGAACGAGCCGATATGGCGGAGGATGACGGCAATATCACGGTGAATTGCGAATTTTGCTCGCGCCAATTCCCGATCAGCCTAGTCAGTTTTGATAATTAAGCGGTTTGTCGATTCGTCGAAAATAGCTGGGCGAACGGTATTTCATCGTTCATATACCACAATTAGTCGCAATAATTGTCACAATCTCGCCCAAAATGGCCGATATAAGAAGGACAATAAAAGACGGGTCGCCGCTTAAAAAAATTTGGAAGTGGCATGGGATTTTATGAAAAAAGCAGCAAAATTTCTGATCTTGGTCCTATCGGTATCGGGTTTTGGAGCCGGTGCCGCTCTTGCACTGGCGCAAGGGGAGGCAGCCAATTTGCTCTCCTCTTTGGAACCTGGCTTGTGGCAGTTTAAGGCGGTTGGCGGCGGTGCGCCCGGAACACCAGTACGGCAGCTTTGTGTTAAGAATACTGGTAAATTGGTGCAGATTCAGCACGGTGTGCGGCCGTGCGACCATTATGTAGTGCGCGGCAATGCGGCGACGTTGACGGTTAGCTATAGCTGCAAGGGTGCAGGGCAGGGACTGACCTCTATTCGTAAGGAATCATCGCGGCTGATTCATATCGATTCGCAAGGGATTTCGGGCAATGGCCCCTTTTCCTTCACCGTCGAGGGGCGGCGCACCGGACCGTGCTGATCGCAATTCAAAAACCGCTTAACGCATAATTAACTATATCGGGGTAAACAAAGATCAGTCTTTGTGAACTCCTTCATTTAGGCTTTCCTCCCTTTGGGCCGAAACGCCCTAAACTGGGCCGCCCGTCACCGACGAGCGGCCCGTTTGTTATTCGGACTATTAAAAACCCAGCTTTATACCCAACCGGTAAATCCGGCCCAGCGGGTTGCCGACAACGGATTATAACCCAATGGAACGCGGGCTTCGGATGCTTGCTCATCGGTGAAATTTTCGATCCCGAACTGCAATTGTGCATCCACCGCCTGAATGGGCAGGTCATAGGCGGCTTGGAAATCATGCTGGATATAGCTTTCAATTTCCCGCCCAAAATTGGTCGAGCCAAAATTGGTGGTGGCGCATGGTGCTGGAAGCGCAGGGCATCGTTCGTCGCGGACACCATCAATATATTTAACGCCGTAACGCAGGTTCAGCCCGGCAATATTGAAATTGGCATAAGCATTGCCGCGCCAAGGCGATATGGTGCCGGGCAACCTGTCGAGATTGGCAAGGCCGACCGCATCAAAGCCGGGGCGAAGCAGCGCTCCGTTCAGCATGAAATCGCCGACCTTATAGGTCAGGATATGGCTGGCACTCGCACCAAGGCTTAGCTTGCCATTGCCAATGTCGGTTTTGAAGCTGATGTCAAAATCAAGACCGGTGGTCTTTGTTTTGGGACCGTTCACCCACTGCGTAAAGATGCGCGAGATGTTGAGGCCGGTTGTTGTCCCCTGCACACAGGCACCGCCGTCAAAAGTGATCAGCGAGGCAAAAGGGTTGGAACAATTGGCAAGCCCGCCCGCCACCGGCACGACATTGCTGGCAATTGCCTGCGCATCGGTGGTGGTGATTTCTTCTTTGAAATCAAAGCTCCAATAATCGGCGGAGAAGGTGAAGCCGCCAAAGGTCACAATCGCGCCTACATTGTAGGTAAAGGCGGTTTCCGGCCCCAAATCGTTCGGGTTACCGGCAATATCAACCGCCTTAAAGTTGTCAGATGCAGCGCTAATCGCCGCCAGCGTTGTCACCGCATTATTGGAAACCTGGCTGGCGAGTGGCGCTCGGAATGTTGTGCCCACCGATCCGCGCAGGACAAGGAAGTCGGTTGGTTCCCAGCGAAGCGAAGCTTTGGGATTGAAAGTGGATCCGATCGACCCGCCATAGCTTTCAAACCGGGCGGCGGCGGACGCTTCCAATCTTTCCGTTATCGGCACATTCACTTCGGCAAAAGTGGCCCAGACATCCTGTTGCAGGGCTTCGGGCCGCGATCCGCCAAGGAAAATGAACGAACCGGCCCCTTCCAACGGTCCGCCAATACAGCTTTGGTCGCCCAAAATGACGCAAGGGTTAATATCCAAATTGGATTCCGTACGCAGCGGCCGCGACAGCGTATCAGTTTTACGATATTGTGCACCCGCCGCCCAGCCAACCGGCCCGCCGCCCAGATCAAGGCCAAATTCGCCCGAAAAGACAAGGTCGGCAACAAAGCTTTCTTCGGTTTCTTCAACACCGTTGGTGACTTGCAGATATTCCACCAATGCGACGGAATTTTCATTGCCCGGCACATAAAAAGGATTGGTCAGGCCCAGCGCCGGATTGCCGGCACCCGCATTGGAAAAAGGGTTGAACCACAAACATCCGCCCGCGCCCGGCGTTCCGGTGGCGGGATCACAATCGGGTCCGCCAAGGCCGTTCAACGCATTTTGAAGTCGGCTGCCGACAATGCCGGGCGAGCTGCGGCGCCGTTCATAATTGGCCCATGTCAGGTATAGTTGGCCGCGCAGCGTATCGGAAAAATCCTTCTCAAACCCGCCCGACAGGCGGTAAGCCCTATTATTTGCGGTCTGCCGTCCCGATCCGCGTTCGTCGCGCGGGTTGCCCAAATTGCCGAACGGCCGCCATAAAAATATGCCTATGGGCGCGGTCGGCGGTGTTATGCCCAACTGGTTGGCAAAAACAATTGCACCGGGGTTACTGGGCGATACGGTAAAGCCGCCGCCCAGCCGTGCCCCGCCCGGCCCTTGCAGCGGGGGATAGCCCGGCGATGTGCCGATGCTGTTCATATCGGTTTGCACATAGGTCGCTTCCCCATGGAATTTCAGGCTGTCGGAAAGCTGCACATCGCCTTGCAAATAGGCTTGATAAATATCGGTTTCTTCGATCAGATTGTCAAAGGGTATGAAGCTGAACCGGCACACGCCGCCATCCTGTGTTCCGCCGGTTTGATTACAACCGAAATCGGGGCGTGCGCCAACGCCGGGGATGATGAACAGGCCCGGCGTGCCCAGCGCGGACCAAGCCGACGGGTTAACCGCATAGGGTTGGAACCCGTAATCACGCTCGGTTGTGGGTAATTCGGACCGGTGCTGCCACCCGAAACCAGCCATGATATTGGCATCACCAAATTGGCCGCCCGCAAGGATGGATGCGGTATAATTGCCGTCCGATCCCTTTATGATTTCATAATCGCCCTTTGCCTCAACACCTTCGAAACCCGATTTGGTGACGAAATTGGCAACCCCGGCAATCGCGTCCGATCCATAGGTTGCCGCCGCGCCATCCTTCAAAATTTCCACCCGGTCGAGTGCAAAGAGCGGGATCGCGTTGGTGTCGCCAAATCCGCCGCCTACTGCGCCGGGGGCCGTCAATGTCCGTCTGCCGTTAAACAGCACCAGCGTCCGTGTCGGGCCAAGTCCGCGCAGGTTGATCGACCCAAATCCTTGATTGGCCTGCGCATTGGTCGAAAACTGGTTACTATCGCCCAGCACGCTGCCCACTTGCGGCAGGTCTTTGATGAATTCGAGCGGAGAAGATACGCCGGCGCTGTCCAAATCTTCGGACCGGAAAGTATCTACGGGCTGTGCCGCATCTTCTGGCGTGCCGCGGATGAAGGATCCGGTCACGACAATAATTTTCTCCTCAGGAGCATTGTCTTCCGCATCCTGGGCAAAGGCCAAATTTGGGGTTAAAATCAAGCCGAGGGCCAATGCACCCATGGCGCAATTATTGCGTAAAATAGTATTTTTCACAGCACTTCCTCCCAATTTGTCCGGTTATTTTCACCGAACGTTACGGTCCCGGATTGTTTCCGGAATTCTAAAATTTGATCGCATTTTGCTATTGTTTATGACGGTTAGTCAAGGGCAGCCCAAAATAAGCTATCCGCAAACCCATGGCTTTGACTGCTTTTACAGTGTGTTAAAAGGCCGAAATCCCTGTCACCGCCCGGCCCAAAATCAAGGCATGGACATCATGTGTGCCTTCATAAGTGTTCACCGTTTCCAGATTGGCGGCGTGGCGGATCACCTGATATTCTTCGCTAATGCCATTGCCGCCATGCATATCGCGGGCGGTTCTGGCTATGTCGAGCGCCCTGCCGACATTATTGCGTTTGATGATGGAGATCATATCGGGCGCGAACCGCCCTTCCTCCATCAACCGGCCCACGCGTAAAGATGCTTGCAGACCAAGCGCGATGTCGGTCATCATATCGGCGAGCTTTTTCTGGTAAAGCTGTGTTGCGGCGATCGGACGGCCGAATTGATGCCGGTCCAATCCATATTGCCGCGCGGCGTGTAAGCAAAATTCCGCCGCGCCCATCGCGCCCCAGCTGATCCCATAACGCGCCCGGTTCAGGCATCCAAATGGCCCCTTCAGTCCCTGCACATCGGGCAATAGCGCATCCTCGCCGACTTCAACCCCGTCCATTACGATCATGCCGGTGGTCGATGCCCGCAGCGACAATTTGCCTTCAATTTTGGGAGCAGAAAGGCCCTTCATGCCTTTTTCAAGAATAAAGCCGCGAATCCCGCCGCCATGCGCTTCGCTTTTGGCCCAGACAACAAAGACATCGGCAAAGGGGGCGTTGGAAATCCATGTCTTGCTACCGCTGATCACATAGCCGCCATCCACTTGTCTCGCCGTGGTTTTCATGCCCGCAGGATCGCTGCCCGCATCGGGTTCGGTCAGGCCAAAGCAGCCAATGAGCGTGCCCGCCGCAAGACCGGGCAGATATTTGCGCCGTTGTTCCTCGCTGCCATAAGCATAGATGGGATACATGACGAGTGAGCTTTGCACAGACGCCATGGATCGGTATCCGGAATCCACCCGCTCAATCTCCCGCGCGATCAGGCCATATGCGACATAGCCTGCCCCCGCACCGCCATATTGTGCGGGCACGGTCGCGCCGAGCAGCCCGGCCTGTCCCATCATCGGGAACAGTTCCGGCGCACAGGTTTCCTCGCGGTAGGCAGCGATAACGCGGGGTTGCAATTCGCTTTGTGCAAATCCATGCGCAGCGTCGCGGATCATCCGCTCCTCTTCGGTTAGCTGATCCTCAAGGTAAAATGGGTCCGCCCAGTCAAAGGAAGTCATGCCCGCCATCAGAGTCGCTCCTGCCTCGTTAAACACGAAAACCGGTTAGGCTTTTCCGCTGATGCGGGCAAGCCCAACCGGTTACATTTGCATCATTGCTGTTTGCGGCGCGGGTTAACCCAGCGCTTGCAGCGCCTTCATCACCGCCATCGATTGTTCGGCGCCCGATTGCGGTACAGTTTCGCCATTGCGGTCGATAATTTTGTCAAAGGCCGCGGCGACGCCTTCGGGATTACGCTGATCTTCGGGCAGAGCGATGCCCGGTGTCATGGTAACATAAGCTGCGTGATATGCGCCTGCACCCGCGCCGATGATCATATTGGTCGGCGCATCTTCACTGACAAGATATAGGGCAGCCGGAGCCACATTTTCGGGAGTGAATTTGTCGAACAATTCAGCCGGGAAAATATCTTCGGTCATTCGCGTTCCGGCAACCGGCGCAATAGTGTTGCATTTGATATTATATTTCGCACCTTCCAAATAGAGCGTTTTGGTAAGACCGGCCAGCCCCAGCTTTGCTGCGCCATAATTGGCTTGGCCGAAATTGCCATATAATCCGGTTGACGAGGCGGTCATCAATATGCGGCCATAAGCCTGTTCGCGCATGATGTCCCAAACCGCTTTGGTGCAATTGGCTGATCCGTTCAAATGGACATCGACGACCAGTTTGAAATCTTCCGGCTCCATTTTGGCAAAGCTTTTGTCGCGCAAATGCCGGCATTGTTGATCAGGATATGGACGCCGCCCCATTCTTCCTTTGTCTTTGCGACCATTTCCACCATCTGTTGATATTCGGTGACGCTGCCGCCATTGGACATGGCGGTTCCGCCCTCGGCCCTGATTTCTTCAACGACTTTCAGCGCGGCATCGCTATGGCCGGTGCCATCACGGGCGCCGCCCAGATCGTTGACAACAACTTTCGCTCCGCGCCGGGCAAGTTCCAACGCATATGCGCGGCCCAGCCCGCCGCCTGCGCCCGTTACAATGGCGACTTTGTCCGTAAAACTAATGGTCATGGGAGATCTCCTGCGATTATGATATGGGCCATTATGGCCATCTGACATTATGATTTGATTCATGACATGAGCTTTACGTTTACGCAAGCGTAAAGCGCCGGGTGGCGCAGGCTATTTCAAAATTATGCTGTCACAAAACCGAAATCTTATGGTCATTATCGAGTCACAGAAATGCTTTCTAGGCGTCATCATTATTCAACCATTAAGCGGGAAGCTAAATAATGAAGTTTCGCAAATCACTTTTAATCTGCTCGGCGCTGGTCGCCTTTCCTCATGCTGCGCAGGCCCAGGACAGCAACAGCGAGTTAGAGGCGCTACGCGCCGAAGTCGCCGCGCTCAAAGAACAATTGGCGGCGGTTGCGGCCAAGGTCGATGATGCTGCCAAGGCGAAGGACAAAAAAAGTACGGCGCCCGAAGTCAAATGGAAGGGTGCGCCAGAATTGGAAGGCGAGGGCGGATGGAGCTTCAAACCGCGCGGCCGTTTGCTTTTTGATGCCGCCAATGTGTCGGCACCGTCTGCGATCAATGATCGGGGACTTGGTTTTTCCAACGAGCTGCGCCGTGCCCGTTTGGGAGTGCAAGGAACCATTCCAGGTGGTTTTGGCTATAAATTCGAAGCCGATATTGCCAGCGGGGAGGCGGAAATCACTGACGCGCTTTTCGATTATAGCCATAAAGGCCTGACCGTTACCGTGGGTCAGCATAATAATTTCCAATCATTGGAAGAATTGTCGAGTAGCAACGACACCAGCTTTATGGAACGTTCGGCCTTTACCGATGCCTTTGGTTTTGAACGGCGGGTCGGGGTATCGGTGCAATATGGCGCCGGCAATATTCTGGCGCAGGGCGGTGTGTTCACCGACAATATCGGCGACCTTAGCAGTGATGAAAATAACAGTATCGGTGTTGATGGCCGGTTATTGTTCATGCCGAAACTGGGCAATGCGCAGCTGCATTTCGGCGGCAGTGTGCATTTGCGGGAATTGAATGATTCGGCCGTGACTGTGCGCTATCGCCAGCGCCCCCTAGTCCACAGCACCGATACGCGTTTCATTGATACCGGCAATATCAGCGCCACGTCGGAAACCAGCTACGGCCTTGAAGCTGCCCTGATTTCTGGACGTTTCCACGCCGCCGCCGAAGGCCATTGGTTGAATGTTGCCCGCACAGGGGTCAATATTGCCGATGCCAATTTCTTTGGCGGATCATTAGAAGGCGGTGTGTTCCTGACCAATGATACACGCAGTTATAAGGGCGGTATTTTCAGATCAATTAAAGTCAAAAATCCTGTCGGAAAGGGCGGTTTTGGTGCGTTGCAATTCAACGTTCGTTATGACTATCTCGACCTGAATGATGGCCCGATTGTGGGCGGAAAGCAAAATGGCTATCAGGCGTCCTTAATCTGGACACCCATTGATTATGTGCGTTTCATGATCAACTATGCCAAAATGGACTATAGCGATGCTGTCATTGCCGCTGGCACAGACCGTGATTATTCGGTGGATGTGGTCGCGCCCGGGCGCAGCTTACTTTTTGATAACCCGACATATATCAACCACAAAAAAGGCCGGGGGATTACCCGGCCTTTTTTGCTGCTGCCTGCAAAATTATTTGCAAAAAATACACGGCTCTTCTGATCCTGCACAATGCGGGATGGCGGTTAACCGTCAGGCGCTGTCCTGATCGAGTGAATAGCCAGCGGAACGGACGGTGCGGATAATGTCGCGTTTATTGTCCGATCCTTCATTCATCGCCTTGCGCAGGCGGCGGATATGGACATCGACAGTGCGTATCTCAATATCGCTGTCATGTCCCCATACCGCATCCAGCAGGCGTTCGCGTGAAAAGACGTGGCTGGGATATTCCAGAAAATGCTTAAGCAATCGATATTCGGTCGGGCCGAGCGCGACGGTTTTGCCGGCGCGTTTTACCTTATGCGCGACCGTATCCATTTCGACATCGGCAAAGCGCAACGTTTCTCCCGCCAATGCCGGACGAACCCGGCGCAGCACGGCATTGGCGCGGGCCACAAGTTCACGCGGGGAAAAAGGTTTGGTCACATAATCATCCGCACCGATTTCAAGCCCGCGGATCCGGTCATCTTCTTCGCCCCGCGCGGTCAGCATGATGATCGGCACATTGGCGGTGGTATCCGCTTTGCGCAGTTGACGGCATACCTCAATCCCGGACAGATTTTCGATCATCCAGTCGAGCAAGACAATATCGGGTGTGCGTTCACGTGCAAGCAGCAGCGCCTCTTCCCCGTCGCTGGTTTGCCGGACATCAAATCCTTCCCGTTCAAAATGCCATTGGACCAGCTCGGCGAGCGCTGCGTCATCTTCCACCAGCAATAATTGGGCATTGGGCATTTTTTTTGATCCTATCAGGCGTCGGGCAAGTTTTCGCCGGTTTCGGTGAAGAAAATCATCTGCGCACAATTGGTGCTGTGATCGCCAATACGCTCCAGATTTTTGGAAATGAACAAGAGATGCGCAATCTCCGTTGCCGATTGCGGATTTTTGGCCACAAAGCCGATAAAATCGACAAAGAGATCCTTATACAGTTGATCCACGGCATTGTCGCGCACAGTAACGGCGCGGGCCAAATCGACATCGCGCTTGGCATAGGCCTCCATCGCGCTACGCACCATTTCGGCAGCAATCTCGCCCATCATATGCAGCTGTTTGTTGCTATCCAGAAAATCTTTGCTTTCCAATTCGCCGACCCGTTTGGCAATATTTTTGGCATAATCGCCAATGCGTTCAATCACCGCTGATAATTTCAGCGCAGCAACCAGCTCGCGCAGGTCATCGGCCAATGGCGCCCGAAGCGCGATGGTTTGCACCACCAGCTTTTCTACTTCAGTTTCCAACCGGTCGATAATTTTGTCATCACTATGCGTTGATTTTGCTAGGTCGCGGTCATTTTCGATCAACGCCTTCATCGAATGGGTTACGGCTGTTTCAGCGCGGGCTCCCATTTCCGCGATAATCGTGCGGATCTTGTCCATATCCTCGTCAAATGCTTTGGCGGTATGCGGAGTGCCTGTGTTCATTATCTTATCCTTTAACCGTAACGACCGGTGATATAATCTTTGGTGCGGTCCGCCTTTGGATTGGTGAAGATATCCGATGTCTGTCCAAATTCGACCAGTTCGCCCAGATGGAAAAATGCCGTGCGCTGAGACACGCGGGCGGCTTGTTGCATATTATGGGTCACGATGATGATAGCATATTTGCCGCGCAAATCATGAATTAATTCCTCAATTCGTGCGGTGGCAATTGGGTCAAGCGCAGAACAGGGTTCATCCATCAGGATCACTTCAGGGTCGACGGCAATCGCGCGGGCGATGCACAGACGTTGTTGCTGACCGCCTGAAAGCGCGGTGCCGCTGCTCGACAGCCGGTCTTTGACTTCGCTCCATAAACCGGCGCGGGTCAGAGAGCTTTCGACAACATGATCCAGTTCCGCTTTGCCTTTGGCCAATCCGTGGATGCGCGGGCCATAGGCGACATTGTCATAAATGGATTTGGGGAAAGGATTGGGTTTTTGAAACACCATGCCGACACGGGCGCGCAGTTGCACCACGTCCATTTTTGGATCATATATATCCTGCCCGTCCAGCTCAATCCGCCCTTCGACACGCGCACCCACTATGGTGTCGTTCATCCGGTTGAGCGAACGCAAAAAAGTGGATTTTCCGCAACCCGATGGTCCGATAAACGCGGTGACATTATCCATATCGACATCGATCGATACATTTTTGATCGCTTGGGTATCGCCATAATAAACATCGACATTGCGCGTCGAAATTTTGGGAACTTGCGTTTCTTTTGCTGCCTCGGCCAAACCGAAACTCCTTTTTTATAAACGGCCTTTACCAACGGGTTTCAAATTTATTCCGCAGGTAAATGGCAAGGGCGTTCATGCCCAACAGGAAAATCAACAATATGATAATCGCCGCGCTAGTTTTTTCAACAAAGCCGCGATTAACCTCATCCGACCAAAGGAAAATCTGCACCGGAAGCGCGGTTGCCGCATCGGTAAATCCGCCAGGCGGGGAAGAGATAAAGGCGACCATGCCAATCATCAACAACGGCGCGGTTTCACCAAGCGCCCTTGCCATGCCGATAATCGTGCCGGTTAATATGCCCGGTAAGGCAAGCGGCAGGACATGGTGGAACACCACCTGAACCGGCGATGCACCAATGCCCATGGCGGCCTCTCGAATGGAGGGCGGCACCGATTTAATGGCATTGCGCCCGGCGATCACGATCACTGGCATCGTCATTAACGCCAGCGTCAATCCCCCGACTAAGGAGGATGAGCGAGGCATACCAAACCATGTCAAAAAGACCACGAGTCCCAAAAGCCCGAATATGATTGATGGAACCGCAGCCAGATTGTTGATCGACACCTCAATCAAATCAGTGAATTTATTTTTCGGCGCATATTCTTCGAGATAAAGCGCCGCCAGAACGCCCACAGGAAACGCCATGGACAGGGTAACAATCAGGGTCAGCAGCGATCCTTTCAACGCCCCCCATATGCCAACATCGGCGGGATCGGTGGCATCGGAAGCGGACAGGAAATTCCAGTTAAAGCTGCTCTTTATATTCCCGTCTTTGGCAAGTCTTGCCACCGCTTTTTCCATCTCCGCGCTGCCCTTGCCCTTATAGGCAATATCAACAGGCGAAGCGGCGGGCAGCCAGATTTTGCTTTTCTGCGTGATCATGTCGGGATTGTCGAGCAATTGGTTGCGCAATGTAACCGAAGCATTGGCCGACAGATAACTCATTGCATCATTGCCATAATCGCGCATGGCGGCCATATTGACTATTCCGGGCAAATCCATTGATTGTAATGTTGCATTGGCATTGGGACCGCGCAGCGAATCCGCATTTGCCCCGGCGCTAAGCGCAGGCAAATCAACATTCAGTGCGATTTGTGTCTGGCGAAATCCGTCAAATCCTTTGCCGACCATGGTGAACAGCAAAAAGGCGAGGAACAGCACCGACAGTCCGATGGCGAAATAGCCCATGAACTTAAACCGCTTTTCAGCGGAATAGCGTTTGGCAATACGTCGCTGCATGGCGTCGCTTTGCCAATTGGTTGGCGCGGGATTATTAGCAGCAGAATTGTCAGGGGCGGATGGATTAGTCATAGGCTTCCCGATATTTTTTCACAACGCGCAGGGCGATGATATTGAGCAGGAATGTAATCAAAAATAGCGTCAGGCCGAGTGCAAAGGCAGCCAGAACCTGCGGGCCGTTAAAATTGATGTCGCCTGTCAACAACGCCTTGATCTGCACTGTGATCGTTGAAATACTGGCAAAAGGATTGGCGGTCAGGTTCGCGGTATAGCCGGCCGCCATCACCACGATCATGGTTTCACCAATCGCTCGGCTTACCGCCAGCAATATGCCGCCCACCACACCCGGCAAAGCTGCGGGGAGCAGGACTTTTTTGATAGTTTCGCTTTTTGTCGCACCCATAGCGAGCGATCCGTCGCGCATCGCGCTCGGCACGGCGGCAATGCTGTCATCGGCCATGGAGGAGATGAGCGGGATGATCATGATGCCCATCACCAAGCCGGCCGCAAGGGCATTGTCCGATGCGGCGTTGCTAAAGCCAATCATAACCGCGAAATCGCGCACCGCAGGCGCAACGGTAAGCGCGGCAAAATAGCCATAGACGACGGTTGGCACCCCGGCGAGTATCTCCAGCACAGGTTTCATCCAACTGCGCAGTTTCGGGCTGGCATATTGGGTCAGGAAAATCGCGCTCATCAAGCCCAAAGGAATGGCAACGACCATGGCGATAACCGCTCCCACAAAAATTGTGCCCCAAAAGAGTGGGATGGCCCCATAGCCATTGTCATAACCTTCGCCGATGGTTGCGCGCGGGCTCCAACTGGTGCCGAACAGGAATTCAATTGGGGATACCATCTGGAAAAAACGCACGGTTTCGAAAATCAGCGAGGCGAAAATACCGATAGTGGTAATAGTTGCGATTAAGGAGGCGACTAATAATGCCGCCATGACGAGCCGCTCCACCTTGGTCCTGGCGCGTAAATCGGGCTTTAACCGGCTATAGGCAAAAAGAGCACCGACCGAAAATAGCGCCAATGTGACCGCAAATCCGATCCAACGAAAATGGGCCAGTGCCTCTTTATAGGCTGGAACCAGAGCTTCGGATTGGGGTTGGAATGCGCTTTGCTGAAGGCCCTGTGCAATGGCGCGGGCTTCGGATAATATTGCCGCCCGGCCAAAATCACCTTCAGGAAGCGAGGCCGCAGCGGGAGAGGCCAAAACCATATTGGTCACAAGCCCGGGCGAAACAAAATCCCATATAACCAGAAAAGCGACCGCCGGAATAACCGCCCATAGGGCAAGATACCATCCATGATAGGAAGGCAGGCTGTTGACATAGCCGCGCTGCTTGCTCGCACCGTCGCGGACAAACATGGCGGCACGGGTTCGCCCGGTTATCCATGCGATCAGGCCAAGGCCTAGAATCAGGAACAATAAAGCAGTGCCAGCCATGATGTTCCAAATACCCCTATATTAACCGAAGGAACCCCAAAAAAAGGGGCACGGAAGTGATTCTTTGCCCGAATCTTTCCGTGCCCATAGACGCGATGATTGTTGCAATTTTATTTCAATTGCGACCCATCAATAGGGGTCAGATTGGTTGCCGCATCGGATGCAGCCTTGCGAACATCATCGGGGGCCGCAATCAGGCCCAGTTTCGCAAGATAGCTGCCCTTGACACCAGCCGAAACAAATTCAGCCAAAAATTCCTTAATGCCGGGAATTTTATCGACATGGGCTTTTTTAACATAGATGAACAAAGGACGGGCGCCAGGATAGCTGCCGCTGGCAATGGCGTCATAGCTTGGCGATACACCGTCAATCGCAATACCGCGCACGGTAGCGGCATTTTCTTCCATATAGCTATAGCCGAACACGCCCAGCATATTGGGGTTAGCAGCCAGTTTCTGAACGATCATATTGTCATTTTCGCCTTGCTCTTTATAGGCACCATCGGTGCGCACATCATAGCATACGGCTTCATATTTATCCTTGTCGCTGTCTTTTAGCGCTTTGGTCGCGGCATCGGTTTTGCAGCCCGCTTCCAAAATCAGTTCGGCAAAGGCGTCGCGGGTGCCAGAGGTTTTCGGCGGGCCATAAACCGCAATCGGCAAATTGGGCAGAGACGGGTTCACGTCGGACCAGTTTTTGGCGGTGTTGGGTTTACCAAATGGATTGGCGGCCACGGCTTTATACACATCAACAACGGTCAGCTTCATGCTTGGTCCTTTGACCGATTCGGCAATCGCAATACCGTCAATACCAACCTGGATTTCGACAATGTCGGTTACGCCATTTTTCTGGCAGGTTTCAAATTCGCTTTTCTTCATGCGGCGCGATGCGTTGGCGATGTCTGGGGTTTGCGCCCCTACGCCTGCACAGAAAGCTTCGATACCACCGCCGGTGCCTGTTGATTCTACAACCGGATTTTTGCGCGAAGTATCGGCTTTTTGAAAAGCTTCGGCTACGGCCTTGGAAAAAGGAAATACAGTGGATGAACCAACGATGCGGATTTCCTGACGGGCACCGCCCGCGCCGCCGGAGCTGGCTTGGTCATTACAGGCGGCAAGCGCCAGAGTGCTGATGGCAATAAGCGATAATTTTTTGAACATTGAATTTTATCCCCATAATATTTGATACGAAGCGTGCCGGGAAGGACAATCTATGCTTCGTTGGGGACGCCATTAGGAGGGTTAGATGGCGTGAATGTGACTCTATTATTTCAAATAAATGACAAGCTGGCGGAATAGGCATGACAGCATAGGAATGCTTGCTCGGTCAACCCTGCGCCGCGATAGGCAATAATATACGGATATGGGTGCCTTTGCCTTGCTCGCTTTTAATTTCCAAATGCCCCCTATGACCATCGACAATATGTTTGACGAGCGACAGGCCCAGTCCGGTGCCGCCCACGGCGCGGCTGCGACCCGAATCGACACGGTAAAACCGCTCGGTCAATCGCGGCAGATGTTCAGGGGCAATCCCTTCCCCCTGATCCGCGACCGACAGGGCCAGCATCGACCCGGATTTCGAAGGTTCCAACGAAACGGCGATAGGCGTCCCTGGTGCACCATATTTCATCGCATTGGCGACAATATTGCTAACCAATTGTTTCAGCCGCCCTTCATCGCCCATCACCGTCGGCAGCCCCGCCGCAATGTTCAGCACAATATCATGCCCGCGCGGATCCTCTCCGTTTATCAAAGGTTCAACGGTTTCGTTGATAATTTTCCCCATGTGCAGCCGGTGCGCGGGCAGATGATATTTTTCCGCTTCAATACGGGAAAGCGACATCAGGTCACGGATCAGCGCCTGCATTCTGCTGGCTTCGTCCTCCATGATCTTCAAAAACCGCCGCCGCGTCCTTTTTTCAGCGCCAGCCTCCGTCTCGGTTAATGTTTCAATAAAGCCTTTGATTGCGGCGAGAGGGGTCAATAATTCATGGCTGGCATTGGCGACAAAATCGACCCGCATTTTTTCCGCCGCCTGTGCGCCTGTTTTGTCGGATAAATGAACCAGTTTTTCTACCTCGCCCAAGGGCGATATCCGCATTTCCCAGATTTGGTCACGAAGGCCAATGCCAATCAGACGAATGGGCCGCCCGTCATGCTGCGCATCGGGATCGGTTAAGCGTTCAATGGCCCCTGCATGGCGAAATGCGAGTTGTACCGATTTGCCAATAATCTCTGTCCCCAACAGCTGAAAGGCGGATTTATTGGCGTGGGTGACCCTGGCATTGCCGACAATAAGCATGGCGTCCGCGCTCGCGTCCAACAATGTCTGAAATTGTTCGTGCATACTGATATTCGCTGGCTCTTGTTGCTCATTGCGCCTGCGTTCTTCGGCCTCTTTTCGGTCATCATAGTCGGTGCCGATAAACAAGGCGATAACGGCCGCCACGAACATGATCATCATCGTTCGAACTGGCCATTATCAAGGCTCGCCAAAAAAGCACCGGTCAGGATGATTAGCACCGCAAATAGCGTTTTTACCGAAATTAACGTCCTTAACATGGTTAACCGCTCCAAAGCCTTTCATTAGGCTTTTGTCTATATATGTCCCACATATAGACGGGATAGAACAAGGCAAGAGCAGCCTATGGCTTTTACGCCATTTTATGATAGGCGCAGTATAGCAAAAGTGACAGGATGGCATGATAATGACCGATATACCGCAGGACAGCCCCGACCGTCAGGATATGGCAGACGAAAAAGGCGCATTTGATCCGCGGCTCACCCGCCGCCGTGCCTTGATGCTGGGCACTGTCGGTGCGGCGGCGGTTGTATCGGTGCGTCCTGCGCTTGCCCAGGCGGCGGGTTCGGTGCTCAATTGCGAAATTCCGGTTCCAGGCCCGCATGGAACAGGACAAAATATTGCCGCCGATGGCCGTCTGGTGACACCGGACACGCCGGGTTCCTTTGCCCCTACGGGACGAAAATTCACAGGCGAAGAGGTAAAGGCGGCGCTGCGTGGGCGCAGCCTGCCCGGCACTGGTTATGAAGAAAGCCGTGCCTATGTGAACTATATCCGCCGCCTGCAACATGGGCAGAGCGGATTTACCTGCTATGCCTCACTACAAATGCCGCGTTGAGGCCAATTTACAGCAACATTGATTCTTAACGCGTTTTTGATAGGCGGGAGATATGACCGGCCTATTGCCATTTGAAACCAGATATCGCGCTGAAAAAGCGGCGGATATAATCATCCGTCCTTTGGATGTGATGACTTTGGTATATCACCGGCGCAGCGGGATCACGCATATTGTGGCGCAGCCCGTGCCAGAGATATTACTGGCGATGGCAGGCAAGGTCATGAATGCTGCCGAATTGGCGGCAAAACTGGCGCAGGAATATGACATGGACGACAATGCGGATGTGCACGCGGTGCTGTCCGAAAGGTTGGAGGAACTGGCATCGCTTGGTCTGGTGGAGCCTGTCCATGCGCCATGAATTTCGCGTCCGCGTTGGCCCCGCCGCTTTTCGTATAGGCAGCGACTGGGCAGCGCCTGTCCGGCAGATGCGCGATCTTTATGCCGATTATCCTATTGCCGACTTTACCGATTTCACCGTCCGGTTGGAGGCGGTCAGCCCGCTGCGCCGTTTCATCCGCCCGTCGGTGGCGATCAACGGCGATTATATGCTTCCCGATGCTGCGCCGCTGCCCTTGGATCAGGGCCTGCTCGCGGCGGAGATGGGGATGAATTTGCAAATGGCGCTGGGATGGCGGCGGCAATTGATCCTGCACGCAAGCGCAGCAGAACGCGGCGGAAAAGCAATGATCATGACGGGCGCATCGGGATCGGGCAAATCAACGCTGTCGGCGATGCTGGGACAGGCTGGCTGGCGATTTATGGGCGATGAATTTGCTCTGATTGATCCTGTCACCGGCGACGCGGTGCCTTATCCGCGTATGATCAGCCTGAAAAACCAAGCCATAGCCGCGATGCGCAGCGCTGCGCCCGATGCGCGTTTCGGCCCGTTAATGCATGACACGCCCAAAGGCGACATCCGCCATATGGTTCCACCGGAAGAAGCGATTTCCCGAATGGACGAACGTGCAAAGCCGGCTTTGTTGCTGTTCCCTCGCTTTGGCTATGCCCCGGCGGTGCGCGAAATGGGGGCGGGAGAAGTGTTTATGCGCCTTACACAGGCGTCCACCAATTATGTTGCGCTGGGCGAGGCTGGCTTTACCGTGCTCACCCGCTTTGTGGAGCAGGTTCCTGCCCGCGCCATTGATTATCAAAGCGGCGAGGAAGCGATAGCGCTCGCCGAGCAGCTTTGGGCGGAGCTGGCATGAGGGATGCGATGCCGCTTGTCACCGCGCTGCGCGATCCAGCCAGCGTGCGGGCGCTGGACGGCCACGGCTGGAGCGCCCTTATCAGCATCGCCCGCGCCGAGCAGCTTTTGGGTACGCTCGCCTATCAACTTACAGACGCGGACCTGCCCCCCTATGCGGCAGCGGCGATGGCCGATGCGCGAATAAATACAGAATATCAACAACGCAGCGCCCTGTGGGAGGCCGATTGCGCCCGCCGTGCGCTAAGCACCTATCCGGGGCGGGTGGCGCTGATGAAGGGGACCGCTTATGTTGCGGCGGGCTTAATCGCCGGGCAAGGGCGGCATATTGGTGATCTTGACATCATGGTTGCTGCTGCGGAGCTGCCAGAGGTTGAGGGCCTGTTGACCGGAAAAGGTGGGTGGGAGTGGGTGAAGGAAGATGCCTATGACGACGCCTATTACCGCGATCATATGCATGAGTTGCCGCCGCTGATCCACAAAGAGCGCGACCGGATGATCGATGTTCATCACACGATTTTGCCGATGACGGCAAAGCCGCGGCCCGATGCGGCGGCGATGCTGGCCGATAGCGTTGCTGCCGACGGTATGGACGGAAATATGCGCATCTTTTCTCCCGAGGACATGGTCTGCCACTGTGCCGCGCATTTGATCGCTGATGGCGATTTGACCGGTGGCCTGCGCAATTTATGGGACTATCATTGTTTGACACGGGAATTTGCGGGAAAAAACGGGAAATTTTGGGAAAATCTGGAAATCCGGGCAAAGCGGCATCAATTATTACCCGCGGTGCAGAGGGCGGCGCGGCTTTCGGCGGCGTTGTTCGGCAGCGATATTCCGCAAAGCTGGGATAGATGGAACCGTCAGGACAAGCATTATATCCGCCGCATTATTGCCCGCGACGAATGGGGGCGGGGTACGCAAAAATTCACCCGCTTCCTTTTCTATATCCGGTCCCACTGGCTGCGTATGCCCCCATTGATGCTGGCGCGGCATTTATGGATCAAGTGGCGCAAGGGGCATTGACGGATGCCCGCGCCGCGCCTATTCGCACAGCCGATGTCCGGTCCTGTGTAACAACGGGATAATAGGGAAGCCGGTGGGAGCATATAGCTTGAATCCGGGACTGTCCTCGCAACTGTGATCGGCGAGCGATGGCTTCATATTGCCACTGGAGCAATCCGGGAAGGCGAGGCCAAAGCATTGACCCGAAAGTCAGGAGACCTGCCGGCGCATCGTCGTTATCCACGCGGTCGAGGGGTGCCGAGCGGAGGGGATTATGGCCCATGCCATAGCTTCTGTGACGACAGAATATGTCGTTAAACACAGGAGCAAGACTTTATAATGGTAAAGATTATTTTGAAATGCAGCGCGGCCATCGCGGCGCTGGGATGTGCGCCGTCCAGCCTTTGGGCGCAAGATACAGATGAAGGCTGCAATGCCAGCGAAGATTGCATAATCATTGCCGATCAAAAAAGGACCGATATTGTCGTCACGGCAACCGGCAGTTTCAGCTTGCCGGAAAATTCCGGTCAGACCATCAGCCTTCTTGATGACGGGATAATCGAGCAGCGGCAATCGGCGAGCGCTTCCGACCTGATCGACAGCCTACCGGGCGTTACGGTATCGCGCAATGGCGGTATCGGCAAAACCACCGCGCTGCGTATTCGCGGGGCAGAAGGGGACCAAACGCTGACGCTGATTGACGGGGTGCGGGCGAATGATCCGTCTTCGCCCGGCGGCGGGTTTGACTTTGGCAATTTGCTGATCGGCAATATCCAGCGCATCGAAGTGCTGCGCGGTCCCAATAGCGTCCATGGGGCAGTCAGGCGATTGGCGGTGTCGTCAATATCATTACCTCCGATATTACCCGTGAAGTGCGCACCCGCGCCGAATATGGCCGCCATGACCGCGTCACACTGGCCGGGCAAGGCGGAATAGACAGCGGCGGTTTTTCGGCCTCTCTGGGCGGGGGCTATTTTTCTGAAGACGGAATTTCTGCTTTTAAGGACGGTGGCGAGGCGGATGGATACCGGCAATATGCGGCCAATGGCAAAATCGGTTTGGACCTGCCCGGCGATGTTAAAATCGACCTGCGCGGCTATTATGCGCATAGCCGCACCGAACTGGATGGCTTCCCTCCGCCGTTTTTCAGCTTTGCCGATACAGGCGATTTTTCCACCGCACAGGAAATTTTCGGTTATGCGGGGGTGAAATTTCCTTTGTTCGGCTGGGTGTTGAAAAACCGTTTGGCCCTGACGGTCAGCGATATTAACCGCGACAATTATAGTGCAGCGGGGCAGGCCGAACCCGATTTCCTTGCCCGCGGACGAACCGAACGGGCCGAATATGTCGGCGATGCCGATTTGGGTCAGGGTTTGCGCAGCGTGTTCGGGCTGGACCATGAACGCTCGCGCTTTAATGATGGCTTCACCTTTGCCAAAACCCATGTTTCGAGCGGCTTTGCGCAGATCATCTGGGATATGGCCCCCCGCCTGACGCTTACCGGCGGCGCCCGTTTTGATCAGCACCGCGATTATGGCAGTCAAATGACCTTTAGCGCCAATGCGGCATGGCGGGCAAGTGCGGGAACCATATTCCGTTTATCCTATGGCGAAGGGTTTAAGGCCCCAACCTTGTTCCAATTAAACGGTAGCTTTGGCAATGCCAGATTAAAACCCGAACAGTCGCGCAGTTATGAGATCAGCGCCGAACAGGATTTGATCGGTGGCCGCCTGAAATTTGGTGTTGCCGGATTTTTGCGCGATAGCCGGGATCAGATCGACTTCATCTCCTGCTTTGGTGAGGCGACAGGCATTTGCACGGATCGTCCCTTTGGCACCTATGACAATATCGACCGCAGCCGGTCACAGGGTTTGGAATTCAGCTTTATAGTCAATCCGGCGGAAAATTTCACATTTGATGCCAATTACAGCCTGATCGATAGCAAGGACCGCAATAGCGGCCTTGCCTTGCTGCGCCGACCCAAACATGATGCGAATATCAACGCCGTTTGGCGGCCTGAAAAGCGGTTTAGCCTTGGTGCGTCACTGCAAATGACGGGCGATAGTTTTGATACCGATTTTCAAACATTCACTCGGACAAGGCTGGACGGCTATGTGCTGCTTGGCTTTCGGGCATCGTTTGACCTGACCCGTGATATTTCGCTTTATGGCCGTATTGATAATCTGGGCGATGAAAATTATGAAACGGTTAGCGGCTATGGCAATTACCGCCGCACCGGTCATATCGGCATCAGGGCAAATTTTTGATGCGGTTTTGCTGGCCTTTGCTTCTGGCGCTCGCCGGTTGCAGCGGACAGAATGCTATCGTTCCCGGCGGTATTGTGTCAAATAACCCGTGTATCGACGCGGTGCTGTCGGAAATTGCCGCGCCGGGTCAGCTATCGGCGGTCAGCGTCTATAGCCATGATCCGGCCAGCGCATCTGCGCCAATTGCTTGGGCACGCCGCTATCCCCCAATCGGAACCAGCGCGGAAGAGATTATCGCCGCCCGGCCCCGTTTGCTGCTAACCGGCAATTTGGCGAGCGGCGGCACCAACGCTGCGCTGGCCAAAGCGGGGATAGTGCAGAAATCCTATGGTGTTCCGGCAAGCGTCGCTGCAAATCTGGTTCAGATACGGGATATGGCAAAGGCGATCGGACGCGAAGAAGCAGGCGAAAAATTAAACGCGAAAATTGAAACAGCGTTAGGGCCGGATGAGGGGGCAGGCCGTGCCCGGCGCGGAACCGCGATTATATGGCAAACCGGCGGTTTTGTAGCGGGCAAGGGGACGTTGCAAGATGAACTGTTGGCGCGGGCAGGTTTTACCAACGCGGCAGAAGTTTATGGCCTGGATCAATGGAGCCAGTTGCCGCTCGAAACATTGGTGCGTAATCCGCCTGATATAATCTTCATGCCAATGGCGGGGCAGGGTAAAGGCCAAGGTGAAAGCCAGCGCGAAATTGCGTTGCGGCAAAAATTGCTGCGTTATTTTCCGAAAACAAAAATTGCTTCCTTTCCCGACCGCCTGCTTTTTTGCGGCGGGCCGACTATTATAGAGGCGATGGAGGTGATGCGTTCGGTATGAAAAAATGGTTCCTCATCATCTGTTCCTTATGGCTTTCCTATTTTCGCTCTCGGCGGGGAAGATATGGATAGGCCCTGCGCATTGGTTTGCGGCGGGCGCCAATGGCTGGATCATGGCCGAACTGCGCCTGCCGCGTGCGATATTGGGTGCCGGCATAGGTGCGGCTCTTGGGCTATCGGGCGCGGTGTTGCAGGGTTATCTGCGCAACCCCTTGGCCGACCCAACCGTTGTTGGCGTGTCGTCCAGCGCGGCCTTTGGCGGGGTAGTCGCTATTTTTCTGGGGCTGGCGGTATGGCCATATGGGATTTTTACCTGCGCGATGCTGGGCGCTGCTGCCGCTGTGCTGTTGCTTGCCATGCTTGCTGGGCGCGGGACCGGGCCGCTGGGATTCATCCTTGGCGGAATGGTGCTATCTACGCTCGCGGGATCACTTACCGCTTTTTTGATCAGCATACAGGCAAACCCCTATGAAACAAGCGAGATCATCAGCTGGTTAATGGGCGCGATTACCGACCGGACAATGGATGATGTCTGGCGCGCCTTGCCATTCATTCTGGCGGGCGGGATGCTGTTGCTGCAATCAGGACGTATGCTGGATGCGCTGACGCTGGGTGAGGCTGGTGCTCGCAGCATCGGTGCGGATTTGAACCGGCTGCGCTGGCTGGTCATTGGCGGCGTAGGATTATGTGTCGGCGCGGCAGTGGCGGTTTCAGGCGTGGTTGGTTTTGTCGGCCTGATCGTGCCGCATTTGATGCGCAGCTGGATCGGTGAGCGCCCCTCCGCGATCCTGATCCCAAGCGCAATTGGCGGGGCGATATTAACGCTCTTCGCCGATGGCCTTGTCCGTCTTGCGCCGGGCGCAGGGGAAATACGGTTGGGAATCGTCATGGCGATTTTGGGCACACCTTTTTTCCTTGCCATATTGTTTCGACAGCGCAGCGGCAGGAAGGGAGCCTTTGGGGATGCTTGAGGCAAAGGATATTAGTGTAAAAGTCGGCGCAGAACAGCTTTTGGACGGCGTCTCGGCGGAATTTGCGCCAGGCAGGCTAAGCGTGATTTTAGGCCCCAATGGCGCGGGCAAATCAACACTGCTCGCGTGCCTGTCGGGTCTTCGAAAGGCAGATGGCGGGTCGGCCATTTGGGACGGGGCGGACATCGCCGCGATGAACGCAAAGCTGCGGGCGCGGTCTATTGGCCTGCTCCCGCAAAGCGCGGCGGTGCATTGGGACATATATGCCCGCGATCTGGTTGCGCTTGGCCGCTATCCCTATCACGGGATCAGCAACAAGGATCAGGATGAAAGTCATATTGAAGCGGCAATGGCCGCGACCGATTGCACCCATTTTGCCGGGCGGCATATGCGCAGCCTGTCGGGCGGCGAGCGGGCAAGGGTTTTGCTGGCGCGGGTGCTGGCGGGACAGCCGCAATGGTTGCTGGCGGACGAACCGTTGGCGGGGCTGGACCCGCGTTACCAGATGCAGATTTTGGACCATATGCGAAAACTTGCGAATGAAGGTGTCGGCGTTGTCACGGTGCTGCACGACCTAAATCAGGCAGCACGGATTGCGGACCATGTTCTACTGCTCAACAAAGGGCGGGTTTTTGCAAGCGGGTTGCCAAGGGATGTTTTGACAAAAACCAATTTGAAGGCGGTCTATGATATTGACTGCGCAATTTTTGATGACAAAGACGGCCAGATGGCGATCATAATGCAAGGGTGATGGGCCTATTGGGCAAGATAATTGCCGGGCAAATATGATTGTGCCGCAATGCTTGCAATCCGCCATATTCCAGCGCATTTCTGTCCTTAAGGAGGAACAGACTATGCGGCAAATCGAGCATTTCATTGTGGGCGGTGCAGATGGTGTATCGCGCCATAGCGAGGTATATGATCCCAATAATGGCGTGGTTCAGGCGCAGGTTGCCTTGGGCGATGCGGCTTTACTTGACCGGGCGGTGGATGCTGCGCTGGCTGCGCAAGGGGCATGGGCCGCCACCAATCCGCAGCGCCGCGCCCGCGTCATGTTCCGATTTAAGGAACTGGTTGAAGCGCATATGGATGAGCTTGCCCATCTGCTATCGAGCGAACATGGCAAGGTTATTGCCGACAGCAAAGGCGATCTGCAACGCGGGCTGGAGGTTATCGAATTTTGTTGCGGCATTCCCCATGTGTTAAAGGGCGAATATACCGGCGGGGCTGGCCCTGGCATAGACGTCTATTCGATGCGGCAGCCGCTGGGTATTGGCGCCGGGATTACGCCGTTCAACTTTCCGGCTATGATCCCGATGTGGATGTTTGGTCCGGCCATTGCGGCGGGCAATGCCTTTATCCTGAAACCATCCGAACGCGATCCGTCTGTTCCTGTACAGCTATGCGAACTGATGCAGGAGGCGGGCCTGCCGGAGGGCATATTGCAATGCGTGCATGGCGATAAGGAAATGGTTGATGCGATCCTGGACCATCCGGCGATCAGCGGGGTCAGCTTTGTCGGTTCATCGGATATCGCGCATTATGTGTATAGCCGCGGAGTTGCGGCGGGAAAGCGGGTGCAAGCGATGGGCGGCGCGAAAAACCATGCGATTGTGATGCCCGATGCCGATCTGGACCAAGTGGTCAATGATCTGTCAGGTGCGGCCTTTGGCAGTGCGGGCGAACGCTGTATGGCGCTGCCCGTGGTGGTGCCGGTCGGCGCGGATACCGCCAACCGGATTCGTGAAAGGCTGATCCCTGCGATAGCCAGCTTGCGCGTTGGCCTTTCCACCGATGAAGAGGCGCATTATGGCCCGGTGGTCAACGCCGCGCATAAGGCGCGGGTCGAAGGCTGGATCCAAAAGGGCGTGGATGAAGGCGCGGAGCTGGTTGTTGATGGCCGTGGCTTCAGCTTGCAGGGGCATGAGCAAGGCTTTTTCATCGGGCCGTCGCTGTTTGACCATGTTACGCCAAATATGGAAAGCTACAGGGAAGAGATTTTTGGGCCTGTCCTGCAAATGGTGCGTGCGGAGAGTTTTGAAGAAGCCTTGGCGCTGCCCAGCAAGCATCAATATGGCAATGGCGTAGCGATCTTCACAAGGAACGGCCATGCCGCGCGTGAATTTGCCGCCCGGGTGAATGTCGGCATGGTCGGCATCAATGTGCCTATCCCGGTTCCGGTGGCCTATCACAGTTTTGGCGGGTGGAAACGATCGGCCTTTGGCGACACTAATCAACATGGTATGGAGGGCGTCAAATTCTGGACCAAGGTGAAAACAATCACCGCTCGCTGGCCCGATGGCAGCGCCGATGGCGGCAATGCTTTTGTTATACCAACTATGGGGTGATGGTTTCCGCGGCGCAGGCAGGCAAGCCGTCCCATTTTGAAAAATGCTGCCTCTGGTCAAAAGGGTTAATATGTGAATAATCATTTGATTGCTTGCAAAGGCAAAGGAGTGATTCCGGGTGAGGCATATTGCCGCAAAAATATCGCGAATGGCGTGGACCGACATTATCGCTTTTGACATTGCCACCCTTTTGGCGCTGGCGCTGTTTGTGCTGTTCATATGGCAACAGGGGCCAAAGGCGAGCGCGGCCGAAAAGCATGAAAGCGCCGCCGCGATCAATGTAAAGCGCATTGCGATCAGCTTTGATGATGCCCCGCGCGGACCGGGCGCATTTCTGGATGGTGATAAACGCCCCGCTATGTTGATCGCTGCGCTGAAAAAAGGTGGCGTGACACAGGCCGCTTTTTTCGTCAATCCGGGCCGGGTGAGCGCAGCAGCAGCGGAGCAGGGGCAACTGGTTAATTATGCGGCGCATGGCCATGTGCTGGCGAACCACACCGCCACTCATAAGCCGCTCTCACAGGTATCGGCGCAGGCGTTTCTGGCCGATATTGATGCCGCCGAAAAATGGTTGAAACCGTTGCCTGGATACCGGCCTTGGTTCCGTTTCCCGCGCCTTGATGAAGGACGCCGTGATAAGGTGAAACGCGATGCGGTCCGGGACGGGTTAAAAAAGCGCGGCCTTCGTAATGGCTATGTCACCGCCGATGGGTGGGATTGGTATTTGGAGGCGCAGACGATAAGGGCGAAAAAGGCTGGGCGCAAAATCGACATGGCGGCGCTGCGCAAACTTTATATCGAAACCCATTTGGAATCGGCGAATTTTTCGGACCGTCTGGCAAGGCGTTTGCTCGGCCGCCGTCCGGTGCAGATGCTGCTTTTGCATGAAACCGATTTGGCGGCGCTTTACATTGACGATTTGGCGGCGGCGCTGCGCCGGGATGGCTGGGAAATTGTAACAGCCGATTCTGTTTATAACGATCCCATGGCGCAAATATCCCCCGATCCTGATTTCGCCGATGGAACATTGCTAGAAATGTTGGCGTGGGAGAAACAATTATCGGGCGGACGGTGGTTTCCGCGCAACAATATTGAAACCGCCAATAAGCTGTTTGCCAGCCGCGTTTTGCTTGACTAACCTGCCGACAGGTTTTGGGAGGAACATTTAATGCGGTTATCAGGCTTTGGCCTATTTGGCGCTTTGTTGTTTTTGCTTTGTACTGCGCCCGGTGTTGCGGCACAGGGCGAAAAACGTGTCGCGCTTAGCTTTGATGATGTCCCACGCGGTGCAGGCGCGTTTATGACGCCGGATGAACGCACCGAAAAAATCATCGCGGCACTTTCGAATCAAAACGCAGCGCAAGCGGTGTTTTTCATAAACCCCTGCAAATTGGACGAGCCGCCGGGGCAGGGCGGAGAGGCACGGATTGCCGCTTATGTCGCAGCGGGCCATGTGATTGCCAATCATAGCTGTAGCCACCCCAAGCTTAGCAACACAGATGCCGAAATCTATCTGGCCGACATTGACAAGGCGGAGGATTGGCTAAAGCGGCGCGATGGTTATCGGCCTTGGTTCCGTTTTCCCTATCTGGATGAGGGCGGCGCGGATAAGGTTAAACGCGATACGCTGCGCAGCGGGCTTGCACAGCGCGGCCTTATTAATGGCTATGTGACCGCCGATGGGTCCGACTGGAATCTGGAACAGCTTACTTTAGACGCCAAAACAGCGGGTAAGGACATGGATATGAAGGCACTGCGCAAGCTGTATGTCAGCAGCCAGATGAGTGCACTCGATTATCATGACGAACTGGCGCGGATAACATTGGGCCGATCACCTGCGCATATGCTGTTGCTGCATGAAACCGATCTGGCGGCTCTGTTTATCGGCGATCTGGTTGATGAAATGCGGCGCCGCGGCTGGACCATCATTTCCGCCGACGAGGCCTTTGCCGATCCAATCCATAATGCGATGCCCGACGTGCCTTTTTCCGCCGGAACGCTCACCGGATCAATGGCATGGGAAAAAAATATCCCCCCGCCCCTATCGCCGATTTGGATTGGAACGGATTTGCAAAATCATATTTTCGAAAAACAGGTGGTAAAAGATGTGGAGGTAAAATGAGCAACCAATTTGCCCTGACCGATGATCAAATGGCCATACAGGAAATGGCGCAGCGATTTACCGCCAACCATATCACGCCCTTTGCCGCCGAATGGGATGCACAAAAGCATTTCCCAATTGATGTTATCAAACGCAGTGCAGAGCTCGGCTTTGGTGGTATTTATGTGGGCGAGGGTTCGGGCGGTATCGGCCTTGGCCGGTTGGAGGCGGCGATCATCATGGAGGCGATGGCTTATGGCTGCCCGGCTACTTCCGCCTATATCTCCATCCACAATATGGCCGCATGGATGATCGACAGTTTTGCTTCGGACGATTTGAAAAGTCGCTATTTGCCAAGTCTGATTTCCATGGAAAAATTGCCAGCTACTGCCTGACCGAACCGGGCAGCGGCAGCGACGCGGCGGCGCTGAAAACCACGGCAAGGCTGGACGGCGACCATTATGTGGTGAACGGCAGCAAGCAGTTTATTTCGGGTGCAGGCGTCAATGATGTTTATGTCTGTATGGTCCGCACGGGCGATGATGGCGCACGGGGGATTAGCTGCCTTGTGGTCGACAAGGATATGACGGGCCTTAGCTTTGGCGCACCGGAGAAGAAGCTTGGCTGGAATGCGTCCCCCACAGCGCAGGTGCATTTCGACAATGTCCGCGTGCCGGTGGCCAACCGTGTCGGCAGCGAGGGTGAGGGCTTTCGCTTTGCCATGGCGGGGCTGGACGGCGGGCGGCTGAATATCGGCGCGTGCAGCCTTGGCGGGGCGCAGCGATGTTTGGACGAGGCAATCGCTTATACCAAGGAGCGGCAACAATTTGGCCAAGCGGTGGCCGATTTCCAGAACACACAGTTCATGCTCGCCGATATGGCCACCGATTTGGAGGCTGCACGGGCGCTGCTTTATATGGCGGCGTGCAAGGTGACCGAGGGTGCGCCTGATAAGTCTCGTTTTTCTGCAATGGCCAAAAGGCTGGCGACTGATAATGGCAGCGAAATTGTGAATAAGGCGCTGCAGCTATTTGGCGGCTATGGTTATTTGCAAGATTATCCGATCGAACGTTTCTGGCGCGACCTGCGCGTGCATTCGATATTGGAGGGCACCAATCAAGTGATGCGGATGATCGTGGGGCGGGACTTGCTGAGGCAATGATGATGAACGAAGATGTAATCCTCCAAAAACATGGCTGCATCGGCCATATCAGCCTCAACCGACCGTCTGCGATCCATGCGCTTAACCTGCCCATGTGTCAGGCGATGATTGCCGCTTTAGAAGGCTGGGCCGCAGATGACGCGGTTGAAGCGGTGATTATCGACCATAGCAGCGGACGGGGTTTTTGTGCGGGCGGTGACATCCGTATGCTTGCGACAAGCGGCGCAAAGGACGGCAAAAAGGCACGCCGGTTTTTTCGCACTGAATATCAGCTCAACCATTTGATGCATGAATATACAAAGCCGATTATCGCTTTCATGGACGGCATCACCATGGGCGGCGGCGTGGGCATATCATTGCCGTCACGGTTTCGCGTTGCGACCGAAAACACCCGCTTTGCTATGCCCGAAACGGGGATAGGGTTGTTTCCCGATGTCGGCGGGGGCTGGTATCTGCCGCGGCTTGAGGGCCGTGTCGGACAATATCTGGCGCTAACCGGGGCGCGGCTGGATGGTGCGGAATGCTTCGCATTAGGGCTTGCGACTCATTATCTGCCCCCTGAAAATCTGGAGAAAGCAAAGGAGCGAATAGCAAAGGCTCCGGGCCGCATTTCCGGTATATTAGGTGACCTTTCGATCACAGCATCTGTAGCCAAAATCACCGAGCATATCGACAAGATCAATCGCCATTTTGCAAGCGATAGTTATGAAGATATTCTGGCGTCATTGGAGGGCGACGAGAGCGATTGGGCGGCGAAGGAACGCGATACGCTGGGCACGAAATCACCGCAAACCTGCAAAGTGGCGCTGCGCCAATTAAAAGAAGGCGCTGCGATGCCCGATTTTGCGGCCGAGATGAAACAGGAATATGCCATAGGCGCCCATGTGGTGCAAAGGCATGATTTTATCGAAGGCGTCCGTGCCCTGATTGTCGACAAGGATAATGCTCCGCGTTGGAACCCCGCCACTCCGGAGGAGGTGACCGATGCGATGCTGGACGAAATATTCGCGCCTTTGTCAAAGAAAGAAGAATGGAAACCCCTATGACTTACGAGACCATATTGAGCGAAACCAAAGGCGCGGTGACGATTATCACGCTGAACCGGCCGCAAGCGCTGAATGCGCTATCGGGCGCGGTTTTGGAGGAGTTGATTAGCGCCTTTGCCGTTTTCGAGGCTGATGATAGCCAGCTTTGCGCGGTCCTGACCGGCAGCGGAGAGAAAGCCTTTGCCGCAGGCGCAGATATAAAGGAAATGGCGGACAAACCTGCCGCTGATTTTTACAATCAGGATTTCTTCTCCCGCTGGACCAGCCATCTTGTCAAGGCGACCCGTAAGCCATGGATTGCCGCGGTCAATGGCTTTGCGCTGGGCGGCGGATGCGAACTCGCGATGATGGCAGACTTTATCATCGCGTCGGATAATGCCAAATTTGGCCAGCCCGAAATCAAGCTGGGTGTCGCGCCGGGCATGGGCGGATCACAGCGGCTGACCCGCGCGATTGGCAAGGCGAAGGCGATGGAAATGTGCCTTACGGGGCGGATGATGGATGCAACCGAGGCCGAGCGGAGCGGCCTAGTGGCGCGGGTGGTGCCGTTCGGTGAATTGATGGACGAGGCGCTGAAGACTGCTGAAACCATTGCATCTATGCCGCCAATGGCCGCAAAAGTGAATAAAGAAATGGTCAACGCCGCCTATGAAATGACGCTGGATCAAGGCTTGCTCCACGAACGCCGCCTGTTCCAGATATTGACCGCGAGTGAGGACAAGGCCGAAGGCATGGCCGCCTTCATCGAAAAACGCGAGGGCAAATGGAAGGGGCGATAACATGAAAATCGCCTTTATCGGCCTTGGCAATATGGGCGGCGGGATGGCCGCCAATCTGGTGAAAGCCGGTTATGCGGTGCAGGCTTTTGACCTTTCGGAAGATGCGTGCGCCAAAGCATCAGAAAATGGATGCGCCATCTTTACCGATGCGAAGGCAGCAGTTGCGGACGTCGATGCTGTCGTTACAATGCTCCCCAATGGCAAAATTGCCGAAAGCGTATTTTCCGGCGAAATAATTGGCTTAGCTCCGGCAAGGGCTCTGTTGCTTGATTGTTCAACCATTGATGTCGATACGGCGATCCGGATGGAAAATACAGCCCGCGCCTCCGGATATGATATGGTGGATGCGCCGGTTTCAGGGGGTATCGCAGCAGCAAATGCGGGCATATTGACCTTCATGGTCGGCGGCAGCAAGGCTGCTTTCAAACGTGCAGAGCCTATCCTGTCCGCGATGGGCAAGACAGTAATCCATGCCGGACAATCGGGCGCGGGGCAGGCGGCAAAAATATGCAACAATATGCTGCTTGGTGCGTCGATGATTGCAACGTGCGAGACGTTCAAACTGGCGGAAAAGCTGGGACTGGACTTGCAAACCTTTTATAACATAGCGTCCCAGGCATCGGGGCAGAATTGGTCGATGACAAGCTATTGCCCGGTTCCCGGTATTGGCCCGCACAGCCCAGCGGATAATGACTATAAGGGCGGCTTTGCCAGCGCCTTGATGCTGAAGGATTTGCGTCTTGCTTTGCAGGCGGCGGCCTCTACCGGGGCTGATGTGCCAATGGGGAAACGGGCGGAGGAGCTATATGCTGCTTTTGTTGAAGGCGGGCAGGATGGCGTTGATTTTTCCGCCATTATTCGTTCGCTGGGTTAAACCCGAACGGGTGTAAAGCCTTAGGCTTTTGGTTTAGCTTTCTCTATTTGTTGAAACTTCCCAAGGCCGCAGGCTTCACCTTGTTCGATGCGTCCGCCAAAATTTTGCAGGACGCGAATGATATCGACATTGCAAAGCTGCCCAGTCGTTACGCGATAAGAAAAGGCTTCTTCAAAACGCAGCCCCGAACACCCTTGCGGCATGGTGTTGCGATAGATTTTGCCATTGGTCATTTTGAAATCAATGCTGTTTTCATCGACGACATGGGTGGACCGGATTTGCCGGATATTGAGGCAGTTTTTGGGCTCGCCAAGCGCGCGGATTTCCGCATCGCCGGTTTTACTCGCCGCCGCCGCTGCCATCCCGCCGCCCGCCAATGCGGCGGTTAGGATCAGGTAAGTTGTTTTTTTCATAGGCGCTCTCCTTTTCCGTTGCTTGGATTATTTAGCCCGCTTTGGCTTAACCTTGGCTGACTTTTGCGCGGCCACCTTTAACGCCTTTGCCGCCGCGCTGCCCGGTTCGGGGGGTTTTGGGTTTATAGCGGCAAAGGTCGGCCACCGGGCAACGCCAGCATTCGGGCGACCGCGCCTTGCAGATATAGCGGCCATGAAGGATCAGCCAATGATGGGCACCAACGCGAAAAGGGTGCGGTGTGCGCCTGTCGAGCGCCTTTTCAACGGCATCGACATTTTTACCGGGCGCAAGTCCGGTGCGATTCCCGACGCGGAAAATATGGGTGTCCACCGCAAAAGTTTCCGCCCCAAAAGCACAGTTCATTACGACATTGGCGGTTTTGCGGCCAACACCGGGCAGGGTGGTCAGCGTGTCGCGGTCGGCGGGCACTCGCCCGTCAAAGTCGCGTACCAATATTTCGGACAGGGCGATGACATTTTTCGCCTTGTTATTGAACAGTCCAATCGTCTTGATATGCTGTTTCAACCCGTCCAAGCCGAGCGCGACCATCTGCGCCGGCGTTTTTACCTGTTTGAACAAGGCTCTGGTCGCCTTATTCACACCGACATCGGTGGATTGTGCGCTACAGGTTACCGCGACAAGTAACTGGAACACATTGCCATATTCCAGCTCCGTTTCCGGCGCGGGGTTCTCCTCGGCAAGGCGGCGGTAAAATTCAAAGATATTGTCTTTTTTCATGTCCGCTGTTCATGCCGTTTATACTGACAAAATGCTATCACGAAGAGAATGAATTTGAGATTTTGAGCGACCAAAATATTTCTGGCCGCTGTCCTGAAACAAATCAGAATGGCGGCCAGAGGGCTTTAGAACATGAATTTTATTCAGGGTGTTTGAATTGAAAAGAGGTCGCTGCTTAGCCTGCTTTTTTCTTCGCCGCATTGGCTTTGCGTGTGGCTGCGGCTTTTTTGGCGGCGGCGGAACGTTTTTCCTCGTCGGCTTTTGTGGATGCCCGTTTTTTAAGTGTAACCGTAGCGGCGACAGCCGCCGCTGCCGCAATTGCAACACCGCCTACGATAGCGACGCTTTTACCCGGATTTTCTTTTACCGCCTTCGCGGCTTTATCAGCGATTTTCTTACTATTTTCGGCAGCAGCCTCGGCAAGTTCGGACGCCCGTGCCTTGCCTTGGTCATAGCCCGATTTCATTTTTTCGCTAACGCTGTCCGACATTTCACTGCCCTTGTCCTTCACTTTTTCGGCTAGGCTTTTGATCGCGACGACAACACCATGCTCTTCGTTATTATCTTCGGCTACTGCTTCATTATTTTTTTGACATTTTAATCCTTTCAGAAATTAAATTTTGATAGTTTCAAGGCTTTATTCAGACGCAAACTGGCTACGTTGCTCAGCATCGGCCATCAAGGAACGTCCTTGATCAATATCCGCTTGTGCTTTGGCTACTTCGGATTGCGCGGATGTTTGTTTTTTTGCGCTTTTTCCAAATCGGCACGACCATCTAATCGGCGATCATCATGCTTCGCCCATAAGCCAGCGACTTTATCGACTTGCCTGGCCCAGCGGGCGGCTTCTTGCGCATCGGCGAAATAAGGTGTTGCAGATGTCAGCTGTAGAAATTCAGCTTTCGCATTTTCGCCAATTGCGCGGCCATTGTCCCTTTTGGACTGTGCATTGATAACATCCCTGCTTGCATCAGCCAATGATTTTTCTGCTTTTGCCCTGTTAGCGAGGCCTTTTCGTTCCAGCTTGCTGCCTTTATCCCATTGTTTTTGCAATTTCCCACTCACAATAGCGGCAGGAGCGATACCAGATTGCTGCGCAAATAATGTATTCGGTGCTGCGATTGCAAGCGAGGCTGCGGCAATGGTAAGGATTATTTTGTTTTTCATGTTAAGCTCCATCAATATTTTTATTTGCATAGTCTATTTTCAAATTTCGGTAAAACGGGATTGTAAGAATTTTAAATTCGGTATATCCAAATTAAATGGATATTATGAGCTTTCAGACATTTCTTGCCGCAGCAGAAACCGGAAGCTTTGCCAGCGCCGCACTTTCGGTGAATGCCAGCGCTTCGACCGTCACTGAGCGGATTAAACAACTGGAACATAGCACCGGAGTGCAATTATTTGATCGCGATAGAAGGGGGTGTAGGTTAACGGCGGCGGGACTGAAATTCCGTGATGCAGCGCGTCAGATTGTGCGTGCCTGGCAATTGGGCCTGCATGATGTTTCCTTGCCAGAACAATTCACCCGCACTGTTCATTTCGGCGGACAATATGCATTATGGGCTGATTATTTATTGTCTTGGCTGTCTGCGGCACGCCATGATTTTGAAGATATCGCATTTTCAGTCACTTCTGGAGCTTCGCAGCGTTTGAACAGGGATCTTGCAGAGGGGCGACTTGATATTGCAGTCATGTATAACCCCGTCTTTCGCCGTGACGTGGCAGCGGAAATGCTATTTCGTGATCCGTTAATCCTTGTTGGCCCAAAAAAGGACAAGGATTGGCGCAGCCACTATGTCCATATTGACTGGGGGCCTGCATTAAGCACAGAAATAGCGATCAACCATAATCTTCGTCCTGTTACCGGTTTGAATTTGGATTTGGGTGTGTTGTCCAAAGAATGGCTTGTTTTGAACAATATGTATGGCTTCATTCCCAAAAGCCTTGCTGTCGCTGATCTGGTGGCGGGACGGTTACAACATATAGATGAAGTTGGTGAACTTGAAAATGCGGCCTACATATGTTGGCGCCGCGGAATTGACAGTATAATCGAAGAAGATGTTATCGACCACTTAAAGGCCAGAATTACCAAACAATCCCTGTCCTTGACCTGCGAAGTTTGACCTTAGTGCGCTGCTAAAGCCCCAATACACCCTTCATATCATAGCGTCCCTTTTCCTGCTTTGCCAGCCAGAGCGCCGCTTTTACCGCGCCATGGGCGAATATGCGGCGGTCCTGAGCGTGATGGGACAGGGTGATGGTTTCGCCGTCGGAAGCGAACAATATATCATGGTCGCCTGCGATACTGCCGCCGCGGACCGCGCTAAAGCCTATTGCGCCTTTGGCCCGTGCGCCGGTTATGCCGTCACGGCCCCGCTCACTATGGCCTGCAAGGTCGATATTGCGGCCCTTTGCAGCCGCTTGTCCCAATAATAGCGCGGTGCCCGACGGGGCGTCAACCTTATGCCGGTGGTGCGCCTCTATAATTTCAATATCCCATTCATCGGACAGCCTTCGCGCGGCCTCCTCCACCAAAAAGGCGAGCATATTGACGCCAAGCGATGTGTTTCCGGTTTGCAGCACGGCAATGTCAGCCGCGGCATCATCAATCAACCAATGGTGCCGTTCCTCCAACCCTGTGGTGCCAATAACAATCGGCCGACCATGCACGGCGGCGGCGACAAGATTGCCCTCCAGAGCAGCCGGAGAGCTGAAATCAATCAGCACGCCGGATATGGCGGCCAAAGCGGACACATCGCCGCCTTGATCCACGCCGCCAGCGATTTCGGTTCCGGCCTCCTGTGCGGCGGTTGCTATTGCCTGTCCCATGCGGCCCTTGCTGCCGATTATCCCTATTTTTAACATAGCTTGTCCTGATCCTTACTTTTGTGCTTCATGGCGGACATGACACTGATACGCAATATTGTAATCCTAACCGGCGCAGGGATCAGCGCGGAAAGTGGTATTGATACTTTCCGGTCCGAAGGCGGGCTTTGGGAGCGGCACCGGATAGAGGATGTCGCCACACCCGAAGCCTTTATCCGCAACCCTGATCTGGTGCTGCGTTTCTATGATATGCGCCGAGAGGCGATCCAGAAAGCCGTGCCTAATGCTGCGCACCATGCGCTGGGCCGGTTGGAACGCGAATGGCATGGCGCCGGGCGCGGGCGGGTGACATTGGTAACGCAGAATGTAGATGATCTGCATGAACGCGGCGGATCGGGCAACCTGATCCATATGCATGGCACACATCTAACCGCATGGTGCTTGGCCTGTAATGGTCGGCCCGAATGGCGCGGGGCTTTGATCGACCGGCCCGCCTGTCCGATATGCGATAGCAAGGGCAGCCTGCGGCCCGATGTCGTTTGGTTTGGCGAAATGCCCTACCGGCTGGACGAAATTGACGCAGCGTTGCGTGCGGCCGACCTGTTCGTCAGTATCGGCACATCGGGTGCGGTTTATCCTGCGGGCGGCTATGTCCGCCGGGCGAGGGCAGAGGGGATCCGCACATTGGAACTGAACTTAGAACCGAGCAAGGGCAGCGATTGGTTTGACGAGGTCCGCTACGGTCCCGCGACCGAAATTGTGACGGCATGGGTGGAGGAGATGTTGGGATTGTAAGATTATCTGCGTTTAACCGCAACTCCTGCATTCTGGATCTTTGGGCAGTGTAATCGTCCGCATCGCCGGTTTTAACCCGTCAAAAATATGCAGCTTGCTGCCTTTTTCCCCCATAGGCGCCTCGCCAAAGCCGGTGAGGGTGCGGATGGCTTCCATCGCGGCAAAGCTGCCCATCATGCCGCACATCGCGCCCAGCACGCCCTGTGTAGCGCAATCGTCGCAGTCGTCGGGATCATGCGCATCGCCCACGAAACAGCGATAGCAGGGCGCATCTTCTTGCCATCCGGTGAAGGTCGCAATTTGCCCATGGAACTGCCCGATTGCGGCGCTCACCAACGGGATGCGTTCGGCAAGGCATAGGTCATTGACGATCAGACGGGTGGCGAAATTGTCGCTGCCGTCGATTACCACATCAACACCGCTCAGCAGGGTCGAAGATGTATCTTGATCAATTTTCTGCATGACGGGGCGGAAGTCTATATCGGGGTTGATTGCCATTGCGGCGCGAGAGGCGGCCTTCACTTTGGCTGTGCCAATATCAGCATCGATGTAGAGGATTTGCCGCTGTAAATTCGACAGGCTGACGCTGTCATGGTCGATCACACTGATTGTGCCTATCCCCGCCGCCGCCAGATATTGGATGGCAGGACAGCCAATCCCGCCCGCCCCGATCAGAAGGACATGGCTTTGCAGCAGCTTTGCCTGTCCCGCCCCGCCAATATCGCGCAACACGATATGGCGGGCATAGCGGTCCAATTGTTCATCGGTAAGAATCACACCCCGGTCGAGCCGAACCCGCCCACCCCGCGCGGCGTGTCATTAAGCTGATCTACCTCCACCAAATGACCATGAATAACCGGGGTCACTACAATTTGCGCAATCCGGTCGCCGATTTTGACAGCGAAATCCTCCTCGCCCAAATTGGCAAGTATCACTTTTACCTCTCCGCGATAGTCACTGTCCACTGTGCCTGGAGTGTTCAGCACGCTGATCCCATGTTTCAGCGCTAGGCCGGACCGAGGGCGCACCTGCACCTCAAAACCATATGGAATGGCAAAGGCGAAGCCAGTGGCAATCGCCGCCCTTCTGCCGGGACGCAGGGTGATATTTTCGGCGGCGCATATGTCCATGCCCGCTGCACCGGCGCTCTCATAGGCAGGTAAAGGCAGATTCGCTCCATTATTGAGCCGTTTGACCATAATGGTTACAGGCATAGAGGCGACTACCGCTGTTTCTTCAATTTCCGATGACATCGGCCACTTTCTCCATCAATTTGCGTGCCACAACTTCCTTATGCGCCTTGGGCCAGCTTTCAATGCCGTCCTTGGTCACGATATGAACGCTGTTTTCCGATCCCCCCATCACATCGCCGGACACATCATTGGCGACGATCCAGTCACACCCTTTTTTGGCCAGCTTTGCCGCAGCATGGTCTTTCAAATTCTCTGTCTCGGCAGCAAATCCGATCAGCAAACCGGGGCGTTTTTCATGCCGTGCAAGCGATGCCAATATGTCGGGGTTTTCGGCAAGCGCAAGCGGCGTTGGTGCATCGTCTTTTTTCTTTATTTTTTGCTCTGCGGTATCGGCGGCGCGGTAATCGGCGACGGCGGCAACCATGATCGCGGCGTCGGCGGGCAGCGCCTTTTCCACCTCAATCTGCATTTCGCGGGCGCTTTCCACATCCCAGCGGATGACGCCGGGCGGGGTGACAAGATGAACTGGGCCAGCGACCAATATCACTTCTGCGCCCATTTCGGCGGCCGCCTGCGCAATGGCAAAGCCCTGACGCCCGGAGGAGCGGTTGGCGATATAACGCACCGGATCAATGGCTTCATGCGTTGGCCCGGCGGTGACGATGATTTTCTTGCCATAAAGCGGGCGATGTTCGGCTTCGGCAAAATCGGGCTGTGCAGACAGCATCATGGCAGGCGCAGGTTGCCCGAGCATATTTTGGATTTCGGTCAGGATTGCGGCGGGTTCGGGAAGGCGCCCGGCGCCATATTCGCCGCACGCCATTTCGCCTTCATCTGGTTCCATCACATGGACGGCGTCGCTGCGCAGTTGCTGTACATTACGGCGGGTCGCGGGATGGTGCCACATACGCACATTCATCGCCGGCACGGTCAGAACGCGCTTGTCAGTGGCGAGCAGCAAGGTGGTGGCAAGGTCATCGGCGATCCCGGCATTCATTTTGGCCATCAGGTCAGCAGTAGCTGGGCAAACAACCACCAAATCGGCCTCCCGGCTGAGTTGGATATGCCCCATCTCGCTTTCGTCTTTCAGATCGAACAGTTCGGTAAATACTGGATTTTCACTCAAGGCAGCCAGCGTCATCGGCGTAACAAATTCCTGCCCGCTTTTTGTAATGACGCAGCGAACCGTCATTCCTTCCTTGCGGATCAAACGAACCAGCTCGCACGATTTATAAGCCGCAATGCCGCCGCCAATGATCAGGAGAATATGCTTTGTTTCATTCATATCTGCTCTTTGCCAGCTATTTTTGTAGAATGAAAGCGGCAGAATGGGCCTCACTATGATGGCATTCCCCTCTTGTAATTTTTGAAAGCAATTATACGTCTAATGCAGGGTAAGAGCGATTGGGATAACAAGGTTAGGAGACAAAAACATGAAATATAGCAATTCATTCAAAAATGCTGCTTTACCGGTTATGGCCTTGCTCGCCCTTGCCGCCTGCAAATAGGCTGAGGCACCCGCAGATGGCGGTGAAAGCAATGCGGTTTCAGCAGAGGGAGAAACGAAGCCGGAAAAAGCCGCCTGGGGATATGGCGAGGCTGATGGTCCGGCCAAATGGGGCGATTTGTCACCGGAATATGCAACCTGCAAAACCGGTAAGGAACAATCGCCATTAGACCTGCCACCCACCGATAAAGCCAAAACTATCGATGTCGCCACCAATTATGCAGTCAAAAACGGTGCTATCGAAAATGACGGACATGGTATAAAGGCAAGTTTCGAAAAAGGCTTTACCCTGACATCAGGGGATAAGAGTTATGACCTGCTGCAATTCCATTTCCACACGCCTTCGGAAAATCTGTTTGGCGGTAAAGCATCGCCCGCCGATGTCCACTTTGTGCATTCCGATGCCAATGGCAATCTCGCTGTGCTGGGCGTGATGATCAATGAAGGTGCGGCCAGCCCGCAAATGCAGGCAATCTTAGATGACCAAAAAACTTTAGAGATCATCTCAGTTGGTGCGGCCAGCCCGCAAATGCAGGCAATCTTAGATAATATTGGTGGTAAGACCGACCTTGATTTGAAAGCCATGCTGCCTGCATCCATGACTGCATATAATTTTAAAGGCTCGCTGACCACTCCGCCATGCAGCGAAGGGGTGAACTGGCACGTTTTGACCACTCCTGTCACTGCGAGCAAGGAGCAGATAGAGGCGCTTAACAAAATCACAGGTAACAATGCGCGTCCGGTGCAACCTTTGAATGAACGCGCGATTTAGGTATTGAAATCATAAGCTTTATTAAAACGGCCCTGCAAAAATGCGGGGCCGTTACTGCTTATTTTGCGAATGCTATCCTGATATGCTAAAGCAAAAAGAAAAGGTCGCATAAAATCCGAGCAGGGGGCATTATGCGTGACGTAAAAAATATCTTTTATCTTGTTGCGGCAACCTCTGCGGTGTTGCTTACACAGGGCTGCGCGATCAATCCGAACTCTTTCCCCGTCATTGTTCCGCCTCCTCCGCCCCTATACAGCAGGTTGATTATCGTAACTGCACCCAATTGGGCAGCTGTCCAAAGGGCTATATTGGCAATGATCCGGTTCCGGATAGAGCGCAGCCGCGCGCTGCTGCGACGCGGAGAAATATTGTCCGCGGCGCTACTGTGGGATCAGCACAAAGCCCGACCGTCGGCGGCGCATTGGGACAAGTTTTTCATCCGCATCTAGGCAGCGGCACGGTGCAAGAATCGGTTCAATCCGGCTTGATCCGCTGTGACGCCTTGAACAGCGACCAGATGGTGCGTGCAGAGGATTGCCGCAAAGCCGAAGATGAACTGGCCCGCGTCCAGACAGGCGACGGGAAGCTTAAACTTGTCAATCCCATGGTGGTGAACCGCCAATATAGCGTGACTTGGTTCGCCGGGAAAAAGGGCAGCGTGATTACAGATAATGCGGGCGGCGCTGACAATGATGGTTCGCAAATAAAGGATACACCCGATGTCCAAATCAACCGTTTCATGTCAGCGAAGCTGGAAGGGGTTGGCTTTGATATAACGCCTTCCGATTATGTGCCGCTTAATGTCGCGCGTAATTTGGATATTAGGCAAAGCTGGCAAGTCATCCCGCGTTCCGAAGGCAAAAGGGAATTGATATTACGCCTAAAAAATCAGGTTGTGATAGACGGCAAACGCATGGACATTGATACACCTGCAAAAGTGTATACCGTCAATGTCAGTCCCGTTCCCATGACGTTGAGCAATTGGCAGGATTTTATCATTAACAATCTGAAATGGTTGGCATTGCTGCTTGCGACTATAACCGGCGTGGTTGTCGCGTGGAAGAAATTGCGCCGCACGGTCAGCGGGAGTGCAGCTGAACCTGAAGCGAATAATTCCGCAGCTTAGTTCCTTTTGGTTAAAGCTGTTTTGCGGTCATCAATGCCCCCTCCATCAATGCCCAGTCGTTCCTAAAGAATGGAACGGCTTTTCATGTTCGCCATATTTATCAACGAGTGACGCGCTGGCTTCATTCAGGCCAATGATTTCGACCTTTTTGCCTTCTGCCTGCAAACGCTGTGTTATCTTATCGAGCATTCCTGTCGCGCTTATGTCCCAAAAATGGGCGTCATGCACATCGATGATGACAGTATCGACCGCATCTTCGTTAAACTCCATCGCCTCATACATCAAATCGGCAGAGGCAAAGAAAATCTGTCCGCCGAAAACATAATGATGGGTGCGGCCATCAATATAATGTTCAAAGATTAAAAGCTGACGCACCTTCCAAGCGAAAAAAATGCCGGACAAAAGAACACCGGTCAGCACGCCGATGGACAAATCATGCGTTACCACCACCATGATTACAGTGGCCAGCATAACAAGGTTTGAAGGCCAGGGGTGATGGGTGATTTCGGTAAAGCTCTGCCAGCGAAAGGTGCTGACCGATACAAATATCATCACGGCCACAAGCGCTGGCATCGGGATTTGCGCAACCCATTTGCCGAGCGCGACGATCAGGATCAACAGCATGACACCCGCCACGAAAGTCGATAGCCTGCGCCGTCCGCCCGATTTGATATTGATAACCGATTGCCCGATCATAGCGCATCCGCCCATGCCGCCGATAAATCCGGTGACGAAATTGGCAATGCCTTGGCCATAGGTTTCACGTTTTTTATTGCTGCGTGTTTCGGTCATGTCATCCACTATGCTTGCCGTCAGCAGGCTTTCGAGCAGGCCCACCGCCGCCATAGCCAGCGAATAGGGGGCTATGATTTGCAAGGTTTCCCATGTCACCGGAATTTGAGGGATGTGGAACCAAGGCGGGCTATCGGGCAGGGCGCCGGTATCGCCCACTGTAGTCACGTCCAGTTTGAAGTAAATCGATACCGCCGCAATCAGGATAATCGCCACCAACGGCGCGGGCACGGCCTTGGTCACACGCGGCAGGCCGTAAATCATAGCCAGACCGGCGGCGATCATGGCATAGGTCGTGACAGTCATATTCTCCCCGGTTAGCATCGGTAGCTGCGCCATGAAAATCAATATCGCGAGTGCGTTGACAAAGCCGGTAATCACGCTGCGCGAGACAAAACGCATCAGCAGATCAAGCCGAAGCAGCGCGGCGATGCATTGGAAAATACCCATCAAAATTGTCGCCGCAAACAGATATTCGGTGCCATGATCACGCACCAGCGGCACCACCAAAACGGCAACCGCCGCCGTCGCCGCGCTGATCATACCGGGCCGCCCGCCGATCAGCGAGATGATAACCGCGATCGAGAAGCTGGCATATAATCCAACACGCGGATCAACCCCTGCGATAATCGAAAAACCGATGGCTTCGGGAATAAGCGCGAGGGCAACAACAAGCCCGGCCAAAAATTCATTTTTCGGATTTGACAGCCAGTCACGTTTGAAGCTGCTATGAATTGCCATATTTATTGCCTTAGAAAGGGAGGGTGCGCGCCAATATTTGTGCGCTGCAACATGATTTACGTCCGCTTTAGACGCTTTGCGCTGGAAATCAACCTAGGTTGACTTTTGTTGCCAGTTTGGTTATATAAATTTTATCCAGTCCCCGGTTTGCCGTCTTGAGGCGCTCGAAAGAGCAGATATCAGCTCAAGGCCGCTCCCGGGGACAATTTTTTGGAAAATATTATGGCTACTGCAATATTGGTAGATGGAGCCTTTTTTTTAAGACGGTTCAAACATTGTTTTCCAGACCATAAAAGAGAAGACCCAGTCAGCGTTGCGCATGGATTAATGCTGCTTGTCCATTGGCATATGGCATTACGCATAGGTCCGTCGCAAATAACACAGCAAATCTCTAATAATGGGCCTCAATTGCTGGAGACGCCAAGCCTATACCGTATATTTTTCTATGATTGTCCACCACTTACAAAGCGGATGCACAAGCCTATAAGCCAAACTTCTATAGTATTTAGTAAAACCGAAGATGCGATTTTTAGAATCGCATTACATGAGGAAATTCAAAAACTTCGTAAATTGGCAATTCGCTTGGGCCGTTTAAATGACACTTCCAAATGGCGCTTGAGTGAACAAGCAACTGCACGATTGATTAAAGATCCAACATTATTCGTTCCTACAGATGACGATTTTGAAATTGATACGAAACAAAAAGGGGTCGATATGCGACTGGGCTTAGACGTTGCCTCTCTTGCATTCAAACGCCAAGTTGACCAAATTGTAATCGTAGCTGCTGATGCTGACTTTGTGCCAGCCGCTAAACTAGCAAGGCGCGAAGGTATTGACATTGTTTTGGATAGAATGAGCGATCACAGAGCAGCCAAAGACCTTATTGAACACGTAGATGGAATAAGAGACTGCTTTTTACCCAAACCCTATGATTGAAAATTGATGATGCAGATTCCCGGAAATATTGATCCTGTTGTTACGCCCCGTGTCATTACGCCGCGCAAGGATGGGCGTGTTGATTTGCTGGGCCTTACCCATTTGCAGATTCAACAGACGCTGGCGGAATCGCAGATGGATGCAAAGACGGCGAAGCTGCGATCAAAGCAGATATTCCATTGGATATATCACCGCGGCGTTACCGAATTTGCCGACATGACCGACATTAAAAAAGAAATGCGCCCCTGGCTGGAGCAGCGCTTTGTAATTGGCCGCCCCCATGTTGTGCAGGAACAAATTTCCGGCGACGGCACGCGCAAATGGCTCTTGCGCAGCGATGATGATCAGAAATTTGAAATGGTCTTCATCCCCGATGCGGACCGGGGAACGCTCTGCATCAGCTCCCAGGTTGGATGCACGCTCAACTGCCGTTTCTGCCACACCGGCACGATGCGGCTGGTGCGCAATTTGACGCCGGGGGAAATAGTGGGTCAGGTAATGCTCGCCCGCGACAGCCTTGGCGAATGGCCAAGGGGCAATATGGCGGTGCCCGGCGCCGATGAAGAGGATGACGAGATCGGCCATTATAGCGCCGATGGTCGGATGTTGACCAACATTGTGCTGATGGGCATGGGCGAGCCGCTGTATAATTTCGACAATGTCCGTGATGCGATGAAGATCGTTATGCATGGCGATGGCCTTGCCCTGTCGCGGCGACGGATCACGCTTTCGACTTCGGGCGTGGTGCCGATGATGACACGGGCAGGGGAGGAGATTAACGTCAACCTCGCCGTATCGCTGCACGCGGTGACCAAGGAAATCCGAGACGAGATTGTGCCGCTGAACCGCAAATATGGTATCGAAGAGCTGCTTCAGGCCTGTGCCGATTATCCCGGTATTTCCAACGCCCGCCGCCTGACATTTGAATATGTCATGTTAAAGGACAAGAATGACAGCGATGAAGACGCCTATGAATTGATCCGATTGATCCGTAAATATAATCTGCCTGCGAAGGTTAATCTGATACCCTTTAACCCATGGCCGGGTTCGCCCTATGAATGTTCGTCACCGGAACGGATTAAACGTTTTTCCAGCATTATTTTCGAAGCGGGGATTAGCGGCCCTGTCCGAACGCCGCGGGGACGTGATATCATGGCGGCCTGCGGGCAATTGAAATCGTCATCCGAGAAAAAAAGCCGCGCCGAGCTTGACCGGCTCGCCGAAGAGAAATTGGCGGCGCTGAATTAGTGATAGGTCACGGTTCAGCCGGTAAAAAAGAATAAGTATTTTCGCTATCTCATCCTTTCTGTGAATGATGGGCGACTTTTGGGCAAGTTTGCTATAACAGCTTTATACCGGCCAGTTTTTGTCATGAAAAAGGGCGCCGCAACGGGCGCCCTTTTTCCAACTCAGTTTTTGCGGAGGTTTATGCCGCCGGTTTGATATAAACCTCTACGCGGCGGGCGGCGGCATCGTCGCCGGAACCCTGTGTCACCGCTTCGGGTTTGATCAGCTCGGTCGATGTTTCGGCAATGCCGGCTTTCACCAGATCGGCCTGCACGGCCTGCGCCCGGTTTTTCGATAGCTCGGCATTTTTTGCCGCATCGCCGCGCGGGTCATTATAGCCTGAAATACCAAGCACAGCGCCCGGATTTTTTGCCAGATAGGCTTTGAACTTTTCGGCGATCGGCGCAAATTGATCCGAAACATCTGTTTTAGCAGTGTTAAAATAAACCTTCGCCACCGGCCTTCCGTCGCGCAGCTCCAGCGTAGCGCCAGAACCGGTTGGCACCGCAGCCGATCCTTCAGCGGTGACGCCTGCAAACACATCGTCAGCCTCTGGTGCTGCCGCCGCGACATTGGCGGCATCTTCCGACGGCACTTCGGCGGGTGCAGTCACTTCGCTAGCCGGAGTTTCGGATGTGACGGGCACCGCATCCTTGTCCCCACGCAGAAAGAACCACCAGATCAGTCCGAGCAACAACAAAGCGCCGAGCAGCCACCATAGCCAGCTCAGACCGCCACCGCTGCTATCATCTTCATCATAGCTACGCGCCGCATAAGCGGGTTCAGCCGCTGGTTCTGAAACGGCTGGCGCTGCACTTATGGTCGCCGCCGGGGTTGCATCATCGGCTGCGGCTGCACCGCCCATGCTGGCAATGCCCAATGCACCTGCACCGGCCGCCGCTGCACCTGCTGCTAAACCCAAGCCGCCGGAGGAGGCTGTGCTCGCACCGCCGAAAATGCCCAATGCGCCCAAATGCTGGGCGAGCAGATAATAGACGGTGACACGGTTTTTGAATGTTACGTCTTTCATCCGTTCGCCAACGGCGGCGATTGCACCATCCAATTCGCTATCTGTATTGGTCAGGCCCAGTTTCTTCTTCAGGTAATTTTCGCGGACCAGGTCCAGTTCTTTTTGATCTTTATAGGCAACCAATTGCCCATCTCTGCTTTGCAAGGCGATACCGCAATAATTGACAATGGCGTTTATCACGCCATCATCAGCATCGGCATCGTAACGTTTTACGTCGATTGCCCAGTCTTGAGCCATAGTCAGTCTCCTTCCCTTTCGGACCGGACTCAGGGGGAGGTCCGGTAATTCCATTATGGCTCTGCTTCCAGTATAATCAAGACGTTATGACGCCAATCAATCATCTGACTTGAAGCTGTTATGTTTGTGCCATATCAAATGACGTAAAGCTAATCGTCTTCAAAGGCGCCGGAAATAACCATAAGCATCCGTGTCGGTGCAGAAAGAGGAAAATATATGGCTTTGCTGGAACGCTTGCTGCACGGACGAATCCAAAATGGAACATTAACAATCATCCGCGCCGATGGATCGCAGGCCACATTGGGCGCAGCGGCACCGGGATGGCCGGATATTATCTTAAGGATCAAATCGGCAGGAGCCGAACGTCGGATATTGACCAACCCGGCGCTGGGTCTTGGCGAAGCGTTAATGGATGGCAGCGTTAGTGTAGATGATGACGATATTATGGGGCTAGTAGCGCTCGTCCGCGGGAATAATCCTTGGGAGAAAGGCGGAAAGCTGAAACCCGAAACGCCTGTAAAAAATGCGCTGTCCATGGCGCTGCGCCCACTCCAACAGCTCAATAATCTAACCAATTCACGGTCCAATGTGGCGCATCATTATGATCTGTCGAATGATTTTTACCGTCAATGGCTGGATACGGATATGCAATATAGCTGCGCCTATTGGGCAGACGGTGTGGCAACATTGGAACAGGCACAATTGGCCAAAAAGGCGCATATCGCCGCCAAGCTGTATTTGCAGCCGGGGCAACGGGTGCTGGATATTGGATGCGGTTGGGGCGGGATGGCGCTTTATCTAAACCGTGTTGCCGATGTTGATGTTCTGGGCATTACCCTGTCGCAAGAACAGTTGAAACTGGCGCAGGAACGCGCAAGCGCGGCAGGGGTGTCGGACCGCGTCAAATTTGAGTTGATTGACTATCGCGATCTGGCGAAGCGCGAAGCGCAAGGATTTGACCGCATTGTGTCTGTCGGTATGTTCGAGCATGTTGGCGTTCCGCAATTTGATATGTTTTTTCGTGCAGTCAGCAATTTGATGCGTGATGAAGGGGTGATGCTGCTCCATACAATCGGCCGCATGGGTGGCCCCAGCACAACCGATGCTTTCACCCGAAAATATATCTTCCCGGGCGGCTATATCCCCGCACTTTCCGAAACACTTGCGGCCAGCGAGAAGGTGAAGCTGATCCATAGTGATATTGAAAATCTACGCATTCATTATGCGAAAACTTTGCGCGAATGGTATAAACGGGTGCAGGCGGTGCGCAGCGATGTCATCGCGCAATATGACGAAAAATTCTACTCCATGTGGTTATTCTATCTGGCGGGAGCGACGGCTGCCTTTGAAAGCGGGGGGATGTGCAATTATCAAATCCAATATATCCGCCACCGTATCAACCTGCCTTTGACCCGGGATTATATGGCGCAGGCGGAAAAGGATTATCTGGCAAAGGGGTGAAAAAAGCTTGTTTGGATAGGGGCCTGACCCTAGCACGGGCAATTATATCAATAATCCCACCGAATGGATGATCAAGCCAACCATACCGCCGACCAGAGTGCCGTTGATGCGGATGAATTGCAGGTCGCTGCCCACGGCATTTTCAACCCGGTCTGTGATGGTGCTGGCGTCCCACCCTTCGATGGTATCGGACACCAGGGTAACGATATTATCGCCATAATTTTCGGTGGTGCCGACAATGGCGCGGCGGGCGAATCGGTTGATTTGCCGTTTCAGCTTCTCATCCTTTTGCAGCGACCCGCCCAATTTGGTCAGCGCCTTGCCCAATTGACCCGCCATGGTCGCATCCGGGTTGCGTGCCGCCTTTAACAACCCCTCACGCCCCTGTTGCCACAAGCCGTCAATCCATATGCCAATTGCGGGGTTATCGAGCAGCTGCAATTTCCATTCATTGATCCGTTTCTGAGTCATTTTGTTATTGATCAGGTCGTCGGCAAATTGTGCAAGGCCCTCCTCACCCTTTTCGCGCAAGGGGTGATCGGGATCGGCCGCCATTTCGGCGATCAGCTTGTTCAATCCCTTAACTATGGCGTCGGCGAGCCGAGTATCCAGCCCGGTCCATTTCATAATTCCGCTGGCGCGTTCTTCCACCATGTCGCGGATCACTTGTTCATTGGCTTCCAGCGTTTTGGCGCTCCACCCGATTATGCTATCGAGCACCGCCATATGCCGGCGTTCCTTAATCGCGGCCTTTAACATCTGTCCCAATAACGGCGCTATATCTAGTTTTTGAAGTTGTTGTTTCAGCGCTTTTTTGGCCTCATTGCCCAGCCGTTCGTCATCCAGCGATGACAGCATATCGCCGAGAAGCCGCGATGCGCCTGAACGCATCCGGCCTTCTCCGCCAGACGGATTGGCCAAAAAACGCCCAGCCGCGCCCGCCACATCCATATGACGCACCCGCTTTGCCACAACTTTGGTGGTCAAAAAATTGCCGCGCAGGAAATTGGCGAGCGTAACGCCTATCCGGGTTTTATTATTGGGAATGATGGCGGTGTGCGGGATGCGGATTCCCAGCGGATAGCGAAACAGGGCGGTAACCGCGAACCAGTCGGCAAGTCCGCCGATCATCCCCGCTTCGGCAAAGGCACGCAAAAATCCCCAATTTTCGTCAACGCGGGTTTCCAGATATTTGGCTCCGACAAAAATAATCGCCATGACGACCAGCAAGGCAGTTGCGACGATGCGCATTTGCCGCAGCTCCTCCTGACGCTTCAAATAGCGCTGCGCCTCCGGCTTACCAAGTTGCGACAGGGACTTCACAGATGAGAGCTTTAGCCGTTATTCGGCCGGTTGCAACCCGCCGCTGTCGGGGGAGGGACCGCTTGGCTGCGGCCTATCGGATGCCGGACGGGCAGATTTTTCCTCATCCTCCGGGCGATAGGTTAACAGCGTGCGGCGCAGCCACGGCCCAACGCGGCGTTCAAAACCATCGGCCAGGCTGAACCCCGCAGGCACGATCAGAAGAGTGAGAACCGTCGAAACAATCAGGCCGCCTATCACCACCGTTCCCATAGGCGCACGCCATGCGCCGTCACCCGACAGCGAAATCGCCGTTGGCACCATGCCTGCGGTCATCGCCACTGTGGTCATCACAATCGGCTGCGCACGTTTGTGCCCGGCGTCCATGATCGCTTGAAACTTTGGAACGCCGCGGGCCATTTCTTCAATTGCAAAGTCGATCAGCAGGATCGAATTTTTGGAGACAATTCCAAGCAGCATTAGTACCCCGATCAGCACGGGCATAGATATGGGTTGCCCCACCAGCCAGACAAGGAATATTCCCCCCAAAGGCGCAAGCGCAAGCGAACCCATATTGACAAGCGGGGACATCAGCCTTTTGTAAAGCAGGATCAACGTGGCAAGCACGAGCAGCACGCCTGCGACCAGTGCGATGATGAAGTTGAAAAACAATTCAGCCTGCCATTCCTCTTCGCCAAAGGGCGCATTGGATACACCGGTGGGCAGGTTTTTCATGATCGGCAGGTCATAAATGGCGGTATTAGCTTCGCCTTTGATGATATTGGGAGCAAGGTCAGCACCCACAAAAATCCGGCGGCTTTGGTTGTAACGCTGGATCGCTGTTGGTCCTGCGCCATAGCTGATGTCGGCAACGCGGCTCAGCGGAACGGTCGCGCCCGAGGCAGTCGGCACTGGCAGGTTGCGTATGGTTTCAATATTCTCCCGCGAATTTTCATTCAACATGACGCGGATCGGAATTTGCCGGTCGGATAGCGAGAATTTTGCGGCATTCTGGTCAATCTCGCCCAAAGTTGCAATCCGGATTGTCTGGCTGAGCGTGGCGGTGGTGATGCCCAATTGCGCCGCAAGATTGGCGTGGGGACGAATTACAATTTCCGGACGGCTGAGGTCCGCCGCAATGCGCGGGGCAACCACCAATTTGTTCAGTGACTTCATCTGCTCAACCAATTGGGCCGCAGCTTGTTCAAGCTTATCGGGGTCTGACCCTGTCAGCATCACCGAAATGTCGCGCCCCGTGCCGCCTCCGCCGCTTTGCGAACGGAAAGTGACCCGCGCATCGGCGATTTTTTGAAGTTCTGGCGCCAATGCCCGTTCAAACTCGATCGAAGTTTTGTCGCGGTCTTTCTTTAACGACACAAAAACCGTCGAACTGCCCTCGCGGACGCGGGTAAGTGCGCGTTCCACTTCGGGCTGCGCATACATAAGGTCTGATACTTGGTCGGCAATCTTTTCAGATTGCTCAAGTGTGGTGCCAGGAACGGTTTCAATTTCTACCCGGCTATCATCAATATTGATCGTTGGTTGAAACTGCGCCGGTGTGCTGGCGAACAAGAGTGCAGTGACTAAGAAAGAGAAATAACCAATAATCAGCATCCATACACGCCGGTCTGAATAACGGGCGGCGAGATATTGATAGGATTGATACATCCGCATACCGAACAGGCGGGATAGCAATCCAGACAGTTTTAACAGGGCATAGCCTGCGGCAAAGCCGATCACCATGAGCAGGAGAAGCTGAATAAACTCCAGCGGTTTTTCGATCAGATACCATAAGGCCGCATCCTGATCGGCAATGACTGCGCTTGCGATATCCTTTGGAATTTCAAGCCCGCTGACCATTTGGTGCAGGGAAATGACCAGCCCTGCCGGGACGATGAGCAACAACAGGCCTAGGATTATCGCGCACAGCGTATAGAGGAAACGGTTGCGGATACCGGGCAATGCGTCCCTTTGAGCCTGCATTTTCGACCGGTCGAGCGTGCCGCCTAAAATCTTCATATACCGATCCATCATCGGGCCTTCGCCATGTTCGGCATGACCCTTTGATTTGAGGAAGTAAGCTGCCATCATCGGGGTAATCATCCGCGCGACGGCAAGGCTCATCAAAACGGCGAGCACGACGGTGATGCCGAAATTCTTAAAAAACTGTCCCGATATGCCGGGCATTAAACCCACGGGCAGGAACACCGCAACGATACAGAAAGAAGTAGCCACCACCGCAAGGCCGATTTCGTCGGCGGCGTCAATCGACGCCTGATAGGCGCTTTTGCCCATGCGCATATGCCGCACGATATTTTCAATCTCCACAATGGCATCATCGACCAGAACGCCAGCGACCAGGCCAAGCGCAAGCAGCGAGAGGAAATTGAGATTAAAGCCCATTAAATCCATGAACCAGAATGTCGGTATGGCCGATAAAGGTATTGCCACTGCGGAGATCATAGTTGCCCGCCAGTCGCGCAAGAACAGGAACACAACCACCACCGCAAGCAAGGCGCCCTCGATCATCGCCGCCATAGAGCTTTTATACTGGCCGCGTGTATATTCGACGCTGCTGCCTAAATTGATAAATTCGACGCCGGGATTTTCCGTGGATATCTGCTTCATCACCGCTTCTGCTTCGTCATAAACGGCGACATCGGATGCACCGCGCGAGCGGGACATGGCGAAATTGACCACTTCGCGGCCCTTGACCTTGCTGATCGAGCTACGTTCACCCACCGAATCCTGCACCGTTGCGATGTCGGACAATTTGATAGAGCGGCCTGCGCCCAGCGGAATTTCGATCTGCGACAGCGCATAGGCGGTGTCGGCATTGCCCAAAACCCGCACCGATTGGCGCGTCCCGCCCAGCTCCGCCCGCCCGCCTGCTGCGTTGACATTCACTTGTCGCAAGGCGCCATTAATCTGCGCCGCGGTCACTCCCAAAGCCTGAATTTTTTCCGGCTTCATGATCACACGGATTTCGCGGTCTACACCGCCAAAACGGTCCACCTCAGCCATGCCATCAACGGATAAAAGCCGTTTTGATACAGTATCATCGACAAACCAACTCAGCTGTTCAATGGTCATATCATCGGCCTTAACCGCGAAATAGCCAATGGGTTCACCAACAATATCCACCTTTGTGATACGCGGTTCCAATATCCCGTCGGGCAGCGAGCCGCGCACCTGATCGACAGCATTTTTGACTTCACTCACCGCTTCGGTGACATCAGTGCCGATTTCAAATTCGACAAAAGTGTTGCTGTTGCTCTCGCTGGCGGTGGAGCTGATATTTTTGACGCCGTTAATGCTGCGTACGGCGGATTCAACCTGCTGTGTGATCTGGTTCTCAATTTCGGTTGGCGCTGCGCCAGGTTGAGAAATGCTGACATTTACGGCAGGAAACTCAACGTCCGGATTGTTGACAATATCCATGCGGGCAAAGCTGAGAATCCCGGCCAAGGTAAGCGCCGCGAACAACACAAGCGGGACAACCGGATTGCACGTCGACCAGGCGGAAATATTACGCAGACTCATAGTTTATTCCCATTTATCGCGGCACATTCCATCAGTTTTTCATCAGCTTTGGAACAACAACCTCACCCGGTTGTAGGAACCCTGCGGCGCGCAGCACAACCCGTTCGGTGCCGTTCAAACCCTCGGTAATTGCAATGCCGGATGCGGTGACATCACCCAATTTTACCGGGCGCCGCACCGCTTTATTGTCTTTACCGATGATATAGACATAGGCACCGTCACGGTCATTCTGGATCGTTGATTCGGGCAATATAGGTGCGGTGATCGCACCGGCTTTTATCACCACATTGGCAAAACCACCGGGACGCAGGCTGTTATTAAAGGGCAGGGCGATGCGGGCTATACCCTGCCGGTTTTGTTCGTTGATAATAGGCGCAATTTGCCATATCCGGCCCGAAAATTCCTGCGTTCCGCCGACAGGCGTAACCGCGGCCTGTTCACCCACCGCCATGGCAGCAAGATCGGATTCGCCCAATAGCGCCTGTAATTCCATTTCGCCATTTTGCGCGATGCGGAATAATGTGCCGCTGCCGCCGCCAACGGTTTGTCCTGTCTCGACATTACGTGCCAGAATATAGCCGCCCACCGGGGCCCGAATATCGAGACGCGCATTACGCGCCTTTGCTGCGCCCAATTGGGATATGGCGACATTTACCCGCGCCCGCGCACTATCGCGCGTGGCCATGCGGCGGTCCACATCGGCTTTTGAGATAAAACCCCTGTCGACAAGCTTCAAAGCGCGCTGCAACTCATTCTCCGCCAGTTGCAGGTCAGCCCTGGCCACACCAATCTGCGCTTGCAGCGATGCCGCCTCTTGCGATTGGACAGATCGGTCAATGCTGACCAATATCTGTCCCTGTTTAACCCAGTCACCAGCATCAGCATAGACGCGCACCACCTGTCCGCCTTCGCCGACCACACCGACAGGCACATCGCGCCGCGCGGCCAAAGTGCCGGTTGCGTTGATGGCGCGTACGACAGTTGCACTACCCGGGGAGATAACGGTGACGGCTTGGCCGGCATCCTTTTTATCATCGGCGGCGGTTTTGGCGATGTCGCCCTGTCCCTTGATCACCGCATAGGCGGTGCCAGCGGCAATAATCAAAAGCAGAATAAGTGCGCCCGCAATCATCCAGCTACGCTTTGTGCCGGTTTCCTGCTCTATGCCGTTTGATATGCTGGTGTCGCTGGTATTGGCGTTCAGACTTGTTTCGTAGTTCATTACATTCTCACGCGGGAGTGGGCTTTGATTTTTGCTGTATTATATGAATATATCACCGTCTGCAAGCGTGCAGGCCAAGATATATATGCAGCAAAGACCTAAACATTAGGATTGCCGGAATTTAGCCGCGCAACAATATTGACAGGCGGCATATAATTTCGACCAACGACATGAAAAACAGGGGAATGGCGCAGGTCCTGACCCTAAAGAAAAAAGCCTTATAATGCAGCCAGAGAAAAAAGCAAAAAGGGCCGGTACAAAAGACCCGGCCCTTGCCAAAATTAAGCAATTGCAAACCTGTGGTTTAACGCACGGTGCCGCGCTTGATCAGGTTGACTACGCCAAGAAGCACCACCGCACCAATGAACGAAGTTAACAATGTCATCGGGTCAAAGGCGCTATCGCGAAGCCGTCCGCCGCCCAGCAATCCGCCTAGGAAAAAACGGCCGATGATCGAACCAATGCAGCCGACAATGACATTCATGATGATGCCCATATCGGCATCGCGGTTCATTACCTTGCTGGCGAGCCAGCCCATTATACCGCCCATGACTAGGGCCAAAATCCAACCAATCATATCTTCTCCTCCTGCTTGCTATATCATCAATACTATACCCGAACTGTATTATGGGAGTAATACTATCATAGCCGCTTTGGAGCAGCTTGCCAAATCACAATATTTTTTCTGAATAATGCAAGCGACTGTGCATAAAGCAAAACCCCCGAAAGCCGAAGGCCAACGGGGGTTTGACATGATCACTAACGAAGGTTTTGTGTCAGTATTTTTGCTGCCGCTCATAAAGATCGCGGTAATGTTGGATCCGCGTCACACGAAGGCCCGCCATTCCCGAACGGTCCACGGCACGCTGCCATGAAGCAAATTCTTCCAGCGTCAGATCATACCGTTCGCACGCATCGTTAATGGTCAGCAACCCGCCATTAACAGCTGCGACCACTTCCGCTTTACGGCGCACAACCCAGCGGGTGGTCCCTGCGGGCGGAAGGCTATCCAATGTTAAAGCTTCCCCAAGGGGGCCAATAACCTTTGCCGGGCGGATTTTTTGGTTTTCTATCATGTTATCCTCGATTTTATTGCCCCGGTGATTGCCTGTTGTTCAGGCGTGATTTGTTTTAACGCAGCCGCTTTTCCATTGCCTAAACCGTCTTGGTAAATGCCTTGGTCATAATTGGCCGAATCCTGATATTCCGGAAGATCCTGTGGAAAAATGCGCCATATGGCCCTATAGCTGCGTCCTGCGGTTGCAACTTCGCGGCGAAATACCGGATGCGCTGTGTCATTCCGTCGCCAAAGACAGTGGGTCGCGCGATAGATTCGCGTGAATTGGCCAGCATTAACAGCGCCGTAGGGCTTGTGCCCTGCCGCGATATCGCCTTTGAGATCAGCGCACGAAAATCTGGCCGCGCAGAAGGCGTGACTGTAAATTCGTTCAAATGGGGAAAACTCATTTCCATGAGGTCATCCCTACATAGCATCCTTAAATGATGGGTAAAGGAGGTCTTCACCCAATATTAGGTCAGGTTAACGCCGGTTATCATTTTGGAGCCGCTTTTGTTTCATTATGAGAATGGACAACGCAAAACTGGCATTTCCGGTAAATAATCCCTATGGGGCATTCCAATATGGACCATAAAAATTATTCAGAAAGCTTCCAATTGGGAGCAAATTTATCCGGCAAGCGAATCGTTGTGGCCATGTCTGGCGGGGTTGATTCGTCTGTTGTGGCGGCCATGGCGGCCAGCACGGGCGCGGAAACCATCGGCGTAACGCTGCAACTTTATGATCATGGCAGCGCGGTGAAACGGGCCGGGGCCTGCTGCGCCGGGCAGGATATACGCGACGCCCGCGCGGTCGCGGACAAATTGGGCATTGCCCATTATGTGTTCGACCATGAAAGCCAATTTCGCGAATCTGTGATCGACCATTTCGCCGATGAATATATGGCGGGACGCACGCCCATCCCGTGCGTGAGGTGCAATATGGGGGTGAAATTTACGGATCTGTTCCGGTTGGCAAAAGAATTGGGAGCAGACTGTCTTGCCACAGGCCATTATGTCCGCCGGGTCGAAGGGGCGGCGGGCGCAGAGCTGCACCGCGCCTTTGACCCCGCACGCGACCAAAGCTATTTCCTGTTTGCCACCACACAGGATCAGCTTAACTATCTGCGCTTTCCCTTAGGCGGCCTTCCCAAGCCGCAAGTGCGAGAAATTGCGGAGCAGCTTGGCCTCATCGTTGCGAACAAACCCGATAGCCAGGATATATGTTTCGTTCCCGACGGCGATTATGCCAGCGTTGTGCGCAAAATTCGCCCCGAAGCTGATAGCGGCGGGGAGATTGTTCATATAGACGGCCGCGTGCTGGGCGAGCATAAAGGGTTGATCCATTATACCGTTGGTCAGCGAAAGGGGCTGGAACTGGGCGGGCAACCGGTGCCTTTATATGTTATCCGGCTTGATGCGGAGAAGCGGCAGGTGATTGTCGGCCCACGGACGGCGCTTGCGGTGAAGGCGGCGCGGATTGCTGATGGCAATTGGCTGGGCGATGTGCAAGGCCGCCCGCTGCTAGCCAAGGTGCGGTCCATGGCAAAGCCGGTTGCGGCGCATATGGAAGGCGAATGGCTGCGCTTCGATATAGCAGAACAGGGCGTTGCGCCGGGGCAAGCAGCGGTGTTTTATGACGGCGACCGCGTGCTGGGCGGCGGATGGATTGAAGAAACAGAGGCAGTGGAGATGGATTTGACGATGGCCTAGGCCATTTATAGGTCCTTACCCTAAAGGGCTTTCATCTCTTCGGCATTGAGGTTCAGGCAGCCGAAACTCCCCCTTTTTTCCGCAACAGATTTGGCCAGAAATGTCACGCTGGCGGTGACGCGCTGTTTTTCGGGATCATCGCTCACCGCGATCATCTCCATGCCGGGTTCGAAATCCTTTTTGCAATCCTCCAGACTGCGGCCCTCAATATAACGGCAAGAACAGGCGATATGCGCGGCATAGGCGGTGCCGACGGCGGCATTGCCCTTCAAATCCTTATAGTTATAGGCGGTCCATAGTGCGGCCAATAGCATTATCGCGGCGGCCATATAGGCGGCAATCCTTTTTTTGCTCATTGACGTTTTTGCAGGTGCTTGTGAAGTTGCAGTTGCCATAGGGGCCCTATCTGGTGCATCGAGTGAGCCATGCCTACGAAGAAACACACCCTGACTGCAACCGCTTTTTCGCTTTTATCGGCGGCTCTTTTGTCCTCATGCGGCAATAGCGAGCCGCAGGCAAAGCCGGATAGCGTGCAAAATGGCGCTGATTATGTCGCAAATTATGCTGGTGACGCCGCTGTCAGTAAGCAGACTTTGGAAAAGGCGCTAGCCCCCTTTTTTGAAGATCCGGCGCTTTCCGAAACCCGCGCGGTGTTGGTTATGCATGGCGGCAGGATCGTTGCCGAACGCTATGCGCCTGGATATGGCCCGGACAGTAAGCTGATCAGCTGGTCGATGGCGAAAACCGTGACCGCGACGTTGATGGGGTTGATGATCGCCGATGGCCGTTTGGCATTGGACGAACCAGCGCCGGTTGCTGAATGGCAACAAACCAATGATCCGCGCAGCAAAATCACCATCCGCCATTTATTGTATATGTCATCGGGCCTTGACCATACCGAAGCGGTGGAGCCGGGTAATCCTGAACCCATATATGAAACCGACACGCCGCGAATGTTGTTTCTTGATGGCCGCGAAAATGTTGCTCGCTACGCCGAAACTCGCCCGATGGAAGCTAAAGCAGGCGAGAAATTCGAATATAGCAGTGCGACGTCGAATATTTTGGCCGATATTATGACAAGGTCGCTAACCAGCAGCAAAGATCCGGCGGTGCGCCGCGATGCAATGCTGGAATATGCAAAGGGCCGCCTGTTCGATCCGCTAGGAATGGACAGCATGACCCCTGAATTTGATCGTGCAGGAACCATGCTAGGCGGCAGCATGATGCACGCCACGGCGCGCGATTGGGCAAAGCTGGGTGAATTTTTGCGCAATAATGGTTCGGTTCAAGGGGCACAGCTTTTGCCGACCAGTTGGACACGATTTATGCGCTCATCCAGTCCGAATGATCCGGCCTATGGCGGGCATATCTGGTTGAATAAAAAACGCCCGGAGGGGCGCAATCAGGTGCTTTTCCCCGACCGTGCTTCATCCGATGTCTTTGCACTGCTCGGCCATCTGGGACAGAATGTCGTGGTGTCGCCGCAGCAAAAGCTGACTATCGTGCGCCTTGGCAAAACCGCAAATGACAAGATGGATCCGGTCAATGACCAGATTGCCCGGGTGATTAACCTGTTCCCGAAAGGGTGACTTTACGGCCTAAAGCTTCGCTACCGGGGCATCGTCGCCCAAATCTTCATACCAGGCTTCGACCGGACCTTTAAGCGTCAGCAGCATCGGACGGCCCCGGCGGTCAAGTGACTTGCCTGCCTGCACCTTGATCCAGCCTTCGGATATACAATATTCCTCCACCGTGGTGCGCAGCTCACCCTTGAAACGGATACCAATTCCGCGAGCTAAGGCATCGGGATTATAATCATCGCTATGCGGATGGATGGACAGGCGGTCGGGCGGAATATCATGTGCGTCGGTCATAAATGCGCCTGTGCCGGAAAGTTTTGATGCTGGCAATAGGTTAAGCGTGGTGGCATGGCGGTTTGATGGTTAGTCATGATTATGATGCGGTTATATTGGGAGCAGGCGGGGCAGGGTTGATGTGCGCGGCCATCGCCGGACAGCGCGGACGCCGCGTGCTGGTGATTGACCATGCCGATGCGCCTGGCAAAAAATTCTTATCTCGGGCGGCGGCCGGTGCAATTTCACCAATGTAAATGCATATGGTCCCTATATCGCAGAACGCTATATCTCGGCCAATCCGCATTTTGCCCGCTCCGCAATGGACCGGTTCACCCCCGCCGATTTTATCGCCATGGTGCAAGCGCATGGCATTGCCTATCATGAAAAAACGCTGGGGCAGCTATTTTGTGATGGCAGTGCGCGGCAAATTGTCGCGATGCTATTGTCCGAATGTGACAGGGCCGCAGCACAGGGCGGTCACGTCGCTATCGCTCTTTCCTCCCCGATCAGCAGTGTCAGCCATTCAGATGGCCGCTATCATGTCCGCTATGGCCATGATAAGCAGGCAAATGCGCCATCGCTGGTGATCGCTACCGGCGGGCCAAGCATTCCCAAAATGGGGGCAAGTGGTTTTGCCTATGACCTGGCCCGGCAATTCGGGCTGAAGATTGTAGAGCCGCGTCCGGCGCTGGTCCCGCTGACTCTGGGCGGGGCAGATGTGATGCTGCGCCAGTTATCGGGCGTGTCGGCGGATGTAGAGGTCCGCTGCGGCAAGACTCGATTCCGCGAGGCGGCGCTGCTGACGCATAAGGGGTTAAGCGGTCCTGCTATCTTGCAAATTTCGAGTTATTGGCGCCATGGGCAGGAAATAGCCATCGACTTTTTGCCCGATGAAGCGCCCGGTTGGCTGGGCGCAATGAAGCGCGAAAAACCGCGCGGGAATATAAAGGGTGCGCTGAGCCTCCATCTTTCGGCCCGGCTTGCCGAGATGTTGGCGGAGCAAATAAGGCTGCTGGGCAATTTGGCCGATCTTCCTGACCGAAAGTTGAACGAAGCTGAAGCCAGCCTTGCGGATTGGCGATTCCTGCCCAATGGCACCGAAGGTTTTGGCAAGGCAGAGGTGACCGCAGGAGGTATTGCCACCGACGGGCTTTCACAAAAAACGATGGAGGCCCGCGAAATACCGGGCCTGTTCGTAATCGGTGAAGCGGTGGATGTCACCGGTTGGCTTGGCGGCTATAATTTCCAATGGGCATGGGCCAGCGGCGTTGCCGCCGGGCAAGCAGTTTAGGGGCCTGACCCTAGGCCTATCTCTCTCTATTTCAAACTCGCTGTATCAATAAAGACAGGAGCCGACGGGCCAAGCGGTATGTCTGTAGCAACCCAGCCTACTACCAAAGCTATTCCGGCGGCGAGCATCCATAGCGAATAGGGGATCATCATCGCGGTGAGCGATCCGATGCCGAAATCCTTTACCCAGCGTTGGCAAAAAACAAGGATTAGCGGGAAATAGACCATCAACGGCGTGATGATATTGGTTGCGCTGTCGCCGACGCGGTAGGCAGCGGTGGTCATTTCGGCGCTTACACCCAATAGCATAAGCATTGGCACCAGCACTGGCGCGAGCAAGGCCCATTTGGCACTGGCCGAGCCGATAAACAGGTTCATCGCGGCGGTAAACAGCACAACAATCGCCAGCAATAGCGGGTAAGGCAGGTCAAGCGTGCGCAGCGCATCGGCCCCATGAACCGCGGTGATCAGGCCAAGGTTGGACCAGTTGAACATAGCAACAAAATGCGACACGACAAAAGCGAGGACAAGGAAATAGGCCATATCGCCCATCGCATCCGACATCATCTTTACCAAATCGCGGTGATTTTTGATATTGCCGACCGCGCGGCCATAGGCCCAACCGGCAAGCACGAACAGGATGAAGAATGCCGCGACGAGAGAGCGGTAAAACGGCGTAAACTGCGCCTCTGACGCTGCGCTTTCATCAATCAGCGGCGTGCCGGGTCCAAAGGTCATAAAAAGCCACAGCGCGGTCACCGCCAGCAAGGCGATGCCAGCATGGCGCAGACCGCGGCGTTCGGTTTCGTTGAGTTCACCTGCAATATCGGTATCGCCCGATTGGTGCATCGTTCCGGCTGCGTTGTCATAGCTGCCGAGCTGTGGTTCGATCACCCGGTCAGTGACATACCAGATGACGGGCAGGAAAATCACTGTCATGCCGATAATGAAATACCAATTTCCGGCGATATTGGCTTGCCAGTCAGGGAAAACCGTATTGGCCGATGCCTGCGTTATCCCAAAAAGCAGCGCATCCAATTGTCCAGGAAACAGGTTGGCCGAAAAACCGCCCGATACAGCGGCAAAGGCAGCGGCGATCCCGGCAACCGGATGGCGTCCGGCGGCGGCATAAATAACACCGGCCAATGGGATGAGGACAACATAGGCTGCATCCGCTGCTAAATTGCCCAGCATGGCGACCAGAGCGACAATCGGCGTCAGCAGATATTTGGGTGCATTGGCAACTCCGGCCCGCATTGCCGTGCCAAAAAGCCCGGTGCGTTCCGCAACGCCCGCGCCCAGCATGACCACCAAAACATAACCAAGCGGATGGAAATGGGTAAATGTCGCAGGCATTTCTACCCATAGTTTTGGATATTATCGGGCGATAACAGGCTGGTCGCTGCAATCACGGTTTTGGCTCCGCTATCGGGGTCCACCTCGGTCGGATGCACCGCGGACCAGCCCAGCATCGCCGCAACCACGGACACAGCAACGATTGCTGCGATCAGATAAAGGAACAGGAACACCGGATCGGGCAGTTTATTGCCGGTGCGTTCAATCCATCCCAATATCCGTCCTTGCTTGCGGGGCTGTGCCATAGCGGTCATGCGCGAAATATCCTGATCAATTTATGTTGCTTTGTTACAAGCTAACCTAATGATCATTGCCGCTGGGTCAACCGCCTTATATCCAAAGCTATTCGCAGCTTGACCGCTCCGACGCATCGAGATCGAGGCAGCGACCGTCAAACGCGCCATCCTCCACCGGCAAATGGATCAGCGCGGCGAGCGTTGGCGCAATGTCCACCGTGCTAACCGATAGCGGCTGTTCAAAACGCGCCATGCCAGTGCGCCAGAACAATATCGGCACGCGCCTGTCATAATCCCAAATACTACCATGTGTGGCGACATAGCCGCGATTTGTATCGGGTATAGGCGTGATCCGGGGTTTGAGCGCAACATAGAAATCGCCAGAGCGGCCCGCGTGAAATGTCGCGCGAGCGCGTTCGATTAGGCTCCAGCTTTCGGGCGGGGTGCCCGCTGCTGGAATTTTGGCGGTAAGCAGCTCTGTCCGCGAAAAGGCTGCGGCCACCATCGGATGTGCCCGGTAAGCGGCGAGCGCTTCGCTCAGCACTTTTGCCTTTGTCTTAGCGTCCAGATCCTTATCGATCCATATATCGCCAATGCCCCGGCTGTTGAGCGGTTGTTTGGCAAGCTTCAGCTTGGCCGCAATCTGTGCGCCTATGGCTTCTGGTGCAACACTGGCTGTGATGCGCTGTGCTTCGGGTATGGCAAGGCTGCGGAGCCGTTCGGGCAGGTCATGACCGCCATGGTCCGCGGTCAGCACAACGGCATAGTTGGTGCCTTTCGCGTCCAGCGCCTTGAAAAACAAATCCAGGCTAGTGTCCAGTGCCAGCAGGTTGATGCACATTTCGCTGCCCGATGTGCCATAGCTGTGACCGATATAATCAGTTGCCGACGCGCCAATGCTAATCAAGTCGGTGGCGGCGCCCTGACCCAGTTTCATATCGGCAATCAAATCTGCCGCCAGATTGAAAATCTCCTTGTCAAAACTAGGGGAGGCGCGAAAGGCACGGGCATCGCCAGCGGCCCTTTGAAAACGCCCTTCGCCAACGCTTTTTCCGTCACCGATAGGTATCGCACGGTTATGCGCAGCGCAAAAGCTAGGCAAATTTTCGGCCGCCGCACCATTGGCAATGGCGGCGCTCGTCCGTGCGTTGGCGCTGTTCACCGCAGCGGGAACCAAACGGCCCGCATAGCTTGTGAATTTCTTGCCGTCCCACCACCAAAGCTCGTCAACATCATGCCCGCCCATCATCACGGCTGCGCGGTCTTTCCCGGCGACAGAAACAACACGGGTTGCCCTATTGGCTTTCTTCATCCGCTCACCCAGCGTCGGGACGAGCAAGTGGACAGCAGAGACGGTGTAATCATCAGAATTGGTTCCAGCTATGCTTTCATCCTCGGCGCAATAGATGGTTTTATCGTCACGCACGGTGTTCAAATCGATCCAGTCATTGGCGATAATTCCACTGCGTGCTGGATAAACGCCGGTCATTATCGTCGAATGGCCGGGGCAGGTTTCGGTCGCCGATTGCGCCTGATAACCCGATGGAAAAACTGCGCCATGCTGCAATCGTTTCAAACCGCCGGTAAATTCGGACCGATATTCGGCAAACAGGTCGGCGGAAAACTGGTCCACCGAAATGGCGATGATCAAACGCGGCGGTTCTGCTTCATTTGCCCCTGATGGAGACGGTTTTGCGCCGGTTCCATTGGTATAAACCAAGGTTTGTGCATAGGCGGGAAGCGGAATTGTAGCGGTGATCAGGGACAGGACGGAAATCGCAGTGCGCAGCATAACTAGCCTCTTGGTTGAAAACAGCCCAAGCATAGACAAGCCGCCGCAAAATGGCAGCCTCAATTTTGAAGAATTATGTCACAAGATAAACAAAGCAAGCTATAGTCCTGCCCAGCGCTGCACAAGGTGCAGCAAAGGGCAGGCACACAGTTATAAAGTGATCGTTTAAGCCGCTTCTTTTTTCCGGCTCGCTTTTTTGCGTTCATTGGGATCAAGGATCGCTTTGCGTAAACGGATGGATTTGGGGGTGACTTCGACCATTTCATCATTGTCGATATAGGCAATCGCCTGTTCCAGCGTCATGCGCCATGGCGGCGTCAGGCGGATAGCATCATCTTTTCCGGTCGAGCGGAAGTTGGTCAGCTGTTTCGATTTCATTGGATTGACTTCCAAATCCTCTGGTTTTGCGTTCTCGCCGATGATCATGCCTTCGTATAATGGTTCGCCCGGGCTGATCATCAATATGCCGCGTTCTTCCAATGGACCCAGCGCATAGGCCACCGCCTCGCCATTGCCGTTGGAGATCAGCACGCCATTTTTGCGGCCGCCAATATTGCCCTTATGCGGTCCATATTTTTCGAACAAGCGGTTCATGATACCGGTTCCGCGCGTGTCGGACAGGAATTCACCATGATAGCCGATCAGGCCGCGTGACGGCGCGATAAAGCTGATCCGTGTTTTGCCGCCGCCCGATGGGCGCATATCGGTCATTTCACCTTTGCGCTCGGCCATTTTTTCGACAACCGTGCCAGAGAATTCATCATCAACGTCAATGACAACGCTTTCATAAGGTTCGGTTTTTGCGCCGCTTTCATCTTGACCGAACAGCACGCGGGGACGGGATATACCCAGTTCAAATCCTTCGCGCCGCATGGTTTCAATCAACACGCCAAGCTGTAATTCACCGCGGCCTGCGACTTCGAAACTGTCCTTGTCGGCGGCCTCTGTGATCCGGATGGCAACATTGCTCTCGGCTTCGCGGAACAAGCGGTCGCGGATCATCCGGCTGGTTACTTTATCGCCTTCACGGCCCGCCATGGGCGAATCGTTGACCGAAAAACGCATTGATAAGGTCGGCGGATCAATAGGCTGTGCCTGCAAAGGTTCGCTGACGCTGATGTCGGCAATGGTATCGGCCACGGTCGCGGTGGTTAGGCCCGCGAGAGAGATAATGTCGCCCGCTTTGGCTTCTTCGACAGGAATGCGTTCCAATCCGCGAAAGGACATGATTTTGGAGGCACGGCCGGTTTCTACTTTTTTGCCATCGGGGTTTAGCGCGTGAATTTGCTGGTTGACCTTCACCCGGCCCGACAGGACAAGACCGGTTAGGATACGGCCTAGAAAATTGTCACGGTCCAACAAAGTGACGAGCATCTTAAACTCACCGTCCACATCGGCTTTTGGTTCGGGGACATGGGCAACGATCGTTTCGAACATCGGTGTCAAATCACCCTCACGCGCACTTGATTCAAGCGAGGCGTAACCATTACGACCAGAGGCGAACAACACAGGGAAATCAAGCTGTTCATCCGTTGCATCGAGCGAAACAAACAGGTCGAACACCTCGTCCAAAACTTCTTGTATCCGTTCGTCAGGGCGGTCGATTTTATTAACCACGACAATCGGACGCAGGCCGAGTGCGAGCGCTTTGCCGGTCACAAATTTTGTTTGCGGCATGGCGCCTTCTGAAGAATCGACAAGCAGGATAACACCGTCGACCATCGACAAAATACGCTCCACCTCTCCGCCAAAATCGGCGTGTCCGGGCGTATCGACGATGTTGATCCGTGTCCCCTGCCATTCGACACTGGTGCATTTAGCCAGAATCGTAATGCCGCGTTCTTTTTCCAGATCATTGCTGTCCATCGCCCGTTCTTCGACCCGCTGATTGTCGCGGAATGTGCCCGATTGGCGGAACAGCTGATCAACAAGGGTGGTTTTGCCATGATCGACGTGGGCAATGATGGCGATATTGCGCAAAGACATTTGAATAAACCTTTTGGGAGCGGGGCGACCTTGTGCCCCCCGATATTGGTCGCGCCCTTAGCGCGGTTTTTATTGCAGCGCAACAAGGGATGCACCTCAATGCTCTTCAATGCGCCTCAAAGCATAAGCGGGCTTGGCCAGAAACAGCGAAGAAAATATTTTTTATGAACGGTGCCATGCGAACTATGGGCGTTTTTTGGCCGAAACAGTGAAAGCCAATCTGTATAAAAGCGGGTTGCCATTTTCACTGTGTCAAGGCAACGCGAAAAATATGGCCAGGATCATCCCCGATAGATTTTTGCTGATGCTGTTTACTGCCTTATGCACCGGCTGGCTGTTACCGGTGCGCGGACAGGCGCTGGAGGCGGCGCAATATATTGTTTTTGCAGGCGTGTTCCTGCTATTCTTTCTCCACGGCCTGCGCCTGCCGCGAGGGGAAATGGCAAAAGCGGCGCGAAGCTGGCGGGTCCAGGCGGCGATGGCCGCTTTTGTCTTTATTGCGATGCCGCTGGCCGGATGGGCATTAGCGGTGCTTGCGTCTGCGGCGCTGCCGCCGCTGCTGCTCGCCGGTTTGATCTATACCGCAATTCTTCCCTCCACCGTGCAATCGGCGATTAGTTATAGCTCTATTGCGGGCGGTAATGTTGCGGCATCGGTAATTGGCGCCGCGCTGTCCAATCTTATTGGGATAGTGTTGACGCCTGCGCTTGCCGCTCTTTTGCTTGGAGCGGCGGGTGTTGGAATGGACGGCAACATCGTCACCAAAATCGCGCTCATGCTGCTCCTCCCCTTTGCGCTTGGACAATGGGCGCAGGGGATATTCGGCACATGGGCGGTACAGCTGAAAAAGCTGCTTGGTTTTTTTGACAAGGGCGTGATTTTGCTCGCCGTCTATATCAGCTTTTCCGGCGCGGTGGTATCGGGCGCTCTCCTGCAACTGGACGCGGAAATATGGTTGGCGCTCGTCCTTGTGCTTGCTTTGCTGCTGCTCTTCGCCTTTGCCAGCACGATGCTGTTTGGCGGGTTGCTGCGGCTTGACCAAGCGGACAGGATCAGCCTGATCTTTACAGGCGCGCATAAAAGCATTGCAACAGGGGCGCCGATGGCGGCGATATTGTTCGGGGATCAGGCAGGGCTGATCATCCTACCCGCCATTGCCTATCACATGGCGCAGCTGCTCATCAGCGCCCTGCTTGCCAGTCGGTTAGCCAGCAAAGCCGCGCATTAAAATTATAAGCTGCGCAGTGCCTGTGCCGGTCGGGCCGCCAATATGGGCAACGATCCGGCCAAGCCAAGCAGGAAAGTTATGCCCGCCCCGCCCAATAATGTCACCGCCAGCACAGCATAATCGGGAGCAAATTTGAAATCGAAAATCTGCACAATTACATACCAACCCGCCGCCATACCAAGACCAAGAGACAATAGCCCCAGCAACAATGCCAGAAACGCATATTCAATCGCTTGTGCCGCCAAAATCTGGCTGCGGGTGGAACCTAAAAGTTTTAATATCACGCTGTCATAGATACGGCCTGCGCGACTGGCGGCGATTGCGCCCACCAGCACTGCGATACCGGCGAGGATCGCAATAGAGGCTGCCGCGGCAATTGCTTGCGCCATTTGGGTGAGTAGCCCGGTGATTTGTGTCACCACTTCGCCCACTTCTATCAGCGATGAGGATGGGAAAGCAGGCGGTATGGATTTGGCAAGCGCCGCCTCTGCCGCTTTGGGCACGGTCAGCGTCGCCACCATATTATGCGGCGCGGCATCGAGCGATCCGGGTGAAAACACCATCACGTAATTCAGCCCGAAATTATCCCATTCCACCTTGCGCAACGATGCAATTTTCGCCGACACCTCGACACCGAGCAGGCTGATGACAATATCATCGCCCACGCCCACGCCCAGCGAAGAGGCGACCTCCTCTTCCATGCTAAGCAGCGGCGCCCCGCGATAATTTGCGTTCCACCATTTGCCCGCAGTGATTTCGCTGCCCGGCGGTAAAGCCGCACTATATGTCAGGCCGCGGTCGCCGTTCAGCACCCATGCGCCGGGCGGCAACTCTTCCAGATCATCGACACGCTGCCCGGCAAAGGCGATAATACGACCGCGCAGGGCAGGGATCATGTTAATCTCTGCATCCGGTGCAATGCCCGCCACCACTGTGCGAAACCGCTGTGCATCACTGCGCGGTATGTCGAGAGCAAAAAACTAGGGGCGCGTTCGGGGACGCTTCGGGCGAGTTTCATTGTTTATACTGGTTTGTATGGTGGCAAGCGTGGTGAACAGGGTAAGGCCAAGGCCGAGCGCGACGACCAGCGCCTGCGTCTGTGCACCGGGACGATGCAAATTGGCGAGAGCGAGGCGTAAAAGCGGCCTTTTGGGGCGCGGCAGACGCATCGCAACCCAGCGCAAGGCATAAGCGATGGCCGTCAGGATCAGCAGCAGCGTAAAAGCAGCGGCGATAAAACCTGCTGAAAATAGCGGCTCTCGTGCCGTTGAAATGGCGAGCGCGATGATGGCTGCAATAGCGGCAGTTATACCTATCATGCTCCTTTTATCCGCTCTGGCTTTTATATCGCTTACTGCCCGGAAAAGCCCAGCGGCGGGTATGGTGCGGGCGCGGGCCAGCGGCGGCAGGGCAAAAGCAACAGCAATAAGCACACCGTAAACCGCGCTGACCAACAACGGCACAGGGTAAATCGAAAAACCGGCGGGGACCGGCAATAAATCGCCGATAACCAGGCCGATAGCTTGAGGCGCGATGCTGCCGGTCATCAGGCCAGCCCATATGGCGATGGCGGCAACGGCCATGATCTGGATCATGAAAATACGGAAAATCATTGCGCTGTCTGCGCCGGTGACCTTTAACGTTGCAATACTTGTCCTTTTGCTTTCCAGATAGCTGCCTACGCCATTGCCCACGCCAATACCGGCAATGACCAAAGCAGCAAGCCCGACCAGCGTTAGAAACTGCCCCATACGCTCAATAAACCGCCTTGTGCCGGGTGCGCCGTTGCTTCTGTCGGTAATTTCAAACCCGGCTGAGGGAAAGCGGCTTTCGATCGCTTTGACGGTTGCTGCAGGATCGGCTGATCGCGGCAATTTGATTCGGTATTTCGCTTGGAACAGGCTGCCTGGCTGGATCAATTTGGTGTCGGGCAAGGAGGCAAGACTGATGATCGCTACTGGACCCAGCGTAAATCCTTCGCCCAGCCGGTCTGGTTCTTTGCCAATAATCCCGGCAACGGTGAATGTGGCCTCACCAAAACGCACAGTCCCCCCGGCTCTGATATTCAGCCGTTCGGAAAGTGTTGGGCCGATATAAATCTGCCCTTTTGCCGGCGCTTTGACCGTAAGGCCATCTGACAGGGTTAGCGTCCCGTAAAAAGGATAGGCATTGTCGATAGCTTTCAACTCGGCGAGCAGGCTGTCCTTATCCGGTCCGCCAATCGCCATTGCGCACAGCCGAACCGTTTCCGATAGCTGGCCCATAGAGCGAAAAGCCGAAAGTTCTTCTGCACTGGCCATACGCTGCGCGGTTTCCACCTCGACATCGCCGCCCAATAGGCTTTGCCCGCGATTTGATAGCTCAGTGGCGATACCCGCGGTCAGGCTTCCGATCGCAGCAAGGGTCGCAACGCCCAGAAACAGGCATATAGCCAAAAGACGCAGCCCGCGTATCCGGACGCTCAAATCGCGGCGGGCAATATGCCATGCAATAGCCCATAGCCGGATCAAGCGGTTTGCTCCACGATCACGCCATTTTGCATGGTGACGATGCGATCGCATCTTTTTGCCAATTCAGGATCATGGGTGATTATCAGCAAGGTGGCGTTCAATTCTGCCCGTCGGGTGAAGAGCAGGTCGATAATTCCTGCGCCGGTTTCGCTGTCCAAATTGCCCGTGGGTTCATCGGCGAAGATGATTTTCGGCATCGCCGCCATGGCACGGGCAATGGCTACGCGCTGCTGTTCTCCGCCCGAAAGCTGTGAAGGATAATGGTCCACGCGGTGGCCAAGGCCGACCACGTTCAATTCGCGCTCCGCATCCTGAAAGGCATCGCTCATGCCTGCCAGCTCCATGGGGATGGCGACATTTTCAAGCGCAGTCATCGTCGGTAGCAGGTGAAATGCCTGAAGCACCACGCCGATGCGGCCGCGTCTTGCACGGGCGAGTTCATCCTCGTTCATGGCGCCGAAATCCATGCCTGCGACTTCGACGGTCCCGCTTGTCGCTTGCTCAAGGCCCGCAAGCACCGCCATAAGTGAGCTTTTGCCTGACCCCGACGGACCGAGCAACGCGATGCTGCTTCCATAGAGGACAGACAGGTCAACGCCCCGCAAAATCTGAACCGGCGCATCCTTTGCGCCCAGAGTAAGCGTGACATTTGATGCGCGGATTGCCATATCCGTTTCGTGAGTATTGGAAAGCGACAAAGGAGAGGCCCCGTTGGTTAATTATGCTGATCTGCGAAATATATTGCTATATGGGGCGCTCTTGCTCCTATTCCAAGGGCTTACCGCTTGCGATGCTGCACAAGTGCCGGAACAGGCAAGGCAAGGACAGCAAGATACAGCGGCAGGCAAGGCAGAACAGAGCCGGTTGGTGGTGGCTTTCGGGGATAGCCTATATGCCGGGTATCAGCTTGACCCAAAACAGGGCTTTGCCCCGCAGCTGCAAGCGGCCCTGCGCGACAAAGGCTTTGGGGTGACTGTGTTAAACGCCGGGGTTTCGGGCGACACGACGGCGGCGGGCTTGGCGCGGCTCAGTTTCGTTCTCGATAACGCCCCGCAAGAAGTGGAAATGGTGATATTGGGCCTTGGCGGCAATGATATGCTGCGCGGTATTCGGCCCGAAGAAACCCGCGCCAATTTAACCGCAATGATGGAGGAATTGAAACGGCGCAAAATCGATGTCGTCCTGACCGGTATGGTCGCAGCGCCCAATTTGGGGGCGGCCTATGCGAGCAAATTTAATCCGATATACACTGATCTTGCCAAGGAATATGATGCACCGCTTTATCCTTTTTTCCTTGACGGCGTGGTCACCGACAAAAGATTGATGCTGGCCGATGGTATCCATCCGAATAGCGATGGTGTGGGCAATATTGTCAGTAAAATCGAACCGATCATTGCCGCCGCGCTTACGGCCAATGAATAAGCTTTTGACCGGCTGTCTTATAAAAACAACACACCAGAAGCCGGATTGACTTGAAATCCGCCTGTTTTCTCTCCATCTTGGCCGGAGGAGCCAGAAACCGTCCCTAGTGAAGAGGAATTTATGTCAACCGAAACTGTGACCGCCACCGAAACCGAATTGAAATTAACCCCGCCCGATCCGGTGCCGGTGGTTGCCGCCGAACAATCGGCAGGACTGGTGCCGGTTACAGATGAGCAGAAAAGCAAGCTGCAACAACGAGTTGAAAGCTATATCGAAGATTTGATTGCGCAGGATGTAAATAGCCCCGAATTTGGTAAGCGTGTCGACCAACTGACCAATATGGGGCGCAAGGAGATTATGGACGCGGCGGGGCATAGCAACCGTTTCCTTGATAAACCCATCCGCACCATGGACGGTGATAGCGGTGTCGGCGCGGATTTGGCTGAATTGCGCCGGACTGTGGAGGATCTTGATCCGTCCAAAAAGGGCAATTTGATGACCAAGGAAAAATTGTTCGGCATTATCCCCTGGGGAAATAAGCTGCGCAATTATTTTGATAGCTACCAAAGCTCGCAAAGCCATATCAGCGCGATCTTGGCCCGGCTAGCCAATGGCAAGGACGAATTGCTGATGGATAATGCCGCGATTGATGTCGAGCGGCAAAATCTCTGGCAAGCCATGGGCAAGCTGGAACAAATGATCGTGATGTCCAAGCAATTGGACGCCAAGCTGGAGGAAAAAGCAGCGGAGCTGGACGCTTCCGACCCCAAAAAGGCAAAGGCGGTTCGCGAATCAGCGCTCTTCTATGTTCGTCAGCGCACACAGGATCTGCTCACCCAAATGGCGGTGACGGTGCAGGGCTATTTGGCGCTCGATCTTGTAAAAAAGAATAATGTGGAACTGGTCAAGGGCGTGGACCGCGCATCAACCACTACCGTAGGCGCACTGCGCACGGCCGTTACCGTAGCACAGGCGATGACTAATCAGCGGTTGGTGTTAAGCCAGATTAATGCGTTAAATGAAACCACAGCCGGGCTGATCGACAGCACCGGCACTTTGCTGCGCGAAAATACCGGCGCAATCCATGAACAGGCGGCGAATAGCACCATACCGTTAGAAACGTTGAGCCGTGCGTTCCAGAATATCTATGACACAATGGACGCGATCGACACCTTTAAGATGAAGGCGCTCGACCATATGAAGCAAACATCGGAGGCGCTTGACAAAGAAGTGCAGAAATCCAAAGGCTATATCGCCCGCGCCGAAGGACAGGCGCAAGGATTGGGCAGCAGTGATAGCAACTTGCTGAGCGCATTGGAGGGGTGAATTGGCCAATATTGCTGCACAATCCGATGAGACTATCCGCGCGGCAGGCAATGCCCTGCGTAACCAGAGAATCGCGCCCATTGGCATGAAGAGTCAGCGCTTCGCAAAGCGCATTTTTGGGGCAAAGTCCGCAACGCCGCATTGGCGGTTGGGGCAGTGTTAATCGGTGCAGGCATTGTTGGCGCAGTGATTGACGGCATTGGTTTTTGGGGTGTGATGATCACCGGTATCGCAGGTGCAGCAGCAGCCTATGTTTTGATGCGCTATCCCGATATGCCGATGCCAACAACCGAAAGCCTGAGGATAAGCGATTTGGAAACGCTTGCCGGGAAAACCGAAATCTGGCTGGAGGCGCAGCAGCCGCTTTTGCCCGCGCCTGCGGTGAAGATCATGCAGGATATTGGTGTCAGGCTGGATCAACTCGCGCCGCAGCTATCAACGTTGAATGAAGGTGATCCAGCGGCACGCGAGGTGCGCAAATTGGTGGGCGAACATTTGCCCGAATTGATCAACGGCTATAAACGCATCCCCGCCCATTTGAAACAGCAGGATAATAAGGGTAAAACACCGGAAGAACAGTTGGTCAACGGGCTTAAGCTGATCGACCGAGAGATTGAAACCGTCACCGGCCAGATAGCAAGGGGCGAGCTGGATAAACTGGCGATACGCGACCGCTATCTGGAACTTAAATATGATGGCGCGGGCCAGGAATAGCTGGCTCCCCGGTAAGGAGCCACATCACTATTTCATTGAGTAGCATCTAGTCCCAAAAGGGCCGAAAAAATACTGTATTTCAATGTGTAACTATCTCACAATGTCTCATAGCTTCTCAAACTAGCTTGACATTTTTGTTGTGTAAGTGTGGTGTAAACTCTCAATAAAAAGTTGAGATACTAGGTCCGTAAAAAACAGCTTGATTGGAATTCGAGATGAGTTTAGCGCTTGCATCACTTGACGAATCCAGCCGTCAGGAAAGCATCGGAGGGAACATGGGGGGTATTCGCCAAGGCTCACGCGAGCGGGCCTTTGCCAAGCGGCTTGAGCAGGCATTGGACAACCACCCCCGGTGCCCTGACGATTATGGCCGACTTACTTGGGTCATGCGGGAACTCTCGCATCAACGGATCGAAGTCACGATCGAAACCGTGCGCCGCTGGCTGACTGCCGTTTCGATGCCGCGCCGTCCCAAGATGACCGCACTCGCAAAAATTCTTGGTGTTGATGAAACATGGTTAGCGATGGGCGTCCAGCCGGTCGACAGCAACGCTGCGCTCAAGGCCCAAGAGGTACAAGACGTGCTTCGTCAGATCGAAGAACTTACCGACAACGAAGAAATCAAGGAAATCATCGCGAGAACTCGCCATTGATATTTGTTGGGTAAATTGTTGGGTAAAGCTAACCGTATGCTTCCCGAAATCGCAATAACTAATTGAAATACAAAATGATAATCGAAAAGCATTGGTTCCCCGGTAAGGATTCGAACCTCAATAGACGGAGTCAGAGTCCGTAGTCTTACCGTTAGACGACCGGGGAACAGGTGCACGCAAATGCTTGGGCTAAGCCGGCTTGTCAAGCCCCCTGATCAGGGATGGTTGATGAAATGCGGGCAATATGCGCATTAAAGTTGAAATTTTAACCGGTTCAGCTTAGCTTGCTTGTCAGGTACCAAAGCGGTCTTTCGTTTTGGATAGAAGATAAGAAATGAGTACGGTTATGGGCGAACCCGTCGCACCATCGCCGCATGAAGGTCGCGGCGGGAAGAAGCGGAAACGCACCCGCCGCAAAAATGCGGCTCAAAACGCTGGCCTGACACAGGCTAATATGCCTGCACAAGGCCCCGGAAAACCTGCACAAGGCACCGGGAAAAAGGCAAGAGCCGATGCGGGAAACCCGCGCTCTGCGTTTTGTGCCGTTCCACCCGAACGCAAATCCGCCAATGGACGTGGTGCAAAACATCGCAAAAGCGATGGGCATGAACCACGGCGCAGCTGGATTGGCCGGTCGGCCTATGCCGCGCTGGACCTTGGCACCAATAATTGCAGGTTGCTGATCGCGCGGGCAGGCGGAGACGATTTCACTATTGTCGATGCTTTCTCGCGCGTGGTTCGCCTTGGCGAAGGGCTGACTGCTACGGGGAAAATCAGCGAGGAAGCGATGGATCGCGCGGTTGAGGCGCTGTCGGTTTGTGCGGATAAGCTGAAGCGCCGCAATGTCACGCTGGCGCGGTCGGTGGCGACAGAGGCGTGCCGCCAAGCCGTCAACGGTGCGCAATTTATTGAAAGGGTGCGCCGCGAAACCGGTATTGTACTCGACATTATCCCGCCGCAGGAAGAGGCGCGGCTCGCGGTTATGGGCTGCCACGCGTTGCTGGAAGAAGGCAGTGGCCCGGCCTTGATATTCGACATTGGCGGGGGATCAACCGAATTGGTGCTGGTATCCACAGACGGCGTAGTCCCGCAGATTATTGACTGGGTTAGCGTTCCTTGGGGCGTGGTTTCGCTTACCGAAAGCGAAATATTCGATCAACAAGATGCACAGGCGCGGCACGATGGTTATGCCGCCATGCGGGCGAAGGTGCTCTCCAGCTTTACCGAATTTGCGAAACGATTACCGGGGGATCGCGGCGATCTGCGCCTGCTCGGCACATCCGGCACAGTCACCACTCTAGCAAGCGTCTATCTGGGGCTGACCAATTATGATCGTAAGCAGGTGGATGGGCTGCATCTACCGGCGCAGGCGATGCGGGAAATTAGCCGCGAGCTTGCCAGCCGCAGCCCTGATGGACGCGCGGAATTTCCAACCATTGGCCGCGAACGCGCTGATCTTGTAGTGGCGGGCTGCGCTATATTGGAGGCGATTTTGGATATATGGCCCGGCGAACGGCTGGGCATTGCGGACCGGGGGATCAGAGAGGGGATATTAAGAGCGCTGATGGCAAGCGATGAAAAACGTAGCAGCGCAAAATCACGGCACTATTAACAGAATTGTGGGCGGTTATGGCAAAAAATCCCTTTGGCGGTAAAATTTCCAACCGCAGCATTGCGGGCAAACAGCGAGTGAAAACCGCGAAGCGCCGGACCGCGCAATCGACGCGCTGGCTCGAACGGCAACTCAACGATCCCTATGTGCAAAAGGCGCAGGCCGAGGGCTATCGCAGCCGTGCGGCCTTTAAGCTGACCGAGCTAAATGAAAAATTCCATTTTCTCGACGCGCGAAAGGCGGTTGTAGATTTGGGTGTGGCTCCGGGCGGCTGGGCACAGGTGGTTAGGCGGCTTCGTCCAAAAGCAGCTATAGTAGGCATAGATTTGCTGCCTGTTGATCCGATTGAGGGCGTGACCCTGTTCGAAATGGATTTCATGGCCGATACCGCACCCGATTTATTGATGCAGGCGCTCGGCTCCGCGCCCGATTTGATCTTGTCCGATATGGCAGCGAACACAGTGGGGCATAAACAAACCGATCATCTGCGCACCATGGGGCTAGTCGAGGCGGCTGCCGAATTTGCGATTCAGACATTATTGCCGGGCGGCCATTTTGTGGCCAAATGCTTTGCAGGCGGCACCGATGGCGAATTGCTGGCTGCGCTGAAGGGTAATTTCAAAATGGTCAAACACGCCAAACCACCCGCCAGCCGCAAGGGCAGTGTCGAATGGTATGTTGTCGCCATGGACCGGAAATGACGGTGTCCTGTCGCCCTAACCCTTATTCGTGCGGGCGGTTTTGACGGCGGCCTTTAACCTGTCATAACCTTGGGCGCCTCGATCACCTGATCACCAATAATGAATGTGGGGGTGCCGTTAAAGCCAATGGTTTGCATCAATTGCACATTATTTTGCAGCTCCGCCAGCGCTTCCTGTGATGCTGCGAATTTTTCGGCCGCCGCAATATCCATTCCCGCATTGCGCGCGGCGAAGCGGATGGTGTCGTCATTGGGCTTACCCGCGGCGAACATGGCGCGGTGAAAGGCGTCATGCTTTCCCTGTTTTGCCGCCGCCAGCGCCCATAATCCGGCGGTTTTGCTGCTTTCTGCCAATAAGGGCACTTCGCGGTAGATGAGGCGGATATTGCCGTCCGATTTGATCAACCTGTCGACATCGGCAACGGTTTTTCGGCAAAAGCCGCAATTATAATCGGTAAATTCAACGACCGTGACATCGCCATTGGGGTTTCCCGCAACATCGCCCGCAAAAGGTGTCAGCACCGCATCGCGCACCGATGATAAGCGGCTGACCATTTCGCGGTTTTGCAAGACTGTGATAGCTTCTGTGATGATTTCGGGATGTTCCAATATATAGGCGCGCACCACCGCTTCGGTCGCTTTTCGGTCGGCATCGCTCATCCCGGCGGCGGCGATTGCGGCCTCGGCCTCTTTATTGGCTGTGCTCGCGCTGCTGTCTTCGCTGCTACCGCTGTTTTGGTATAGGTAAACGCCAAAGCTACTGATTAGGAAAACACCAACCAGCAAAAGGTAAAAGGGCAGGCGGGATGTTTTTGGGCTTTCATTCATGTGGCGTGGTTAGCCAATGAATGCCCGCTGCGCAATCGCCTCCGTTGCCGTTTTGATATTCTTCCAACTGCGCCTGCGCGACCAGGTTTATATCCTGCGCCCTTATCCAGTCGGATGAATATTCCTTAAGCCCTGCCATAGCAGTGCGCGAATTGCGCAGCGCGGATTCGGGGTCACGGATCATCAGGCTGCGTTCTGCACTGGCAAGCGCGGCCCGCGGCTCATCACCGCGTTTGGCATAGACCACGCCCAGTTGATACCAAGCGAATGGGTTGCTGTTATCCTTAACCACCGCTGCTTTTAGCACACGTTCGGCCTCTTCTAATTGCCCGCTATCCTCGCTTGCAATCAGCGCATGGCCGAAAATCCCGGCTATCAACGGCTGGTTGTTGGTTAGCGCTGTTGCCTCGCGCAGCGGCTCAATTGCTTCATATGGTTTACCCGATTCCAGCAATATCTGGCCATAAAGTTCCAGAAAATAGGGATCCTTTGGCGCAATGTTAAGCAAGCCCTCCGCCTCCGTCAGGGCCTTTTGCGGATAGGCAGATTTATGCCAAGCATAGGCGCGGGCGTAGCGAGCGGGGACGCTCAGGTCGCTTTCGGGATAGCTGCGCAATGTCCGGTTCGGATCGTCAACATAGCCCAATAGTTTTGCCTTTATCCGCTGAAAATCCGCCTCCCATTTGGGGTTGGTTTGCGTATTCCATGCTGGATCGCTTTCATAACGGTCTTGAAGCACCGAAATACGCTCGCCCGACAAGGGATGGGTGCGGTTATAACTATCCTCCTGCGGGATGCCGAGGCGGAATTCATAATTTTGCAGCTTTTTGAAAAAAGAGATTGAACCCTTGCCAGTGATCCCGGCCTTGGACAGATATTCCGCGCCCGATGCGTCGGCCACGCCTTCTTGTCCGCGGGTATAGGCGAGCAGCTTGCCCAGCGCGGCTTGCTGCCCTGCGCCCAAAATGCCAGCGCCTGCCTCCCCGGAACCGGCGGCAATCGCTGCGGCAGCGAGAATTAGGCTGAGGATGCTGATCCCAGTCGCGGTTTTATAACCTTCGCCAAAACGCACCGCATGGCCGCCCACAACATGGCCCAGTTCATGCGCAATCACGCCTTGTACTTCATTGGCACTATCCGCCGCTTCAATCAATCCGACATGGATATAGACCGCCTGTCCGCCCGCGACAAAGGCGTTGATCGAACGGTCACCCACAAGAACAATATCGACATTATTGGGGTTCAGCCCGGCTGCGCGGATCAGCGGTTCGGAAATTTCGTCAAAAAATGCCTCTGTCTCTGCATCGCGCAGAATAGATTGCGCCATAGCGGGCTGCACGCTTATCATAATGGCAAGCAAAAGGGTGAGCGCTGTGCGCAGGCGGGCAGAAATAGGCAGGTTCATGCAGGGCAGAATGACGATTGCAAGCTGAATACGCAATGAAGAATTATGTTTTGTTAAGGGCAGCGCAAAAAAGGCCCCGCCGGTTTCCACGGCGGGGCCATTATATATTGTGCAAATGCATTACCCGGCAAATTTACCCAAAGGTGCGCTGCCACCATCCGGTGCGAGCCGTCTTTTTCTCGCCATCGCCATCATCACTGGAACCTACATCAGCCGAAGGAGCCGTTTCTACAGGGACAGGCTCAGCTGCTTTTTTGGCCCGTGATGCGCGTTTTCTGGGCGCGGGCTTTTCGTCCGTCTCGCCGTCATCGCTGGCCGGGGCTTCATCTTTAGCTTCTGGCTTTTTGCGCGGTTTTCTTGCTCTTACAGCTTTTTCTTCTACAGGTTTTACCTCCGCGACAGCGTCGGCCTTATCCCCTGTTTTCGCTTTTGCCCTGCTTGCGCGTTTGGTTTTGGGCTTTTCTTCCAAAGCTTCATCGGCTTCAGCTATATCGGCGCTTTTCGCCGCCACCGCTTTTGTCTTGGCAGGCGTGCGGCGGCGTTTCGGTTTTGCTTCTGCCGCAGGCTCGTTTTCGCTTGGCGCATCAGCTTGGCCTGCTGTCTGATCGGGTTGTGCTTCAGATTTTGGTTTTCTGACCCGGCGAGGGCGCTTTGCTTTTGGCTTATCCCCGGCACCGTCTTCGCTTTCTACGGGGCCTGTTTCGGATTGGTCTGCAGCCTGCTCCTCACCCGCCGCTTCAACATTTTCGTGCGGTGGGTTATCGTCATCCCGGTTTTTGCGGTCGCGGCTGCGTCCGCCGCGGCGGCCCCGGCGGCGCTTGCGTTTATTGCCATTGACAGGACCGGCCTCGTCCATTGCCTCCGGCGCCTCCGATGTTTCATCGGCATCATCGACATCATCCGAATCATCATCATCGCTCAGGTCAATGATCGGAGGCGGCAAATTCGGGCGTTCGGGTTTTGGTCCCGAACAACTGACCGACATTTTTGCGCCTTCATCTTCACCATTGGGGATTATGGAGATGCTGACATGATAACGAAGCTCAATTTCGGCCAATTCGGCGCGTTTATTGTTGAGGACATAAATGGTCGCTTCCTGACTCGCTTGCAACTGTATCTGGCTGCCATTGCCGCGTGCCGCCTCATCCTCGATCAGGCGCAGTGCGGACAGCGCAGAGGAGCTTTCGGTGCGAACCAGCCCGGTGCCTTCGCAATGCGGGCATTCGCGGGTTGATGCTTCCAATACGCCGGTGCGCAGCCGCTGCCGCGACATTTCCATCAGGCCAAAGCTGGAAATCCTGCCAACCTGAATGCGGGCGCGGTCATTTTTCAGCGCCTCTTTCATAGCGCGTTCAACCTTGCGATTGTTCGAATGATGCTCCATGTCGATAAAATCAATCACCACCAAGCCGGCCATATCGCGCAGGCGCAATTGACGGGCGATTTCGCGGGCGGCTTCCAAATTGGTCGACAGCGCGGTTTGTTCAATGCCATGTTCTTTGGTTGAACGGCCCGAGTTAATATCAATGGATACCAATGCCTCGGTTGGATTGATTACAATATAGCCGCCCGATTTAAGCTGCACGATCGGGTGATACATGGCATTCAGCTGATCCTCTGCGCCATAACGCTGGAACAAGGGTATGGCATCGACATATTGCTTCACCCGCTTGGCATGGCTTGGCATAAGCAGTTTCATGAAATCCTTGGCCGCGCGATAGCCATCATCGCCTTCGACAATTACCTCGCCAATATCGCGGTTATAAATGTCACGAATGGCGCGTTTGATCAGGTCGCTGTCCGAATGGATCAGCTCCGGTGCCGATGCTTTAAGCGTTTTTTCGCGGATTTCGTCCCACAGCCGGGCGAGATAATCAAAATCGCGCTTGATCTCAGGCTTGGTCCGGGCAAGCCCGGCGGTACGGATGATACAGCCCATGGTGGCGGGCAGCGTCATATCCGCGATAATTGATTTCAATCTTTTGCGATCCGAAGCGCTGCTGATCTTGCGGCTGATCCCGCCGCCGTGGGAGGTATTGGGCATCAGCACACAATAGCGCCCGGCAAGGCTAAGATAAGTTGTCAGCGCCGCACCTTTATTGCCGCGCTCTTCCTTCACGACCTGAACAAGCAGAACCTGACGGCGGTGGATCACATCCTGTATCTTGTAACGGCGGCGGATATTCATCCGTTTGGCGCGGGCCTCATCGCTGGCCTTTGCTTTGCCGCGCGGCGGGCGAGAGGAACCATTATTGCCTGCTTTGCCGCCGCGACCCCGGCGATTGCGCCTGCGGCCCCGTCCTTTATCTTCTTCGGCATTTGCTTCGCCATTATCGTCTTCGCCATTATCGCAGCCGTCCTCATCGTCCAGCTGCGGTTCCTGACCTTCGGTCACGTCAATCGTGTCAACGCTGTCATCATCTTCAATTTCGATAACATCGCTATCTTCATCGCTTACCGCTTCGGAGCGCATCAATTCGGCCGTTCATCACCTTCCTCTTCCTCCTGCTCGCGCAGTGCGGCTTCTTCGGCTGCGGCTTCGGCTTCTTCGGCCAAAAGCCGTTCGCGGTCTTCTTTTGGGATTTGATAATAGTCTGGGTGAATTTCGGCAAAGGCCAAGAAACCATGTCGGTTGCCGCCATAATCGACAAACGCCGCCTGAAGCGAGGGTTCGACCCTGGTTACTTTTGCGAGATAGATATTGCCTTTGAGCTGTTTATGCTCGGCAGATTCGAAATCAAACTCCTCAATTTTGTTCCCTGTGACGACGGCGACACGGGTCTCTTCCCGGTGCCGCGCATCGATTAACATACGCGTTGTCATTTAATTTTCTCCGGACGACAGCCGCCACAGTCAGGAACTGCGAGCTGCCGTCTCTATTGTTAAACTCGCCCGGACCAGCGAAAAAACGCGCTGAAAATTGCGGGCGGGATTGTTTTGTTATGGTAAGAATTGCTTTGGCTAAACGGGCATAGCAGGCGCTTGTCGCGCGTGCGTTACTTCCAAGCCATGCAGCAGCCCTGTGCGGGACAGCCATGGTGGAAATATTATACCTCATGCAGCTTCAACCTGTAATATGCCGCTGTTATCTTCATATTGGTTCAGCGGCTTTTTTGCAGCAATATTATTCCGAAGGGAATTTTGCTGCTTCATAGCTAGCACCGCTTCCCCCCGGCGGCAAGCCTATTGGAACGATAAAAAAACAATAAATGTTTCGATTGCCTTTTCTGGCAATATGCTCCAGCCTGAATACAGGGATAAATATGGTATCGAATGTGACATCTTCTGGCAGGGCAAATCCGTTATTGGCGTCGATCGAGCATAGCCCTATTGCAACTGTAATCAGCGATCCTAGGCAAAAAACAACCCGATTATCGCCAGTAATAAAGCTTTTTCCGATCTGACTGGTTATTCCAGTGACGAGATTATTGGCCGCAATTGCAAATTTTTAGCGGGGGAGGGGACAGAGCCTTGGCTTACCGAAAAATTGCGAGAAGGCATAGCGGCACAGACGCCGGTATTAGTAGAATTACTCAATTATAAAAAAGACGGAACGCCGTTTCGCAATGCGGTATTAATTGCGCCTGTATTTGATGATGGCGGTAGGCTTGAATATTTCATCGGTTCGCAGGTGGAACTTCCCGCCAATGCCGATGGTCCGTCTGTCAATCGTCACCAAAATGCGGTCGAAATTGTAAGCAGCCTGTCACCAAGGCAAAAAGAGATTTTGCAAAAAATGGCTGCGGGTTTTCGCACCAAGCAAATCGCTTATCAATTGTCATTGAGCGAAAAAACTGTGCAAATGCACCGGATGCTGTTGTTCAAAAAATTGCAGACATCCAATGCCGCGGATGCGGTTCGAATTGCGGTTGAAGCGGGATTATAGGGCCGATCCGGTATCATTACAGTCTATCGCCCGTATAGGCGATGGTTGAACTCTACGCTAATAAAGTCTATCCCTCTTGCCAAATGATTAGGTCCCCCGAAACACCTAATTCAAAGTCATTTGGCATATCTGATCCGGGTCAGGCTCGTCTTGGCCCGGATCTTTGTTTTTACGCCTATTTTTTTTATCTTCTCGTTTCTAGTTTTGGACAGGATTTTTTCAACATCCCGGGTAATTATAGCTAATTTACCGTTAACCCTGTCTGGTCACTGCCCTTTACCGATGCATGATTAATTTGCTCTTCATCATGAAGAGGAAGTAAAGCCGTGGCTTTGAAAAACTGCTGGACCAAATCGCGTCATATTCTACATAAGGCATCTATGCTTTTTACCGCTCTGATAGCCGCAGGCCTGTTTACCATCACGCCCAGCATTGCCGGAACGGTCCGGCAAATCGCAGCGAGCGACAATGCTGTGACTATTTACTTTGATGATGTTGTCAATAAAGCGTCCGTGTTCACCCTATCCGGGCCGAACCGGATTGCGGTTGATATATTGGGCGGCACAACAGGCGGTTCTGCTTATGCAGGCGGGCCGATTGCGGCAGTTCGGCAAGGGCAGTTTGCTCCAGATACCGCTCGTATCGTGCTTGATCTGGAACAGCCCGCTTTGGTGACGGGTGGTCAATTTTCTGACGATGGGCGCAGTTTAAAGCTGAATTTGCGCCAAGCAGCGACTGGCGAGTTTTTGGGCTCGCTGGGCCGGCGGCTTGCCGATATTGTCCCTCCTTTGGGCTTTCGCGCCTCTCCGCCCAAAAAGCAATATGAGGTGAGCGCTCCGATTGGCCGAGGCAATGATTCCAAAAACCTTCCCAAAATTCACGGTCCGTCCGACGAGCGCTTACCGCTGGTCGTTATTGATGCCGGGCATGGCGGTCATGACCCTGGTGCCATAAGCCCGCATGACGGAAAGCGGGAAAAAGATATCACCTTGGCCATTGCCAAATCAATCTGCGACGAATTGGTCAAGTCAGGCCGGGTGCGCGTTGCGTTAACCCGCGAAAATGACCGCTTCATCATTTTGCAGGATCGTTTTGGCATTGCCCGTAAAATGGGGGCCAATCTGTTTATCTCTATCCATGCCGATGCCGCCGAAAGTCAGGAAGCAAATGGTGCTACGGTATATACGCTATCCGAAACAGCATCCGACCGAGAGGCGCAAAAGCTGGCGGCGCGAGAAAATAAGGCGAATATCATCAATGGCGTCAATCTGGGTGGAGCCGATAGCAATGTTTCCTCAATCCTGATTGATTTGACCCAGCGTGAAACAATGAATGTGTCCGCCGATTTCGCAAAATTGCTTCTGCGGGAGGCAAAGCCAAATATGCGGTTACGCTCCAACAGCCATAAATTTGCCTCGTTCGTGGTTTTAAAGGCACCCGATACGCCATCAATATTGTTTGAAACCGGTTATATCAGCAATGCGAATGATGGCGCATTTCTCTCCTCTGCCGACGGGCAGCAAAAAGTCGGACGCAGTGTGGCGAGCGCAGTGCAAGTCCATTTTGCCCGCCGTTTGGCCAGCCGTTAATTGATAAAAAAGCGGTAAAATGCTCGAATAGAAACTGGACCTGTCCCGCAAATCGGCTAGATAAGGCGGGTGATGGAAGAAACAGAATCTAATAATATCAGCTATAAACTGACCCGCGAAGTCGGTGGGCTTTGGGAAAAGCTGCAAAAAATGTGGCGCCGCCGGTGGTTCCGCTTGCTCTCTTATCTGACTGCGGCGGGGTTATTTTTTCTCTTCATACTGTGGATTCTTGTCATCCGCAATTTGCCCGATGCGGAACAGTTGGTGGAATATCAGTCGCCACTGCCCACGGTGGTGCGGGATATCAATGGTATGCCCTATCACAGTTATGCCCGCGAAAACCGGGTGCAATTGGACTATGCCGATTTCCCGCCGCTCTTGATCCGCGCCTATCTGGCGGCGGAGGATAAGACTTTTTTCCAGCATGGCGGTTTGGATTATCCGGGGATCATAAGCGCGGCATTGGGTAATTTGACTCGTGATGGCCGTCCAGTCGGTGCATCAACAATCACGCAGCAAGTGGCCAAGATACTGCTTTTGACGAATGAAGTAAGCTATACGCGAAAGGTGAAAGAGGCATTTCTTGCGCGGCGGATAGAATCAACGCTGTCCAAGCAACAGATTTTGTCGCTTTATTTGAATGAAATTGCTTTGGGGCGACGTTCCTTCGGGGTCGAGGCTGCGTCACAGGCTTATTTTGGCAAAAGTGTCGATCAGCTGCAACTGCATGAAATGGCCTTTTTGGCGATTCTGCCCAAGGCTCCCGAAACTTATGGCCGTGCGAAAAATGAGAAGGCTGCACTTGCCCGACGGAACTGGGTGCTGGGCGAAATGCAAAGCAATGGCTGGATCAGCGAAGCACAGATGAAGCAGGCAAGCGCGATGCCGCTTGGTCTTACCACAACGAAATCGAGAGAATATGGCCGGATTGGCGGTTATTTTGTCGAGGAAGTTCGGCGGCAATTGATCGAACGCTTTGGCGAAACCGCCGATGAGGGGCGTAACCCCTATAGCGTTTATTCGGGCGGGCTTTGGGTGCGCACATCCATGAACCCGTTTTATCAGGAGCTTACGACAAAGGCACTGCGCGACGGTATGCTTCGCTATCATGGCGGTAAGGGGTGGAAAGCACCGATTGCAACGATTCCTATGGATGATGGCCAATGGCAGTCAAGACTGGCCGGGTCCAATATCGGTATTGATTATTCCAATTGGCGCACCGCTGTTGCCATCGGAATTAAGGGCGGTAATGCGGATATCGGTTTTCCCGATGGTTCAACCGGATTGTTGGTCGGACGGCCTTCCACCCTGAAAGCAGGTGATATTATCGCGGTTGCGCCTGTAGGCGGCAAAAATTTCAGCCTACGTACGGTTCCTGAAGTGGGCGGTGGCATGGTTGTGCAAAATCCGATCAATGGCCGCGTGCTTGCGGTGCAGGGCGGTTTTGATTCGCGTATTTCCAGTTTTAACCGCGCCACACAGGCGCAACGTCAACCCGGTTCCACGATTAAACCTTTTGTCTATGCCACGGCGCTCGACAATGGCATGACGCCCGCTTCGATCATTGTCGATGGTCAGTATTGCGTTTGGCAGTCGGCGGCGCTGGGCCGTAAATGTTTCCGTAACTTTGGCGGGGCAGGCGGCGCTGGGCCGAAAACCATGCGCTGGGGATTGGAACAATCGCGCAATCTAATGACCATCCGTGCCGCCAGTGATGCTGGAATGAATAATGTAGTAGATACATTTAAGGTCATGGGTATTGGCGATTATCCACCCTATCTCTCCTTTGCGCTCGGCGCAGGCGATACCACGGTGTTGAAAATGACCAACGCCTATTCGATGCTCGTCAATCATGGGCGGGAGTTAAAGCCGACTTTTATCGACTATGCGCAGGACCGGCGCGGCAAGGTAATTTGGCCGTCGAAATGGAAAGCGTGCAAAGGATGCAATGCCAAGGATTGGAACGGACGCGCCATGCCGCGCTTTACCGCCGCTGGAAAACAATTGATGGATCCGGTCACCGCCTATCAAGTGGTGCATATGTTGGAAGGCGTGGTGCAGCGCGGTACGGCGACGATATTGCGTGATCTGGATCGCCCGCTTTTTGGCAAAACTGGAACCACTTCGGGGCCAACAAATGTCTGGTTTGTCGGCGGATCACCCAATTTGGTGTCGGGCGTTTATCTCGGTTTTGATCAGCCGCGCAATATGGGTGGTTATGCACAAGGCGGCGCTTTGGCCGCGCCGATATTCAAACAGTTCGCCCGCGAAGCCATGGCAAATATGCCCAAAACGCCCTTTGTGGCACCCGCCGGGGCACGGCTGGTGCGCATTGACCGGACCACCGGCAAAAGAGTATTTGGTGCATGGCCCAGCGATGATCCAAAAGCGGGCGTGATCTGGGAAGCCTTTAAGGCGGAAACAGAACCCAAAAGGTCCATTCGTAAAGAGGAAATCGCGGCCCGAACGGAGAAGAAAAAACCGAAAACGGCAAAAAGTGAGGGCAGCAATAATCAGGGCAATGGTGATAATGCACCTGTCTCAACCCCCGTTCAGGGCGCATCGGGGACAAAGCGGGACCAAGATTTTATTCAGGAAGAGGGCGGTATTTACTAAGCCATTGGGTTTCCATATCCCCTAAATATAAGAAGGAGCGATTATGACGGGTAAAATAAAAACCGATAATGACGGTATCCAATTAAGCCGCCGACAAATTATGGCGATCAGCGCACTGGCAGGCGGCATCAGCTTTGCAACACCGGCCATGGCGCAATTCAAATTGGGCAAGGTTTTGGGCGCGGCGAAAGATATTGCCGAAGCCGAAAGCCTCAGCGATGAGCAATTGAAGAGTAATTTTTCTCAAATTGCTGCAGAATATGACCGGTTGAACCCTGTTGCAGGCCCCAAAGACCCCTATGGCAAGCGGATCGCCGCCTTATCCAAAGGGTTGGAGAAACATGACGGGCTTGATTTGGATATCAAGGCTTATTTGGTGTCGGACATCAATGCTTTTGCCATGGCTGATGGCACCATCCGTGTGTTTGCAGGGTTGATGGATAAATTTACCGATGATGAAATCCGTTATGTTATCGGGCATGAAATCGGCCATGTTCACGCAGGGCACAGCCGCAAACGGATGCAGGCCGCGCTTCGCGCCAGCGCCCTTCGCAAAGGCGCGTCGGCAGCGGGCGGCACAGCCGGAAAAATCGCCGATGGCGAATTGGGCGGCATTATCCAGCAGGTGATGGTCGCGCAGCATAGCCAGAAGAATGAAAATGAAGCCGATGAATATGCCATGGGCTTTATGAAGGGTAAGGGCTATGATGCGAAGGCCTGTGTTACCGCGCTCGACAAGCTTGCCGAATTGGGCGGCGGCGGCGACGGGCTACCATGGCTGCAAACCCATCCCAGCCCCGGTGCCCGTGCAAACAGAATGCGCAAGCTGGTTTGACCATGAAGGGTCCTGCCCCCTATATGCCCTCCGCTCGGCCCTTTACTTATGCGTAGCTTACGCTAAGGCGCGGCAGTCATAACTGATTTGCATATTTTATTTGGAGTATCCCCATGCGGGCCGACGCGGAAGGCTTTGTTCAAACTATTGACGCCGCCCTTAATCTGGTGCGGATGTCGCTCGATTGGGAACGCGCTCTGCGCCGCTTGGACGAGCTGAACGCACGGGTCGAAGATCCGACATTATGGGATGATCCCAAAGCGGCGGAGGAAGTCATGCGCGAACGCCGCCGTCTGGACAGCGCCATTACCACTGTGCGGGAGATTGACGCGGCAAAGACAGGTACGGTCGAGCTGATCGAATTGGCCGAAATGGAGGGCGATCAGGCGCTGGCTGACGAAGGCGTGACGGATCTGCAAAAACTTGCCAGCAGGGCGGATCAGGACAAGGTAGCGGCGCTGTTGTCGGGCGAGGCGGACGGCAATGATTGCTTCATCGAAATTCATGCAGGCGCAGGCGGCACTGAAAGCCAGGATTGGGCCGAAATGTTACAGCGTATGTATATGCGCTGGGCCGAAGCCCGCGGCTATAAGGTGGACATGATGGAATATCAGGCCGGTGACCAGGCCGGTATAAAAAGCGCGACGATGCAAATTAAGGGCGAAAATGCCTATGGTTATTCGAAAACCGAAAGCGGGGTTCACCGCTTGGTACGAATATCGCCCTATGACAGCGCAGCAAAGCGGCACACGAGCTTTTCATCGGTCTGGGTCTATCCGGTTATTGACGATAATATTGAAATCGACATTAACGAAGGTGATTTGAAAATCGATACCTACCGCGCATCGGGCGCAGGGGGGCAGCACGTGAACACCACCGATAGTGCGGTGCGCATAACGCATAAGCCAACCGGAATAGTTGTGGCCAGCCAGAATGACCGCAGTCAGCATAAAAACCGCGCAACCGCCATGGGTATGCTCAAAGCGCGGCTTTACGAAGCGGAGCTGCGCAAAAGGGAAGAAGCAGCGGGCAGCGAATATGAAGCCAAAACCGAAATTGGTTGGGGCCATCAAATACGCAGCTATGTCCTGCAACCTTATCAACAGGTGAAGGATCTGCGCACCGGTGTGATCAGCACGGCCCCATTTGACGTACTCGACGGTGCGCTCGATCCCTTCATCGCCGCTGCGCTTGCGCAAAAAGTAACCGGCGAAGCGGTCGATGTGGATGATAGCGATTAAGGGGGCTGCCCCTTGGATATTGCCCCGGAGCTTACCATCTGATTTGGCTTGCCATATGTCCTTATGATCCATAGATTTAATCGAACGATTAAACGGAGGATTCTATGGCAGATCAAGGCCCGCTTTCAGGATATATGATAGTCGAACTATCGGGGATTGGACCTGGTCCTTATGCGGGACAATTGCTGGCGGATCTGGGCGCAGATGTGGTTGTCGTTGAGCGACCCGGCCCCTCGCTACGAGGGATTGATGCGCGGGGGAAAAATCGATCGTCATGGATTTGAAAAAGCCGGAGGCCATCGCTGCTCTGTTGAAGATTATAACGGGCGCGGATGCCTTGATCGAAGGTTTGCGGCCCGGTGTTACCGAAAGGCTGGGCATTGGTCCTGACGCTTGCCATGCGGTTAATCCAAAGCTGGTTTATGGACGGATGACTGGATGGGGCCAATCGGGACCATGGAGCCAGATGGCCGGCCATGATATCAACTATATTAGCATGACAGGTGCGCTCCATGCCATGGGCAGAGCGGGTAAGCCGCCCATGCCGCCGCTCAACCTGCTTGGCGATTTTGGCGGCGGATCAATGTTTTTGGTAACAGGCATTATCGCTGCTTTGCTGCGCGCGGAAAAAACCGGGCAGGGGGGATATTGTCGATGCTGCTATTATTGACGGCGTTAACGCCTTGATGGGCTTCGTCTATGGTATGAAGGGCGCAGGCGCATGGCAGGTTAAGCGAGAGGCCAATTTGCTTGATGGGGCGGCACCTTTTTACCGCTGCTATACTTGCGCGGACGGGAAATTTGTTGCTGTTGGCAGTATTGAGCCACAATTTTTCGCTATAATGATAGAGAGGCTCGGTATCGACCTGGCCCAATATGGGGGGCAAAATGATCGCAGCAAATGGCCCGCACAGCATCAAATGTTGGAGGCGGTATTTGCGGAAAAAGACCGCGATGAATGGGATGCTATTTTTGCTGGCACGGACGCCTGTGTGACGCCTGTATTGGACTATGAGGAGGCTGCTCTGCACCCGGCAAATGCGGCCCGGCAGACGCATTTCGAACAGACCGGCTGGACTCATCCGCAAATCGCGCCCCGTCTGGCCAGCCAGCCTTTGGCAAAAGCATTTGCAAAACCGGATAAAGGCGCGGACCATATGGTGATATTGTCCGCCGCCGGTTTGGGAGAGGCCGATATTGCCGCATTGGTTGCAACAGGGGCGGTTATTGCCGGGTAGTTTCACTTTTCAGAACATAATGCCGCAAACAAAAAAGGGGCCGACCTCTTTACGAAGCCGGCCCCATCTCCTCCCGAGAGATTGGTTTAGAATTTACCGCGGACAGTCACGCCAAAGGTGCGCGGTTCAAGGATGAAGGTAGACCGCGAACCCGTTCGCAATGTGGTGTTGAAGGTCACACCACGGGTTCCGACATTGGTCAAATTCTGTGCCCAGAATTCTATGGCATATTGATCATCAACTCCGCCGATCCCGGCGCGCAGGTTGATCTTCACATTGCCGTCCTGAATATCAAAGGGCAGCGGCGGCGTCGTGCCGACACCCGCTAAGGTGGTGGGCAAAACCGTTGGCTGTGTGGAGGTGCGCGAATCGCTTTCCATCTTCAACTGACCATTGAGGAAATATTTCAGGTTATTACCGATTTCATTGGTGTAGGTAGTCCCGAATATGCCGGTGATTTGCGGCGCATTGGTGAGCGGCGCTCCGCATAGATTGGCGACATTGATTTCGGTTGATGTCCCGTCGCAATTATTGGGATATTCGGCATCAACATAGGTCAAAGCCGCATTTACCGTCAAATGGTCATCGGGGCGTATGAAGGTTTCCAGTTCAAAACCCTTTGACCGTGCCTTGGGAACATTGAATGTCTGGAACCGGGTGCCGGTAAATTCCAGCACTTGGAAGTCGGTGAAATCTTCGTAAAAGAATGCCAGATTTGCGGTCACGGCATTGTCGATCAATTTCGCTTTCAAACCCAGTTCATAGGCATCAACCAATTCAGAACGGAAACGCGGGTCGGCGCCGCCAATCGCCGCAGTGCTATCCAGGTTAAATCCGCCTGATTTATAGCCATGGGTAAAGCTGGCATAGGCATTGACCGACCCGAAATCATAGATAAGTTTCGCGGTATAAATCAGCTCATCATCCTTAAACTTCCCCGAAAAACTACGCGGTAGGGGTAGTATTGCAGCGGCAGGTGTGTTGGCGGGAGCAAGGAAGGGCAGGCAGCCCAAAACCAAGGCCGTGCCGCCCAATGCGCGGACACGCGGATCGGCGTTGGTCAATCCCAGCGCAGCAGAATTGCCCAAGATACCAAGGCAGGTCGCGTTGCTGTTCGATACAGGGGCATAAGAACCGTCTTTTGATTCATCCGAATAACGAAGGCCAAGGGTGACTTTCAGATCATCGGTAATGCTGAAGCTGTTATTGGTGAACAAAGACCAGCTTTTACTATCTTGTGAATAGCCATTGGTGGCGCGGGTTGTTGCCGGATTGGCGCCACCGGACAAGGTTTGAAGCGCCGTTGGGCCGAAAGAGGGTATGCCCAATTGCGTGGCAAGACCGAAAAGCGACGCATTGGAGAAACTCGCATATTGCGTGCCAAGGGAGAAGCTGACTTGTTGACGGATATCTTCGGTCGAATAATAACCGCCGATCAAATATTCCAGCTTGCCCCCAAGAGCTTCACCTTGCAGGCGTAGCTCATGAGTCATGGTATCGATGCGGGTATCATTCAAATCAACGTTAAACAGGTCTAATGCCGTAAAATCTGTGTCATAGGTTTCACGCGCCCGAAACTTGCGGTAGGATCCGATGTAAATCAGGTCGGCATTTTCGCCGATTGGAACATTGATCTCGCCTGTGACTCCGTAATTTTTGACATTGGATATGGGGGCAAAATTGGCCGATGAAATACGGTCATCAATCGCTTGAAGACCTCGATTATCCTGAAACTGACCGCCGGTTGCACCAAGCCCGAAAGCGTTCAGCAGGCCAGAGGTTTCAAGGCCGGCGGGAAGAAGCTCAATCGCGGTGCAGCAGCTTGCCTTGCTTTGCGAATAGTCGGCGATGATGCGGCCATCAATACCGCCGAAATCAAAGCCAAGTTGACCGCGGACCAGATATTGATCGGCATCGTTGGATTCGCCAACCTTTGCCCCGCCCACGCCGCGCACCTCGACAAAACCATCGCGTTGGCGATAGGATCCGGTGACGCGAAGCGCTAGGCTTTCTTTAACCAGGGGTACATTCACAGCGCCTTGAACATTGATCAAGTCAAAATTGCCATAGCTGGCATTGGCAAAGCCGCCAAATTCGTCCAGATCAGGGCGCACATTGGTGACGGTGAGCGCACCTGCCGATGTGTTGCGTCCGAATAAAGTGCCTTGCGGACCGCGCAGCACTTCTACTCGCTCCACATCAACAAATTCGCTTAAAGCCACGCCGGGGCGTGATTGATAGGCACCGTCGATGAAAATGCCGACAGCGCTCTCAAACCCGATATTATTCGACGTGGTGCCGACACCGCGAACGCGCAGAACGATCGAACCCGATGCAATCTGAGCATTGGACGCGGAGAAGCTGGTTGATACCTGCGAAATTTGTTGCACATTGACGACGCCCTGACGTTCCAGTTGAGCCGGGCTGACCGCCGTCACGGCAAGAGGGATATTTTGCACATCCTCAGCGCGGCGGGTCGCTGTAACGATTATCACATCATCATCGGCGCGCTCTTCTTGTGGTTGCGTATCTTGTGCATAGCCAGCCGCAGGTATCAGCATAGAGCTGCACAAAGCGGCCGTCATGAAATGTTTATACTGTCGCATTTGGTTCTCCTCCTCAAAAAATGCTGCGCAATATTTTGGCTTATCTGCTCTTCATATTACGCAACCCATAATGGCAAAAGTCAGCGCTTTTCCTAGGGGTGTCTCTCTCACTTCCTAATCAATATCATAAAAAATCCTGAAATCCAGCGATTTAACTGCGTGATTGAAAATTGAAAACACTGTGTCTTTTTACAGCGCAGCTATTATGGCCGTTGATATGTTTGACCGGGCCGAAATCATCGACAAAGGCTTTGTAGAGAAAGTCTTAAAGGGACGCCTTCCTGAAGCCATTTCAGGGCGGAAGAGTATACAAAATGCTGCGCAGCATTTGCTCGTCGATATGTTCGATACGCAGATTATGTCGCGTCATCTTGATCTTTGGGCGCGGCGTTCAAAAGGACAAACTTTCTATTCGATCGGAAGTTCCGGCCATGAAGGGACGGCGGCATTGGCCGCAGCATCGCGGCAAAGCGATATGGCCTTTTTGCACTATCGTGATGCTGCCTTTTTGATCCAGCGTAAAAAGCAGGCGGGCGGGCTGACACCGCTTTATGATATGGCGCTGTCTTTCGCCGCCTCCGCCGACGACCCGATATCGGGTGGTCGGCATAAGGTACTGGGCTGTACCCATAGCTATGTCCCGCCGCAAACCAGCACCATAGCTTCCCATCTGCCTAAAGCAGTCGGTGCGGCGCACAGCATCGGAATGGCAAGGCGGCTACAATATGCGGATGCCGCATTGCCGCAGGATGCAGTGATATTGTGTTCCTTTGGTGATGCATCGGCCAATCATTCCACGGCTCAGGGTGCGTTTAATGCGGCCTGCTGGGCGGCCTATCAAAACCTGCCTATGCCGATTGTATTTTTATGTCAGGATAATGGAATCGGCATTTCGGTCCGGACACCGGGCGGATGGATAGAGGCGAATTTTAGCCGCCGACCCGCGCTTCATTATATAGGGTGCGATGGTCTGGATATGATCCATGCTTTTGAAGGGGCACAGGCGGCGTTGGACTATGCCCGATTACGCCGCAAGCCGGTTTTCCTGCATATGCGAACCGTGCGGCTCATGGGCCATGCGGGCGCGGACGTGGAGGCAAGCTATGCCGAGCTTGCCAGCATAGAGGCGGCCGAGGCGCAGGATCCTCTCCTACACAGCGCAAGGATCGTGATGGAACAATGCGGCTTTTCTGTGCAGGACATTGTCAGCCGGTATGAAACCATGCGGGCGCGGTGGACAGGGTCGCGCAAGAGGCGCTTGGCAAACCCCGCTTGCTAAGCGCTGCCGAAGTTATGGTTGCCATCGACCCTGTAAAGGGTGAAAAAAAATCGCCGCCTGCTGCTGGGCAAGCGGCGCGGGCGGCGCTGTTCGCAAAGGATGAGCGTAATCTTGCAAAGCCGGTGACGCTGGCCAAGGCAATGAATTTTGCACTCGCTGACCTTATGCTACAATATCCCGGCGCGGCATTATTTGGTGAAGATGTCGCTCGCAAAGGCGGCGTTTATGGGGTGACTCAGGGGCTTCAGGCGAAATTCGGCCCGGCGCGGGTCTTTGACACTTTGCTGGATGAACAGACGATATTGGGCCTTGCCATCGGCATGGCGCATAATGGATTTCTGCCCATAGCGGAGATACAGTTTCTCGCCTATCTGCATAATGCGGAGGATCAGATCAGGGGCGAGGCGGCAACGCTTTCATTTTTTCCAACCGCCAATATCGCAACCCGATGATCGTCCGTATCGCCGGGCTTCCCTATCAAAAGGGTTTTGGCGGCCATTTTCATAATGATAACAGCCTTGCAGTGTTGACCGATATTCCAGGGATCATTGTAGCTTGCCCGTCAAATGCGGCGGATGCGCCCGCCATGCTGCGCGAATGTGCAAGGGCGGCATATGAAGACGGGCGGGTGGTGGTTTTTGTAGAACCCATTGCGTTATATCATATGGCCGATTTGCATGAAGCGGGCGATGGCGGCTGGCTTTCGGATTATGCGCCGCCAGATAGCGCAGCGACGATAAGCTTAGGGCAGCCAGCAATAGTACGGACAGGGCAGGGATTTGTGCATCATCACCTATGGCAATGGTTTTTTTCTGTCGCGGCAGGCAAAGACGGTTTTGCAGGAAGAATATGGCATTGATATTCGTATCGTAGATATGCGCTGGCTTCATCCAATAAACGGCGAGGCAATCGTTGAGGCGGCGGCGGACTGCGCAAAAATATTGGTGGTCGATGAAGGACGCCGATCGGGCAGTTTGAGCGAGAAATTGATGACCATATTTGCCGAATGCGGCCGCGGAGATGATGTAATGCGGATTACCGCCGATGACAGTTTCATCCCGCTGGGTCCGGCGGCGGAACTTGTGCTGCCTGGCAAGGCATCGATCATAACCGCGGCGCTGGCGGCTGCGAGGGCAAAGCGATGAAGCAAACCGCGCTGGTCATTTGCCCAGGAAGAGGTAGCTATAACGCCGCAGAACTTGGTTATTTGCGCCAATATCATGGCGGCGGCGGGGATAGCGTGGTGCGGCTTGATAGGATCCGGCAGCAGGCGGGACAAATCACGGTTTCGCAGCTGGACGGTGCAGAAAAATTTTCGCCATCCATGCATAGGACCGGCGATAATGCGTCCATGCTTATCTATGCCTGTGCGCTTGCGGATTTTGCCGCGATAGACCGCGAACGCTATGACATTGTAGCAGTGACCGGCAATAGCATGGGCTGGTATTTATCGCTATCCTGTGCAGGTATATTGGATTTTGAGGCGGGTGCCCGGCTGGTTAACAATATGGGCACGTTGATGCATGACACAGGCACAGGAGGGCAGGTCATTTGGTCGATGGCCGATGCGGACTGGCGCATAGATCCGTTAAAAGAGCAGAGGGTGCGGCGTATTTTGGAGCAGGCGGATTCGATCGGGCATAGGATATTTGTCTCTATCCGGCTCGGCGCAATGATTGTTTTTGCAGGCGATGAGAATGCCTTGCGCTGGCTTCTGACACAGCTACCGCCGGATGACAGGTTCCCGGTGCAGCTGAACCATCATGCCGCCTTTCACAGTCCGCTGCTCAATGCCATCATTCCGCTGGCGCAGGCCGCAAACCCGGTGAGTGACTTTGGGCCTGGCGTAATTCCGGCCATTGATGGTCAGGGACGGATATGGTCACCATCGGCTTTTTCTATACAAGGCATTTATGATTACACGCTGGGCGCACAGATCAATCAATGTTATGATTTCACGTTGGCGGTGCAGGTGGCGGCGCGCGAATTTACGCCCGATATAATTATCCTTACAGGCCCCGGCACCAGCATGACGGCTCCGGTGGTGCAGGCATTGAGCGCCATCGGGTGGAAGGGGTTATCGGGCAAAGGTGATTTTTTACAGCGGCAGACAGGCGACCCGCTGATATTGGCAATGGCCATAGCGGAACAAAGGGATTTGGTAACAGTTTCTTAGCGGCGTCCCATCCCGGCGATAGGGGGTGACATTTTCTGAAATCATGCTATGACATCCTTGTCATAGGGGGCGTCACCTTTACTTTCCAAGCGCATAGTTATTTTGCCTTCGAAAAATGGATTTGCCCGCTATATAGGGCGCAAATTTGCTTCCAACCCGTAAAAGATAGAGAGAATGCCGGTAATGAGTGAGATTGTAAGCGAACGTAGCTCCACCATGTTGTTGTTCGGAGCGACCGGTGATTTGGCGAGGCGTATGTTGCTTCCGTCACTATATGCGCTCCATTCAGATGGGCTTATCGCATCGGATTTAAGGATTTTCGGCACCGCACGCAGTCAATTGTCGGATAAGGAATACCGCGATTTTGCACGAGCGGCGCTTGAAGAATTCCTACCCGCCGATCGTAAGGCGGAAAATATGATTGATGGCTTTCTGGCGCGGCTGCAATATCAGGCGCTGGACGCTTCGACAATGGAAGGTTTTGATGATCTGGCGGCGAAAATCGGCGACATATCGGGCGGGCTGTCCATATTCCTATCGACCGCGCCTTTTCTGTTCGAACCAACGATCAAGGGTTTGAAGCACGCCGGGTTAGCGGGCGGAAATGTTCGTATTGGCCTAGAAAAGCCCTTAGGCAATGACCTTTCATCCTCGGCGCAGATAAATGATGCGGTCAATGCGGTCTTTCCCGAAGAGCGCACATTCCGTATCGACCATTATCTGGGCAAGGAAACAGTGCAGAATTTAATGGCGCTGCGTTTTGGCAATATGTTGTTTGAACCCCTGTGGAATGCCAATGCCATCGATCATATCCAAATCACGGTCAGCGAAACGGTTGGATTGGAAGGGCGGGCTGGTTTTTATGATGATACCGGCGCTCTGCGTGATATGGTGCAAAACCATATGCTGCAGTTGTTGTCGATTATTGCCATGGAGCCGCCGGCCAATTTTGATTCAACCGCTATTCGTGATGAAAAGGTAAAGGTACTTCGTGCCCTACGTCCTGTTGCCGAAGGTGACAGTGTGCGCGGCCAATATGGCGACGGTGCGGTCAATGGCGAAGCGGTGAAAAGCTATGCCGCCGATTTGGACGGGCAATCCGGCACAGAAACCTTTGTCGCCTTAAAAGCCTATGTTGATAACTGGCGTTGGCAGGGCGTTCCTTTTTACCTGCGCACCGGAAAGCGTTTGGCGCAGCGGCGCAGCGAGATTGTGGTTCAGTTCAAATCTGTCCCGCATAATATTTTTGCCGGTCGCGGCGGTAAGCTGGAACCCAATGCCCTCATCATCCGCTTACAACCTGAAGAATATGTAAGGTTGATGGTCATGGCGAAAGAACCGGGGCTTGACCGCGGTGATGTTAAGCTGCGAGAAGTGGCTCTTGACCTATCGCTCACCGATGCCTTTGCGGGTACACGCCGCCGTATTGCCTATGAACGCCTGCTGCTTGACCTGATTGAAGGTGATCAGACTTTGTTTGTAAGGCGCGATGAGGTTGAGGCGCAATGGAGATGGGTTGACGGCATAAGGGCCAATTGGGCCAAGAATAATATTGAGGCAAAACCTTATGCCGCTGGCGGTTGGGGACCAAGTGCTTCGGTAGCGTTGACCGAGAGAGAGGGGGCAAGCTGGCATGAATGAATTACATGAGGGCGATTGGTTGTTGGTCGATATTGACGGGGAAATTGTCAATTTCGGATTGGCGAAGCCTGCTGCCCAGCCTTTTGTTCATAGCCAAAAAAGCTATAAAACCGATGAATTTCCGACCGCAACCGATGCTTTTAACCGTTATGCCCAAGATATAGGGATCAGGTTGAATAACCGCCCCAGCGGCATGAGCATATCGGGTGCGGTAAAGGGCGATAGCCTGCGTATACAAAGGTGCCGATGGATTATTTCTATAACGGGTATCGCCTATCTTACAGGTAGCCGTCCGCTGGTTATGAATGACAGCGTCGCAAAAGGCTGGATGAATTTGGGAAGCAATGCGGGACGCTTTCCTAAAATAGGCGGCATGACCCCGGTTGATTTTACCAAGCCAGGAAAATGGACAACGATCAATTATAATCGCGGTTTGGGTGCATCGCTTCTGACCCGATTGGACGAAACCACTTTTACATCTTCGGAAAGTGAATGTGGGCATATTGGGTTCGCCCCGGAAGATAAGGTGGAGGCGGAACTGAGCGCAATATTGGCGAAAAAGGATCCCCGTGTCACTTATGAGCGAATATTGTTTCTGGAAAAGGATGATAGCCTATGGTCGCAGCTGTCACAGCCATTGGACGGCAGCGGTAAAGACCGCATTCGGGCTGGCATATTAGGGGCCTTTGCAGGTGATATGACTTTGGCCTTTGCCGGATGGTCAGGGCTATATTTACATGGCGACCAAAACCAGTTTTTAAGCAACGCGGAATATGCGGCGATTTTCAACCGGCGTTTTGAAGCCAAGGGCGGCTTTGCCAATGTGGTGCGCCCCGTGCCCCGTTTTCTGGCGAACCGTGAAGCCAGCAACCTTCCCGGCGTGGCGCAAATGATGGCGGCCGATCTTATGACATAATAGGTATGAGGGTGAAATCTTCTGCCCCATAGAGTATAAACAGTTCGAACATCCAAAAGTTGAAAGCGAATATGAACCCCGTTGTCGAAAAAGTAACCATCCGCATCATCGAACGCTCCAAATCCGGGCGGCAAGCCTATCTCGATTTGATTGCTCAAGCCCGTGACAAGGGCGTGAACCGCGATGCGTTATCCTGCGGCAATCTGGCCCATGGTTTTGCCGCCAGCGGCGATGACAAGGCCGCCATTCGCGGCGGGCGGGCCATGAATATCGGCATTATCACGGCCTATAATGATATGCTGTCCGCGCATCAGCCCTATGGTCGTTATCCCGAACAGATTAAGGTTTTTGCAAGAGAGCGCGGGGCAACGGCGCAGGTTGCAGGCGGCGTGCCCGCTATGTGCGACGGCGTGACTCAGGGTCAAGACAGTATGGAATTGTCGCTGTTCAGCCGCGACAATATCGCGATGGCCGCCGCAGTGGGCCTTAGCCACGGGATGTTTGAATCGGCGATGTTGCTGGGTTTATGCGATAAAATTGTGCCGGGGCTTTTGATCGGCGCACTGCGTTTCGGGCATTTGCCGACAATTTTGATCCCGGCAGGACCGATGCCATCGGGGCTAGCCAATAAGGAAAAACAGCGCGTACGGCAGCTTTTTGCCGAAGGGAAAGTGGGCAAGGAAGAGTTGCTTGAGGCTGAATCCGCCTCTTATCATGGCGCGGGCACCTGCACCTTTTTCGGCACGGCAAACAGCAATCAGATGATGATGGAAATGATGGGCCTACATATGCCGGGGTCAAGCTTTATCAATCCCGGCACCAAATTACGGCAGGAGCTGACCCGTGCGGCGACGCACCGTTTGACCGAAATTGGCTGGGACGGTGATGATTATCGCCCACTTGGCCGCTGCGTCGATGAAAAGGCTATTGTCAATGCGGTGATTGGCTTGCTGGCAACCGGCGGATCGACCAACCATGTGCTGCATCTGCCCGCTATTGCGCGTGCCGCCGGAATTATCATTGATTGGAATGATATTGATGAACTGTCCTCGGTCACGCCTTTGATCGCCAGAGTGTATCCAAATGGTTCGGGTGATGTGAATTATTTTGCCCAAGCGGGGGGGATGCCCTTTGTGATCCGGGAGCTGGTGGAGGCCGGGCTTGCCCATGACGATATTCTGACCGTTTATGGTCAGGGGCTGCGTGATGGTGCAAAGCAGCCTAAAATGGACGGGGAGGCGCTTGCCTGGGATGATGCACCGGCGTTGTCTGGCGATGACACCATGCTGCGCAGTGTTACCAGCCCGTTTCAGCCCGATGGCGGTATGCGCTTGGTCACCGGTAATTTGGGCCGGGCGACTTTCAAAACCAGCGCGGTGGAAAGGAACGCTGGACCATCGAAGCTCCGGTGCGGGTCTTTAGCGATCAGAATGACGCGGTCGCGGCATTTAAGGCGGGTGAGTTGGAACGCGATGTCATTATCGTCATCCGGTTTCAGGGGCCGGCCGCCAAGTGGTATGCCCGAATTGCACTAAGTTGACACCATCGCTCGGCGTGCTTCAGGATCGCGGGTTCAAAGTCGCGCTGCTTACTGATGGCCGGATGT